>JBELAT010000099.1:0-10976 GCA_049508565.1 Endomicrobiales bacterium | reverse complement strand
GCAACTGACTCATGATTGTGCTATAATTTCCCATATCAATCCTCCGTCGGTGAATTTGTTTCCTCGCAGAAACATTCTACCGTATCGGGGGATTTTTTTCAAACTTTAACCGGACAGGTGTGGCTGGTTATATATAATCAATCATACAAGTAGGGAGGGAAATATCATGAATCTTACACCATTGAGTACGGCAGAGTTGGAATTCCCAAAAATAGGTCGTTTTTGTGTAGTAAGTATTGCTCTTGTATGTGCTTTAACCGGTGCCGGAACTGCAAAAATGATAACGTCTGATGTTATTTACCAGGATAGCAGTACCGTACTGCAAGGATACTTGGCGTACGATGATTCATTTACCGGTCATCGGCCAGGCATCTTGGTCATCCATGAATGGAATGGGCTTGGTTCGTACAACAGCTGGCAAAGTTAGGTTATGTCGCATTTGGAGCAGATATATATGGTAAAGGAATACGCCCAGCTACTACCGCTGAATCGGCCAAACAAGCGGGTATTTATCGTGCTGACCGTTTACTCCCGACTTCGTCACTTTTGGCATAAAACCGGAGGATCCATCGACGATGAAGGCATCCAGGATGCAATGTAGTGCCTAGTAGAAATGTAATACTTGACAATCTGATTGTTCTTTGATATACTCTCACTATGTTCATACGAGTCAAGACAACGCCAAACAGCCCGAGGAAGTCAGTGCAGATAGTTGAATCTGTGCGCCGTGGCGATACCGTCAGCCAGAAAATCGTGCGCTACGTCGGCATAGCACTCGACGAAGATGAATTAGCGCAGTTAAAAATGCTGGCGGAATCTATCAAGACAAAACTTGAGGCGGATGGACAACAAGCATTGTTTGGCCCGGAAGAACTGGCAAAGACAAAACAAAAGCCGAAGCACTATAGTGAGGAAGATTACAAAGTCAACGTCAAGAATCTCAAAGAGGAATCGCGAACAGTAAGCGGGATCCATGATATATATGGGGAATTATTTGACGAGCTAGGGTATCGGGGAGTATTTAAGAATCCCGCGAGACAAACGTCGTGTGTAAACACCTTTCGGGACATTGTGCTAGCGCGGATAGCCAACCCGCGAAGCAAGCGGGCATCGGTGGACATGCTGGAAGAAGATTTTGGGGTGAAGATAGACTTGAACAAGGTCTATCGGATGATGGATGGACTTACGGAAGAAAGCATAGCTCGCGTCAACGAAATAACCTATAAAAACACGCGGGGGCTCTTTAACGAGAAGATCGATGTTATATTTTTTGATGCGACGACAATATATTTCGAATCATTTGAGGAAGATGATTTAAAAGGATTTGGATACAGTAAGGATTTAAAATTCAACCAGGCGCAGGTGCTTTTGTCGTTGATGGTGACCAAAGACGGATTGCCGATAGGGTACAAACTATTCTCGGGAAGCACGTATGAAGGGCACACATTACTGCCGATCCTCAAAGAAGTAAAAACGAAGTACAATTTAGACAAAGTAATATTCGTAGCCGATCGCGGGATGTTTAACGAAGACAATCTCAGTGAGCTTGAGGACAACGGATTTGAGTACATCGTAGGAGCCCGGCTCAAGAACATGAATGATGCAATCAAGGGAAAAATAGTAAGCCAGAGCAATTACCGTGTCATCAAGGAAGGTTTTAAGATAGCGCAATTCGACGTAGAATCAGGCAGAAGGCTGGTGGTAAGTTATAAAGAGAGCCGTGCGCGCAAAGACGCGCATGATCGGCTCACGGCAATCGAAAAGCTCAAGAAGAAACTAGGGAAATCGAAGAACCAGAAAGATTATTTGTCCAACTATGGCTACAAGAAATATCTTAAGATAACCGGGACAAGCTCGATAGAATTAAATGCCGAGAAAATAGAGTCCGATAGCACGTGGGACGGGTTGCACGGGGTTATAACGAATGCGCAGGTGGTATCTGACGAAGAAATCTTAGCTCAATATAATAATTTGTGGAATGTTGAAGAGGCGTTCCGGATAACGAAGCATGATTTAAAAGCGCGGCCGGTATTTCATTGGGTTCCTGAAAGAATACGCGCACATTTTGCGATATGTTTTACGGCGTATGCATTGGTGAAACATATGGAGTATCGAATCAGATTGCAGTACATAAAACTGAGTCCTGAACATATCAGGCAGCTATTGATACATGTGCAAACCAGTATTCTGTTTGATGCGAAAAAGAAAATACGCTATGGGTTACCCTCACGGATTTCCCAGGAAGCAAAGAAAATATATCAAGTCATGCGAGTCAACAGAGATTCGACGCCGTACATAATCGCAAAACTGTAATAAAAGGGCTACAGAGTTCAAAAGGATTAAATGTAGTGCCTAATAAAAAAGTGAAATGTTGATTTTTCAATGCTTTTTTGAAAATAAGTGACAACAGCTGGCAAAGTTAGGTTATGTCGCATTTGGAGCAGATATATATGGTAAAGGAATACGCCCAGCTACTACCGCTGAATCGGCCAAACAAGCGGGTATTTATCGTGCTGACCGTTTACTCATGCGATCACGAGCTCAAGCAGGACTTAACGAACTTTTAAACCAAAAAATGGTTGACCACTCTCGAATTGCTGCTATTGGCTATTGTTTCGGAGGAGGGGTTGTTCTCGAACTGGCGCGCAGTGGCGCCCCTATTGCCGGAGTGGTTTCTTTTCACGGCAATCTAGACACCCCAAATCCTTCCGATGCAAAAAATATAAAAGCAAAAATACTTGTACTCCATGGGGCGAATGATCCATATACTTCGAACGATCAGTTACTGGCATTTATGAAGGAAATGCGCGACGCCGGTGTCAACTGGCAGTTGAATATATATGGCGGAGCGGTGCACAAATTCACTAACAAGGACGCAGGAAATGATCCCTCAACCGGCGCAGCCTACAACGAACAGGCAGATCGACGATCCTGGCAAGCAATGCTATCGTTTTTTGAAGAGATATTTGCGGTGAAATGAAATACTAAACAACTGGTGAGATATCAGCTTTTGAGCGGTTAGTTTTATTTTGCAATACATATTTATATGCGGAAACGGCTGCTTTTGCCCCTTCACCACAGGCAATGATGATCTGTTTTGCGGATACGGTGGTGACATCTCCTGCCGCAAAGAGACCCGGTATATTGGTAGCACAGGAACAATCAATCATTATCTCTCCGTGCGCATTTTTATTGACAAATGATATAAAATCAGACGATGCGGAAGTACCGATCTCAATAAATACTCCCTGGACAGGCAGCACGATAGTTGTACAACATTGCTGCTGAATCATTACTCTCTCGACAAACTCATTTCCCGCAATTTCCTGAACAGATGCATTATGATAGACCGTAACATTCTTTGCAGAGGACACCTTATCAATCAGAATGGGATCAGCTCTAAATGCAGATCCACGGTTAATTACATATACCTGACGCGCATATTTGCTCAGCTGCAGTACGGCATCTAAAGCCGAATTACCACCACCTATGACCACAACATCCTTGCCTCCATATACCGGCGCATCACACGTGGCGCAGTAAGCCACTCCTTTATTGACGAATCGGGATTCGCCCATAACCCCTAATTTCGCATGCTGTCTGCCAGAAGAAATGATTACTGATCGAGAAACATATTCAGCCTTACTAGTTTTAACTTTAAACAATCCGTCTTCTTGTACGATAGAAATTATAGTTTCTCCCGTTTTTACCGCTATGTTATTGAGATCAAGTTGTTCCTTGAACTTGGCAACGAGCTCCGGGCCTGTCAATATGGTAAATCCCGTGTAGTTTTCAACAGAGTTCGTCAACAGCGCCTGTCCCCCTATATCTTCAGTGATGAGTAAAAAGTCCATCTTCTTGCGAGCCGCAAAGATACTTGCGGTAATACCACAGGGACCTGCTCCAATGATTATAAGGTCGTTCATTTCTGTTGTCCCTTACCATTTAAACCGAGTTCACGAACCAGTTCTGTTTGATCAAAACCAACAATGATTTTTCCATCTATATCTATCAAAGGAATAGAGATCTGTCCGGATTTGCGAATTGCCTCCTGGGCTTTATCCGAACTAGATGATACATCAATTTCTTCAAAGGCAATAGCATTATCCTTTAAAAATGTTTTGAGCATAATACACCCACCACAGGACGGGGTAGTATAAATCGTAACACTTTTACTCATATCATCCCCCTTTCATCATACCATTGACAGTCAAAATGAAAGTGAAACTATTTCTTTGCACGCCTGTATTTTTAGTAAAAAAAACTGCTACATCTTCATAAAAGGTAACATGTAAAAAGGCGTCAACTGAATCCTGTTTCTCTGTGAGCATCCGTGGTGTATTGAGCTTCACCGCTGCAGTAAACTTTCAGTCCATGAGCACTTAAATGTTACAGGATGAAACGGTGTCTTTACTAAGAGCGTTTTTTACTTCATTAAGTATCATTTCAGGTGAAAATGGTTTTGTAATGCAACGTTTAATCCCGCATATTTTGAGAATCAGAGAATACTCTTCTGGCGAATAATGCCCTGACATGGCAATAATCGGAATAGTCTTGGCGTCCGAAGAGCAATTAATCTTATCCGCAACTCGAAATCCACTCATTCCGTCCATTTTCAGATCCAAAAGCAACAGGTCAGGCAACACCTTAGGAATCATTTCAAGCCCTGCTTTCCCGTTAGATATTGCTGTTACTTCATAGCCATTGGATACCAACAACGCCGCAAGTTCGTCAAGCAGTTCCTTGTCGTCATCAATAATCATTATCTTTTTTTTCATTATCATATCCGTCCTATACCATGCTTTCTATTTTCAACATCATTTCATAAGGATCAATCGGTTTTACAATGCAGTCATCAATCCCGCACCGTTTCATAAATGACAAATGTTGTGGTTCTGTAAAACAACCCGTCATCGCAAGTATCGGAATTGCTGCCGTACCTGGGAAATGCTTTAGATCATCCGCCACTTGAAATCCAGTTTTTCCTTCCATTTTAATATCAAGCACTATAATATCCGGTTTTATTTCGTCGGCGGTTTTTACAACCGAACACGCATCAATACTGATGGTGACCGCGTGTCCCGCCATAACCAATGCGTACTCAATCTCTTCTAACAACTTAGGATCATCGTCAACAATAAATATTTTTTTGGGATTTATGTCGATCTCTTTTTGCATGGCTATATTGTACTCATTATATATGTACAGTTACATTGCCGGGTTCTTTATTTTGCTGATTTTCTTCCTCTATCACCGCAAAAAACATCACATGAAATTGACAAGCTAAAAATCATCACAGCTATTACTTACCCCGAGCAAGCTCGTGTATTTTATCGATCAACACAGCAACATCATAGGGCTTATTCATGAGCACATCGGCCCGTTTAAGTATCTTTTCTTTTTCATCAAATTCGTGAGACACTTCGTGAGGATTTTTTGTCAATGCTCCACCGCTGAGCACGATAACTTTAATGTCTGGCTTGGAAGCTTTTACTGCACTGAGGATATCGTAACCATTTAACCCAGGAAGTTTAATATCGAGAAGAAGGATATCATAGCTCATTTGATCAAGCCGTTCTCTGCCTTTTCTGCCGTCATGCATAACGTCCACCGCATACCCTTCATCTCGCAATATCTCGGATAATTCTTCACACATCTCTTCATCATCATCTACAATAAGTATTTTTTTCATACTCTCCTCCTATTGAGGCAGGTTCTTCGCCAAAGACACATTGAATGTCGTGCCTTTACCGACCTTGCTTGCCACTATTATTTCGCCACCATTGAGGTGCATCATTTCACGGCATATTGTTAGACCCAACCCGGTCCCTTTTGATTTCCTCGTAAAAAACGGTTCAAAGACCTTATCTATATCGCAGTTTTCGATTCCACATCCATTGTCCTTAAATCGTATGTTGATTACTTCGGGGCGACTACAAGTAGCCGATACATCCACTTTTCCACCCACTACACCCACGGCCTGACACGCATTGTCCAAAATATTATTAAATACTTCACGAATCTGATAAGGATCCACGTTCACGTATATATCTTTTATCGGCTCGAACATTTTATTGATTACCAGATTCTTCTTTTCAAATCGTTCCCTGGTAAAATTTATACACTCATCGAGAATACCATACAATTCGACTTTTTCGGGGTGAGGCATTTTTATGCGTGAATATCCTAAAAGATTATTTATAATTTGATCGCTTTCTTGTATTTTCTTTTCAATATTATTTATATGCCCGTTTAATGACGGATTATCACTTTTGCGTCGAATATTATAAACTGCAGTTCGAATAACCCCTAAAGGATTACGCAACTCATGGGCTACAGTCGCGGACAATGCACCGATGTCAGAGAGTCGTTTTGCATTTTCCAGCTCAATCTCGGCATGCAACAGTTCACGGGTTCTTTCTCTGACTAAACTTTCAAAGTTAGATTTATCTCGTTTGAGCACCTCTTCGGCATTTTTGCGGTCAGTAATATCCTGCCCCTGAGCGATAGTGGATAACAGTGTTGACCCGTCTTTTTCGTAGATGTTTGCAGAATTCCACAGGACTACTCGTACTTGCCCATCCTTTCTCAGTATCGGAATTTCCATCGAATCCCAATATTCTCCGGCCAGCGTACGATTTATTTTGCTCAATGACTCATTACGGTTATTTTGAGGAAATAACATATGCAATTCTTTTTTTTCTACTTCCTCACGGGCATATCCTGTCAGATGTTCAAAAGCGCTGTTAAATCTAATGATTTTAAACTCACGGTCCCACACAATAATTGGTCCACTCGCATGACTGAATAGATTCTCAAGATAGTCACGTGTTTCGAGCAATGCCATCTCTGTTTCTTTGAGTTCAGTTATGTCATTGTCGGTTTCGATGATTGCTGTGGAACTTCCGTCAAACCCATCTTTTAGAACCCAGCTACTTGCCACAACAACTGCGTCACCATTTTTCTTAAAGTGAGTTAGTTCACCGGACCAATACTTATCCCGGGAAAGCACGGACTTCAATTCTTCGAGAGGCTGAGGGAATATCGTCTTTAGTAATACATGGCTTTGCATGCCGAGTGCTTCTTCTTTCGTCCAGCCATAGAGGTTTTCCAAGCCTTTATTCCAAAATATTATTCCCTTTTCTTCTGTCCAGACAAAGACAGGGGCCAGGCTCAGCATGTGCGCACGCTCTTTTAATTTTCCCGCTGCATGCATGCTTTCACTGATATCGCTAACATAGATATTGACATACCCCTTATTAACGACAGGTGAAAATGAAAGAGAGTATATAGTCTCGTTGCACGAAACCGTGCGTCGTAACTTTTCATTAGAATCAAGACTGCACGTGATTGTTTCCTGTATATCTGCCGGAACAGCTTCACCCACTGAGCAATGCCAGCATGTTAACAAAAATGTACTTGCTTTATTTGCATATTGCACGATATGATCTTTTGTTATACTGAGAATCGGACTGGGACTTTCTTCGGTCAATCTGGCCATATCGTTTATTTGTTCTTCTGCTTCTTTGTTTTCTGTTATATCCCTCACCAACCCGATCATGTGTGTTACTTCACTCTTTACTCCTAATTTCGGTTTTCCTTTCATCTCTATCCACCGGATAACACCATCATCCCGGCGAATACGGCATTGGAAGTTCCATTCTAATCCCCGTGCAATTGCCTGTTTGAATTTATCGTCAACCTCTTTGCGATCATCAGGCACTATATGTTCAAGTAATAGCTGATATGACAACTCTTTCTCTTGATGGGAATATCCGAAAATCTGTTCAAAGCGTAAGGATCTCCACGTTTTTCCCGACTGCAGGTCCAAACCCCATATACCGAGTGCAGCTACTTCTAATACCTGCTGCAATCTATCTTCGCTATCGCGCAGAGACTGTTCAGTCAAACCAGTGGCCGCACAATCTTTAAACACTCCATTAGATTTTCGTGGGATTCCCTGTTTTTCATCAGTGTTCATTTTTTTCTTTTCCGATATTTCGTTGGAGTTTTTCCCGTTACTTTCTTAAAAATACGCATAAATGATTCCGGGTTCATAAATCCAAGTTTATCTGAAATTTCACTAATTGTGCTTCCTGTCGTGTTAAGTATTTCCTTGGCTTTATCTATTTTTATTTTCAGCTTATAATCCATGAAACCCATTCCAGCCACATCACCGAAGATTCTGCTTAAATATTTAGGATTTAACCCAACTATTTGTGCAGCATCTTCAAGAGACACTTTTTTAAATATATTTCTTTCAATATACCGTTTCACCCGATTTATTTTTTGTTCAATTGTCGATTCACCTGCCTCATCTGTGCTTTTTTTAGCTTCAAGAAGTTTCTCCACAACTCCTTTTAATTTGTCAATATCAACAGGCTTTTCTAAATAATCGTCTGCCTGCCCCCTCAGCGACTCCATGATCATGTCCTTTGAGCTGAAGGCGGTCAGCATAATGACCTTCATGTTCTTTTCTCTTTTTTTGATGAGTTTCAGCACTTCTGTACCGCTCAGGCCCGGCATCTTCACATCAAGTATGATCAGACTTATTTCGTGCGGTTTGCTGAGTATTTTTAGCGCTTCCTGTCCATTGCAGGCTACAACCACATCATATTCATCCATACTACAGACCATCTCCTGACGTAAATCATCATCGTCATCCACAATCAGAATTTTCTCAGGCATGAATCCTCCTCAAATGGTGGTTTTTTGCACTGCTCACACATATTTGAAAGCTGGTGGAACGCGTTACTCCCGTAAGGTTTTATGAAGCACTTATATACTATCACATTTTTTAAATTCATAACTACTATTTTTCGACTTTACTATGACTTTTTTCTACTATCATTAAAATGGTGTGTAACCGCAAACAGTCGCTCGCAAATTTATGTCGCGCCAATGGCTTCGTTTCGTCATGAACTAGACGCAATGCTAGGAAATTCGATCAATGTCTTTTGTCTCGCACGATTAATCTAATCGCATCAAAGCATCGAGGGTTGACCCAAAGTGAATGCGACTGCGCCCAAACTATGTTTTTTCTACCGATGTATATCTTTTTTGTCTCACCGTGTATGAACGCATATTCGTCGATGATATCATTGAGCTTGTAAGCATTATATACATCGAGATCTCTTGTCCACTTGACTTTGATGTGATTCCGAAGTACAATCCTGTTATGATAAATATCACTCTGGAAAGTTGCTTATGAATGCGATACTGGTGTCCGATTTCGACGGCACGATGACTCTCTATGATTTTTACGACCTGATCTGCCAAGCGTTTCCGGAAATCTCTTCCCATGGCTTCTGGCGTATGTATGAAGAGGGACTGATCACGCATTTCGAGGCATTGCGCTCTATTTTCGGCTCTATACGAACTGAAGAATCCCGTTTAATAGAGATCGTTAATACCATGGAAATAGACCCGGAGCTCGCTTCTGCTGTTTCACTTCTAGAACACTCGGGATGGAAAACAAGTATCGCTTCGGCGGGATGTGACTGGTATATTCAACTCCTTTTAAAGTCTAGAGGAGTCTCACTGCCTGTTCACGCCAACCCTGGCATTTTTTCCCCGGACAAGGGGCTGATGATGTCTCTTCCTTCGAGTTCTCCCTATTGTTCTAATGAGTTTGGCATTAATAAAATGGCTGTTGTTCAAGATGCGTTGAATCAATCTTCCCGGGTAGCATTTGCCGGTGACGGACGACCCGATCTGGCTCCCTCGCTGCTCGTTAAGCCGCAGAGACGTTTTGCCAAACACTGGCTCGCAAAAAAACTGCACGAGCTCGGTGAACAATACCAACCATTTGAAACATGGAAAGATGTGGCGCTACAACTGGCAAAGGAACCAAATTAATGCTGAGAAATACTGCCATAACTATACCTACACTGGTTCGAATTAAGCAGGGTGCTCTTGATCGGATCGGGATATATATTAGTCGTCTTCACCTGCAGAATGTTGTTGTTCTATTCAATACGGAATTGGATCAGGTTCTTATACAGCGTGTCGATAAGTCAATGAATGAGAACGGTATCTCAGTGCTGCAGCACATTCCTGTTCGTTCTTCGAGTCTTGAACATGCTCAGGAAATATTTCAATCCTTACCCCGAAACACAAACGCGATTGTGGCCTTTGGAGGAGGCAAGGCACTCGATGTCGCAAAATATGTTGCATTTCTCGGTCGCCTTCCTTACATTGCTTCACCGACTTCTCTTTCCAATGATGGATTCTGCAGTCCTCAATCGAGTCTTGAGTATCAGGGTAAACGACGTTCATTTCCGTCAGCCATGCCTTACGGAGTTGTCATTGATACCTTGATATGCCTCAATGCCCCTCAGATATTGTGGCATTCGGGTATTGGGGACCTGGTAGCAAAGATAACTGCTGTGCATGACTGGAAACTGTCATCAAAAAAGAACGGGACCCAGATCGACGATTTCGCCGCACTTTTATCTGATGCAACGGTATTTCAGCTGATGGCCAAACCAGACCATGATATCGAGGGAATACGCTTGTTAAGCACCGCTTTGATGCTTAACGGGATATCCATGGAGATTTGCGGTTCCTCAAGACCTGCCAGCGGCAGTGAACATTTGATATCTCATGCGCTTGATCTTATCAGCAAAAGGCCGCGTCTGCACGGATTACAGGTAGGAATTGCTACGTATATAGTCAGTCAAATTCAGGGGCAGGGAACTGACCGAATAACCCAGTTATTTGATGCGACTGGATTCTGGAAAACGATTGAAAATGATCCATTTGATAGAAATGAGTGGATTGAAGCGTGTAAGGCAGGTCCATCTGTCAAGCCAGATTATTATACGATTCTATCGGAAAAAGACAGTGCAGAAAAGTTTATCCAAATCATAAATCAGGATTCCCGTCTCCGGAATATCCTCGTTAGCACCTACTAATATCTTCAATAAATCTATCATCCTTCGATTTACCGGCTTCGAACGTGAACCTATCTTATA
>JBELAT010000098.1:0-8663 GCA_049508565.1 Endomicrobiales bacterium | reverse complement strand
TTATCAGCAGTTCTGGAATGAACGGTACCATAGGCAGGCTGTTTCGAAAATGATTTATAAAAACTCAAAATCGGCAGGGCTACGAATGGCCGCCTAGGCCTTACAACTCCGGGGATGCACCCGTTCAAATCTAGAATGTAACCCTAGAGGGTACGTTTTAGTAACCACCTATCTTTGCGGTACCCGCCACTATATATGGATTATGATCTAGTCTTCCCTCCCCACCGGGCAAACTCAAAATGACCACTTTACCCACTAATAGAGCCTTTTGCCGTCTCGCCCAACGCTGCCGTTGCCTTTCATCTCCCCCTCATGGTCAGTTCCCAGTTTTTATAAAAAATAATCCAAACGATATCCTTCACCTGATCATACATATGACTCTACAGAGAACTGATTGCCTTAGTCAACGTCCCTTAAATTCAAAAAATTGAGGTCATTAATATTTTTCATTTTAAATTAAGATCCTAAAAGGTCATATGAATGACGAATAATGACATTTTCATTGACGATCTTATTTGATATAAAAGTTTATATGAAAGAGAGGTGAGCAGGCAATGGAAGGACTCATGGACAAAGAAACACATCCGAAATCCTCATTAAGCACATCCACGATACTGAGCCGATAGATCGTCGTTATTTAAACGTTAGGTTTATTGGGATGACATTTAAAAGAAAATACTTATTATTAAACACCATAAAAAAGGAGAAAAATCATGAAGAAACAAATATTAGCAGTTACAACTGTTTTATTGTGTGCACATCTAGCTTGGGCGCTTGACCAAGATTCATACCGGATCCATGCTCTTGGCGATTCCTTGGCTGGCTTTTTGGCTGATGATTATACTGATATTCTTGCCAACCCCGCCCGATTAGGAGAAAGTAATAACAAATCCTATTTTGGGCAAATTGGCGATGCTGGTTCGCCGATGACGGCCGGTTACTTCGGCGCGAGCTTTGGGATCATCGGTTCAGCGGTCGAATCACTCAACCAAACAGAGAAGCTCACTGCTTTTGACAACGTTTTTAATAACGGCAATACATTGTCTATCACAAAAAACGAGTCGGAGTTATTGGATCTGGGAATTCTTAAAAGTTTTCATCTCAATGACGGCTCATCATGGGGATTTGCGCTTTATCCTGAAAGAAATTATTCCGTAAACAATGTCAGCAGCGTAAACACAAGTTTTTCTAACAATGCTTTTGAGTTGCCGCCAACACAAACAACCACTCCGTCTGCAAACAACAATGAATTAGAAACATTATCGTTAAATCTGAAACTCGGCTACCACACCAGCGACGGGACTACAGAAAAAGACTTAATACTCAGCTCTATTTTACAACAGACCAAACAGGACAGTACAAACTATTCACAATACAACTATTACAACCTCGATTACACTGCCCGCATCCAAGTTCCCTATAATGCCATATTTAATTCAACATCTACCACGCAAGTTAATCCCATGCCAAAAGTCGGATTTAATTTTCAATACCGAACAAGAACACGGATAGACGATACTATGTATGACGGGACGATTTTTAGTGTATCATGGACTCCGACTCAAATCCAGGAACAAAACACTCAAGTGTTAAATTTTAGCAATTCTCAAGTAAATATATCTTCCAATGCCTCGAGTTCCAATATGGTGACCGGCCACCAAGACAACTATCAGATGTTCTTAGGGTGGGGCAGAACAAAGGAAGTAATCCCCCAGAAATTGCTCATGGCATTTGCGCTCAACGGCAATTTTACATTTACCGGAATGTCCGCGGGATTAACCGGGACCAGCATATCCCAGAATACTTTGATTAGCAACTATATATTCAATGGCACCATAAGTGCTTCCCTGGGTGCAGAGTATCAAGCACTTAAGCGCCTGGTTTTGCGGGCAGGTATCTCTCCATCAATGATAGGCAATGATACGGAAAGCAATTATCTATTCAGCGATAATTCGACCCAGAATATCCAGTCGAAATCGTTTACCCAAGCGGTGCTTTATTCTGCCGGGATCGGATTTACGCCAGTTGATTGTTTTATAATGGATTTTTACACAACGCAGGATATACTTGACTTGAGAAATCTTCGAGCTCAATTAACGTATCTGTTTTAATAGGTGTTTGATTTCTCTCGAAGCATGCAACAGATAATTGATTGGTGAGTTTTTGTAGGGTCAGACACTGGCGGCCAAACCAGCAGCATGTTGGCGAGGTTCCGGTGCCTGGCACCTCGAAATGGATTGCAGTCGAGCTTTTTTACTTTATAACCAGCAGAGTGAACAATTACTGTTTTTCAAACAGTGCCATCTGCATCTGAAAACCTGCCCCGAACGAAAGCATCAGACAGGTCTGCCCCTGTTTACTGTCTTTATAGATACGTTCAAGTGCAAACAGAGCGCTGGGTGATGACATATTGCCATATTCTTTGAGTATTGATCGTGTATACTCGAATGTGTCTTTTGAAACACCCAGTTCGTTTTCAATGGCAGCAATAATATTATCACCGCCTGCATGCATCGCCCAGTAATCGATACTCGAAATAGTCAGTCCATGGTTGCTTAAGAACTGACGAACAGTAACGCCCGCCTGGTCGGCCACAATAGAAGGAAGTCTTTTTGAAAGCTGGTTATGGAGTTGCCCTCCGCGGTACACCATGCAAATATCATCACGAAATTCGGGCGCATAGACCCGGCTGAAATCAATTAAAACAAATCCCCGGGGAACATTACTGACAACAAAGGCCGCCGCTCCGTCAGCAAAAAGTGCATTCGAGACAATTAAATCGATCGAATCGCTCACCTGAAACACCGAACTGCAAATCTCAACAGATACGCCTACCACGGCCCTTCCTCCGGTCTCGGATAAAAGAGACCGGCACAATTGCACGTTGGGCACAGCACCGGCACACCCTGCACCCACCAGATCGTATGCCGGAATATCTTTTCTGAGACCTAACTTTTCAATGACGTAGCTGGTTAATCCGGGACAGATATATCCGGTACAAGTGTTGATAACTAGCGCCGAGACATCTTCACAGCCAATCCCGTCCCGGGCAAGCGCCTCACTGATCGCGGACGATGCCAGTCTCACAGCGGATGTGGTAAAACGTTTGATCTTGCGGTCCTGATCCTCATCAAAAAAAGTCTCAATATTGTCAATCGCCAGGTGGCGCGTGGCAATACTGGGATGCGAGAAAATCCGTTCGGCCAGCTTCAGGGTACTATCTTTGAGGGTACACGCATATTTACTGCGGAGCATCGTAAATGCAGTGTGTTGGTCAATGCTAAACTCAGGTACGGCACACCCGACGGACGACAAATACGCTTGGTTTTGACCACCCTGTTTGCTATTCATCAATGGACTCCCATCAATTGTAATGCCTGGCGAAGAAAGCGGGTATTTTTCCATAAAGGCGGACGCATGCCTGCATAATAACACAGTTGTGACAGCGGGGAAAGAAAAGGACGGGCAAATATGTCCGGATCAATAAAGTTCATGTTCTTTTTAACCGACTTTTTAAGTGCACCATATACCCATGTCTTATCTACCTGCGGCGACATGTAAAATACCGGCTCAAACAGCGCATCAGATTCGATCGTCAAGGAGCCTTCTGTCCGCGCAATCCTTTCCAGCGGCGTACCAGGATATATACGAAGACCAACATTGAAATAAACGGCATCTGTAGGTCGAATATAGTTTTCGGCGAAATCTAACGTCTCTTGCACCGTTTCCGGTGTTTCGCCGGGTCCGCCCAGCAAAAATATCCACAAACAGGGTATTTTCGATCGCGAGATATGTCCGGCGACCGTGACCAGCTGGTGATGATCATAATCCTTACCCAAATTGTTCAGCACAGTACTTGAAGCGCTTTCAGCAGTCACCCCGATACCGGCAAACCCGGACTGTTCCATAAGTCTCAGAAGCTTGTCATCAAGAAATCCAGGATTGAGTTCAACTGTATAAAACCGGGCCCGCACTTTTTTTTGCACAATCGACTTGCAAAGGGCAACCGCATGGTCATACGGTGCATTGAACACATTATCTACAAACTCAAAATCATTTAACCCAGAGTCGATCATTTTCTTGATGTGTCGCACTACTTCTTCTGGCTCGCACAGAGCATAGGTATTGCTTTGACTAATCGAGTAGGTACAATAAATACAGGCATATGGGCAGCCCGTTTTTGTTTGTACGGGCACACCGGCCATACGCCGAAGATAGGGTCTCATATTAAACCATTTCGAAAAATCTACTCTTGGTACTGATTTTCCGCCGGCTGGTTGAACGGAATTTGTTGACATGAACACGCCATTGTCAATCCATGCAAGACCCGCTATCCGGCGAGGATCGCTCCGTGCTTCAATTGCTGCAACAAAAGCTGCCAGAACGATCGCCCCATCACCCACACAGGCCCACCGAACTCCTGTACGACGGAGAAACGCCTCAGGCATTACGCTAACACCGGCACCACCCAGTATAACCTCAGCCATGCCGGTCTTTGTCACCAGCTCCACTACCGGCAAAGCATCGCACGCAAGAGCTTTGGCATTTTTCATGTCATTATTATCGATATTGCGTATCGATATTCCCACCACGTCCGGTGAGAAATCTTCGAGACTTCTGGCCACCGCACGTAAAGGGTTTTTTTCGAACATCAAATCAACACATCGCACTTCATGGCCAGCACTGTGTACCGACTGGGCGACAAGTGCCGCGCCAAAAGGCATAACCACCACCGGCTGGCGGTTACGGTTGGTGCTGATAATGAGCACTTTCATGAATTTTTTTTGAGATTAGCTTTTATAGAGTGCTCTGTGTAGCGGAGAATTTGTTTCATCATATGGACTGTTTCGACGGGATGTTTACCTACAGCAGTTTCACCCGAAAGCATCACCATGTCTGTTCCGTCAAACACCGCGTTAGCAACATCCGTAACCTCTGCCCGGGTAGGCATCAGATGTTCAGTCATGCTTTCAAGCATCTGGGTCGCCGTTATCACGATCTTTTTTCTTTTGTTACACAGCCGGATAAGCTGTTTTTGGACAATCGGCACCTGATAGATGGGGATAGAGATGCCCATGTCTCCCCGTGCTATCATAAGCCCGTCGGCAACATCTAAAATCTTGGCTGCGTTTTCGATACCCTCACGATTTTCTATCTTTGCGATGATCTTGCACGGCGGGTGGCAGGTTTCAATGAGTTCTTTAATGGCAATGATATCTGATGGATACCTCACAAACGACTGAGCGAAATAATCAACTTTGTTGTCGATACCGAACTGGATGTCCGTACGATCTTTCCCGGATAGTCCGTCAAATTGAAGATCAGCGTTCGGGATATTTATTCCCTTATGTTTTTTGATCGTTCCCGGGATGATCACCTCCGTTGCAATATAATCCCTGGTACTTTTTTTGACTAGAAGATCGATGGTCCCATCATCGATGAAAATATGATTGCCCCGTTTGATATTGTGCAGCGATCCTTCATAATCAAACGGTATGTGTCCCGCTTTTTTAAAATGTGGATTGTTCGACAGCACAAGTTGCTGATTTTTTTTGACTGCTATACCGCCGTCGGGAAGATTCCCGATACGCACGCGGTTGCCCTCAAGATCAATGAGTATTTTTACCTGGCGGTGATAATTGAGATTGAGTTTACGTATAAGCAAGAGACTTCGGAGATGTTCGGAGCACGTACCATGCGAAAAATTCAGCCGCGCAATATCCATCCCTGCGCTTGTCATTGTTCGCAGAGTTTTCTCATCACGGCATGCGGGGCCTATCGTGCAGATTATGCCTGTAGTGGCCATACATTTCTCCGTCTTTTCAGCGAGATATTAAAGGTATCTCTGCAGAATTTCCTTCACGATATCAATCCTGGGACGAGTTTTTTGTGCAGCAACCGGGAACGTTCTATCAAATGTTTCCCCCTCTTTCTTGTAAAATATTCCAAGTGAAATAGGGGTCTCAGATTCATAATTCCATTCGCGGGCCTTTTTTACCGCTTCGTCGAGATTGCTCGGGTCATGATCCTTGAGCTCGTACACAAATTTATTATACGCATCGTACCGGTTAAAGAAGGTTGCACACACCTGCAGGACATCTACCAGGGCAAAACCCGGGTGAACTATCCCCTCTTTTATGATCTTCTTAAGCGCTTCCATATTGTTGGAATACCCGCGTGCGACAAATGATGCGCCGGCGGCCAGTACCAACTCAAGAGGATTAAAAGGATGTTCATGCAGACCAAAAGGCGTTGATCTTCCCTTAAACCCCTGGGGCGAGGTCGGTGAGGACTGTCCGGTCGTTAACCCGTATACGCGATTATTATGGACTATCATGGTTATATCAATATTGCGTTTCGCTGCAAAAAGCAGATGTTCCAAACCTTCGCCGTAAGAATCGCCATCACCGGCGAACACGATTATTTTGCTATCAGGTCGCGCAATTTTAATTGCCGTTGCAACCGGCACCGCCCGGCCATGCAGCCCATAGAAGCTGCTAATATTGATGTAATCAGCAATCTTTCCATGACATCCTATACCATCAACCATTATAATATTTTCTAGCGGTGTTCCTTCATCAACGATCGCACTGATAACAGCTTTTATGGCGTTGAGAATCGCAAAATTGCCGCACCCGGGGCACCAGGTATTTTTCGCAGTGGTATTTAGCTTTTTTGCATCCATATTATTTCCCTTCCCCGGACAGATTTTTTATTTCTGCAGCTAATTCTTCAATGGTAAAGGGCCTGCCATCGTACTTTAATATTTCCCGGTCAGCTTTAAACCCGTGCTGCTCAATGAGTCGGGCCAACTGGCCGGTTGCGTTGTTTTCAACACTGATGAGAGTGGTGACTCCTTTTAAGGCGTTGCGGAACTGTTTAACAGGAAACGGGTGGAGAACCAGCGGATGAATGACTTTAAGGCCGTGCAGTTCAGCCACCTCAACGCAGACAGGTTTATTGGACCCCCAGCACACTATAGCGGTTGAGGAACTCTCTGTGCCATACACTTTTACCGCCGCATACTTTTCAAGGTCATCGACCAGGTATTTTTCTTTCCTCATCCGTTTTTCCATCATTGATTTTGTTACTGCTGCTTCTTCTGTGGTGATACCGGATTCATCATGCTCATAACTGTTGACTTTGACAATAGTATCTTTCTCGCCGGGAAAAGCCAAAGGCGAAACACCGGTAACAGAATCAGCATATCTTCCGTACGTCTTAGAATGGTCCCAGAGAACAGGATTTTCATCTATCGGTTTTTCAGCTTCCAAAAAATCCAGGTTATAGAGTCCCTCACACAGAGTTTTATCGCACATGACAAATGCAGGTATCTGATATTTCCAGGCCATCTTCAATGCAAATGCCGACCAGAAATATGCTTCTTCAGCATCTCCTGGCGCAACGATTAACCGGGGGAACTCACCCTGCCCCGCATGGAGCACGAAGTGCAGTTCGGTTTGGGATGTATAGCTTGGCAAACCTGTGCTGGGACCCGGGCGTTGCCCGACAATAACGACCACAGGTAATTCAGCCATACCCGCAAGACTAACTCCTTCGGTCATCAGGCAGAACCCGCCACCCGAGGTTCCGACAGCTGCTTTCTTGCCGGCATAGGCAAAACCCAGTGCCATCAGAATGACCGATATCTCGCTTTCAGCGTGTATGACATCTAACGACAATGCTTCGGCATGTTGAGCAAGAAAGTGTAGTATGGCCGAGGAAGGCGTCATTGGATAGGCAGCATATGCCTCAAGTCCTGCTGAGACAAGCCCTAATCCTATGGCCTCATTGCCGGTTAACAAAGGATGTTTTGTTGCACCGGAGTTTCTTTCTATAGTAAGCAGTATCTCGCACGCGTCAAACCCGGCACGAGCAACTTTTAGATTCATCTCAGTTGCTTTAGGGAAATTGTTCTTAAGCTCAGGTTCGGCGACATCCCAAGGCATACCAACCGCTTTGCAAAGAGCGCCAATCATGCACGTATTGCGTGTGATTGGCAAAGCGGCTTGTTCTTTAACTATCTGAGCAAGCTTAATACCGCGTCCGGAGAGAGATCCGATGTTAATTGAGTCTGGATCGTACAATACACACCCATTAGCCTTCAACTGATGTTTATGCACATCAACGGTTTCCTGGTTAAGCGCAAGAATCATATCAACCGATAGAGAATGCGTCGCAATCCTTTTGCGAGACACGCGGATGATAGAAATCGTGTGCCCTCCACGGATAATGGAAGGATAATCGCGGTAAATATAGACATAATAACCAATACTGGAAAACAGACGTCCAATAATGACCCCGGCAGCATCAATTCCGTCTCCGGCAGAGCCACCGATGAGAAAAGAAAAATCATTCATGTACACAATCCCCCTAGCAGAAAGGTATAGCTTTTCCTAGACAACTAATATTACGGGAAAAGAGCTCACCTGTATGAAACTGCTTTTTTCTTTCATGATACCTTTCACGACGACAAAATACTATGACTTTTATTAGACATTAACTGACCATTTTCCACCACTACAAACATCATTGCTTAGATAGTGAGCACTGAAAAACCCAATTATTTTTGAAATATCGACGTAAAATAAGTAAAATATAGGCATTGAAAGCGACAGGAAGTGCACGGAAAAGCGCAAAAAGTGATAAAAAGGCGTGCACTT
>JBELAT010000097.1:0-8702 GCA_049508565.1 Endomicrobiales bacterium | reverse complement strand
ACCCAGATCACTGCAGTTACAAGCTCAAATGGGCCACAGTTTACGGCTATCAACGTTTCAACGAACAGTTTGCAGACCCAGATCACTGCTACAGGAACACAGTTTACGGCTATTAACGTTTCAACGAGCAGTCTGCAGACCCAGATAACTGCTACAGGAACACAGTTTACGGCCATTAACGTTTCAACGAGCAGTCTGCAGACCCAGATCACTGCAGTTACAAGCTCAAATGGGCCACAGTTTACGGCTATCAACGTTTCAACGAACAGTTTGCAGACCCAGATCACTGCAGTTACAAGCACTAACGGACCACAGTTTACGGCCATCAATGTTTCAACGAACAGTTTGCAGAATCAGATCACTACTATAGGAACACAGTTTACGGCCATTAAGCAGTCGACAGCTACCTTGGCTGTTAGTAACGGTTCTATAATTACCTCTACTGGTCTCCCTGCGGGGTACATGTTTTTTAATACTACTTCGTTTAATATTGACATAGCTACACAAACGACTGACGGAACAACATTAAGTTGGAGAAGCATAGCCACGTCACCCGGTCCTTGATTACTGTTGTTAAGTGTTCATTATGAGCATTGTTGACTCAGGTAATTGATTGAAGTGCGATGAATAAATTATTGACGGCAATCTTTATGATGTCTGGAATATTTTGTATGGGTATGGAGGTATTCGCTACGACAAGCCAGGTGTATGGCACGATAACTAACGGATATGGTTCTGGTTCATCGCCCTCTTTTATTAATATTTCGAATATCGGTCAAGGCAGTGGTGAATCCGATAGTTTAAGTTTTCGCAGTTACAGCGGAGTTCTGGCCCTTCAGACAAAGGCGCCTGCTTTGAAGAATTTGCTTGCTATTGACAATACAATGGTATTCTCTAATCCATCTCCGTTGCCATCGAGTGTGCAGATTTCTCCGAATCTTACGTTTAAAGTGACGCTCAGTGTCGGAGGGGGGAACACTATCGGAAGCGTGAGTTATGGAATTTCGCATGTGGCAGGGACTCCTCCTGTAGCTTTGCGTTCCGATGCTGTAGTAGATACGGTGCTTACTCCCAACACGAGTATCATTTACAGAATTGCTTTTCCCAATGCTGAAGGAGACACCCTTTTACAGTCGTCCAATAATTATATCTACTGGTATGCAAAAAATAATGCAGGATCCGACGCGATTCCAGCAGTATATCAGATCCAGGTTCAGCCCAGTGTCGCTCCCACTATCGTTATTACCCAGCCGGATGCCAAAGGCGGGTTTTCCGGAACGCTCCCGGAGATAGCGGCGACAGTTACCGGACAATCCGGAGTCAATGCATCGAGTATTCAAATACAGCTGGAATCAGCCAATGGGACGAATGTTTTTTTACTGACCTCGTCTCAGAATCCTGCGATATACGATGCAGTGCACGGCCTTGTATCATACAAATATGTTGGGAGACCGCTGGTTGCTAATGCAACGTATAAATTAATCATATCCGCCAGCGATTTCGGGGGGACTGTCGGATCGTCTCAGCTGTCTTTCGTCGTAAAAGGCGGAGCTATCGCTGATCTAGTGCCGTATCCGTCTCCTTGTAACCCAAAGGTTCAACCGGTTACAATTCGTTATATTCTTAACGCCAGTGCTGAAGTTTCAGTAAATATTTATGATACAAGTAGGCGTCTGGTGAAGGCCCTTATTACTAAAGAAGCGCGTAATCCTGGCATCAATGAAGAAAAATGGTCCGGAGATAATTTTGCCGGTGCTGATCTGGCGAATGGTATTTATTTCTGTGAAGTGATTGCCAAGGATAGTGATGGTGAGCACCGCCGCTATACATCACTGGCAATCTTAGGAAAATAAGGCCATAGTGATAGTTAAACGTCTAATAATTATTTTGATTACGGTTCCTTTTTTTACCAGAGGCTGTTTTGCAGCTACCGATGCAGCAGCATTTCTCAATATCGGAGTTGGTGCAAAAGCCTTAGCGATGGGAAGCGCATTTGTTTCTGTGTGCGATGATACATCTGCATTATATTGGAATCCAGCGGGTATCGGTCGCCTCAATAAGATAAGCGTTACTGCCATGGGAGAATCATTAGCGTCAACCCAATGGGATACTCTTCAGGATATTGAGCCGTCGTATCAGTTCTTTGGTTTTACGTTTCCTGTCAACTCATTTTCAATCCCCGGATTGGATAATAAGAGCAATACGTTTGCAGTTGGCATGGTGTCGATGGGCATTAACAACGTTCCGCTGACGTATGTTGACAGCTCTAACCAGATAGTCAGAAACACTTTTCAGGACACTGAAAATGCTTATTTCTTCACCTATGGTGTTCCGTTGTATGAAGGGAAAGATAGTTTGTATGCTGGCACATCTATTAAATATATCAGCCAGCAATTCTCGAACGTTGATGATGCACAGGCTTCTGGATATGACATCGATGTAGGACTTCTTTACAATGTGGATACTCTTCATTTCGGTTTGGTCATTGAACGCGGAGCAGTAATGACATGGACGGACGGGCATACTGATACGAGTCCGCTGACAACGAAGTTCGGGATGTCCAAGAATTTCAGTCTGGGTAAGTCGCTCAAATTGACGGGAGCGACAGATTTTATCCAGCAACAGGATTATCCCCTCACACTCAATGCCGGAGCCGAGCTGGGATATGTCGATATTTTTAAAACTAGTGCTTTGACGATGGAGGGAATTTTCCTTCGATCGGGTATCGACAGCCTGGTCATTGAAAACCGGTATGGTTATCAGAGTGCGATGAATGCCAATCTTAATTATGATGCTGGATTTGGCATAAATCTGATAGTGTTTGCCTGTGCGATGCAGCTTGATTATGTGTTTAGCTCCCGCGCTTTAGGCGCACAGAACACGATGTCGGTAAGCCTTTATTTTTAGCGAGATCTATATGATGAGAAACAATTTATTACTTGTTTTGACCATGTTTAGCCCATTGGTGGTCTTGTCATTGTCTGCTGCGGACAAGCAGGATGTGACTGATCCTGTGTTACAGGAGATAATAGCGGCGTTTAACTCGCGTATGCCGCGCTTTATTAATAAACACGGGTCGGATCTTTTTGTGACCGATGAACCAGTTACCCGCGCAAGTCTCATGATGGCGCTCTATGAGTACGATAAATCAGTGAAAGCTATTCCTACAAAAGACTATGCATCAAAACTCGAGCTCGCTGAGATAAAAAACAAGGTGGCAATTCTCGAAAAAAGCATGAGTCCAAATACGGGTGGTGGGTCAGGGGATCGTGATATAGCACAGATTATCAACGATCTGGGGCCTAACATGCCGATACTCCTTGACAACAGTCTTAATGATTCACAGGTGTTTACAAAACTAAAAAATGAAGTGCTGGCAAACCGTGCCGCCCCCGGGTCGTCCACTGGGAAGAGTGAGAAAGATGACGCCGAATTGGTAGCATTAACGAAACGTATTGATCACCTTGAACGTGCCATCACGTCCACTTCTTCGTCACCATCATCGGACGAAAAAGAAAAAGCCGCGAAAATAGCCGACTTGAGTCGTCGTCTTGCCATCGTAGAGCAAGCACGTGCAAATCCGTCATCAGTGCCAGTAAAAAATGTGTCCCAGGAAGTAGATATAACGGAACTGACCCGGCGAGTCGATCGACTTGAGAAAAAGCCTGTCGCCGTCACAGCATCGGCGCCATCTCCGGAAGAAAATGACAATTCGGCGAAAATAGCTGAACTAACACACCGGCTGACGCTTCTGGAACAAAGGCCGGTAAAAATGGCATCACCAGCGATTAAAAATGTTGCCACCTCAGGAGATGTTGCGGAATTGAATCGTCGAATAGAACGTCTCGAACAAATGAACAATTCTGGCACAGTTGTATCAGCAAAAACCACGAATGATGATGAATCGATGACTGATGAAATCGAAAAAACACGTTTGCAATCTAAGCGTGATATTGCCAAGCTGGAAAAACGTCTGAGTCAAGTTGAAAAAGGCAATTCACCTGATGATGAAACAAAGCGCAATACATCTACGCTTACAAAGATGAGTTTGGGAATTAGCATGATTGCCGCACTTTTTATCGCACGATAAAAATTTCTGTTGAAAGAGAGAATGAGCACTATGCCTAAATTGGTTTTGTTTCGAAAAGCAGAAATTGTTTCTGAGTATGTCCTTGGAAGAAAAAATTCTATTTCCATTGGTAATGCGCGATTAAACGACATTATTATCAATGAAAAAAATGTTTCCGAACATCACGCGACTATTTTAAAAACAGCTGCCAATCAGTATCAAATTAAGGATAACAACACTATCACCGGAACGAAGGTCAATGATCGTACTGTTTCAGAAAAAGATCTGCAATTTGGTGATATTATCTCGATAGCTGGTTCTACTCTTCAGTTTCTTCCTGACCGCCGGATGGGTAAGAAAGAGGGTGAAGGTGATCCGATTGTCCTTTCTCCCTACAGTCTTATCGGTATATATGGGCAATATGAAGGCAAACGGTTCGACATCCACGCCGGAGATACCAATATCGGTAGAGAAGCGGTTTCACCCAAAGGCATTGAAAACGATATTATATTGTTTGGCGATATGACAGTCTCTAAGGGACACGCAAAGATATCCTGCAGAGAAGGCCAAAATTCTATCAAGGACATCGGTAGTACCGGCGGGGTTGCAGTAAACGGAGAGAAGGTTGGGCAGCTCAATAGTATACCTATTAAACCTAAAGACGAGATCGCCATAGGAAGAACCATTTTCCGGTTCGTCGAAGCTGGCAAACTAGATTACAGTACTCCTACGCACCATCATATTTTCTTTTTGAAGATACGCCAGCCGCTTATTCTTTTTACGACCCTTGCTTTGCTGGGAGCGTCAATCTTCTCCATGGTAAAAGGTGTCAATACAGTGATGGCCCTTACCAACAAGCCAAGTAAACTACTGTTTGAAATGAGTCGTACATGGTCAGCTGCAGGTAATGTGCTGCGGACGGCGCCTGTGGACTATGATGTCGGCGGCGCTCCGGCCATTGCTGATCTCAATAATGATGGCGTCAATGATATCGTTTTCCTGAGCCCGCAAGGGATGCTCTATGCGTGGGACGGAAAAACAGGCGAACAGCTATGGAATCCGGTCGAAATACCTAACCCCGGGAAATGCTCCCCGGCAATTGCTGATATGAACGGCGATGGCGTTCCCGACATTGTGGTAACCGGTGACGGATCGATTCTGTATATCATTGATGGGTTGACCGGAGGCATTATTCGAAAAGAAGTTCTCGGTGGAAACATTTCAGAACTGTCTCCCTGTGTGTGTGATCTCAATGGCGATGGCAAAAAGGATGTTGTGGTTTGTTCAGAAGAAGGAATGGTGCATTTTCTTTATGCGCCAGGGTTCCCGAGCAGCTTTGAGAAGTATACTGAATTTGTGGATGGCCCAGTATACGCTTCGCCTGTTATAATTGCTACCAAGAAAATAGCTCCTTTGATTGTCATTTGTTCGTATAATAGTAAAGTGTTCATCATCGACGGGAAAAGCAGGAGTAAAAAAACGGTTGATCTCGTCGAGAAAACCGGGAAAGCACATCTGATGTCAGCACCACCGGCAATAGGAGATCTCAATGGTGATGGCATTCCTGAGATTGTTGTGCAATCAAATGTTCCTCAATATGTTTCTTCAATCGATATCATGGGCTTTAATGTCAACTGGACCTATTTTGTCGAACCAATCCCCCCGACCGGCATCAAACACCATGCGTCACCACTGATCACCGATCTTAGCGGGAGTGGTCTGGGGGATGTTTTGGTTACCTCTGCAAACGGTAATTTGTATGCTCTTAAAGGTAAAACCGGTTACCCGACCGGAGAACTTCTGTGGAAGATGGAAGTTCCTGATTTGAAGCGAACCATTGCAACACCAGCGTTATATGATTTTGAACGCAACGGGATGGCCGATATTGTTGTCGGAACCGAGGATGGTTCGCTGATGGTTGTAAAAAATTCACCCAAGCGCAAAGGGATGGAAATTATATCGGCACTGAAGATCAGTAATGGTCCCATTACATCTCCGGTTGTTATCGGCGATGTTAATGGTGACGGATTGGTTGAAATCGTTGCTGTCAATACGATTAATGCCGTACAGGTTATCACAACAAATGTGAAAACGATAAAAAATTGTCTCTTATGGCCCGTATATCTGGGTAACAATCTGCATTCGGGAACCCAAACGACCATTGAAGATACCAGACCTTATTACCTTATGGCACTGGCAGGACTGTTAGTTATGTTTATTGTTATTATATTTCATCTAACTTGGGCTGCGAAAAAAGCAGCACGGCGGCCACGGACAATTTACATATGATAAAAGTAGAATATTACGCTCAAACAGATGTCGGTAAAGTTCGCGCGGAAAATCAGGATAGTTACGGATTTTCCGAGCCGGCTAATTTCTATTTTGTCTGTGATGGTATGGGTGGAGGTGCCGCGGGAGATTTTGCCAGCCGATGTGCTGCACATGTCATCATACATGCCTTCACATATTTAACAGAGAAGGATATCATCAAAATAAACGGGCCCTTCGTTGAGTCGTTAACAGAATATGCTATGCGTCCGGTAGCTGCCATTCGTCTTGCCAGTCGCGTGTTGCACAACTTGACTGACAAATATAATAAGCTTTCAGGGATGGGAACGACGGTTGCTGCAATTCTTATTGACGAAACAGAGCAGGCTGCTCACCTCTATCATGTGGGCGATAGCCGGATTTATCGGTTTCGGGATGGATGCCTGGAACTATTAACGAAAGACCATTCGAAAATTAACGAGCTCATCGATGAAGGGAAAATGCAGTCCGATGAAGTGCATACCGCGGAAATTCAGAGCATGATTACTCGCGCACTTGGTACCGCTTCTACCGTCAAAATTGATTATCGTAAAATTGCTGTCAGACCATATGATTGTTTTATTTTGTGCAGTGACGGGCTTAATGGGGAAATTGATGACTATGCTATCAGTGAAATAATTTCAAACAATAAAAATGATCTTGAAGCTGTAGTCAATGGTCTTGTCACCGCGGCAAACAATGCCGGAGGTAAAGACAATACAACTGTTGTCGGTGTGCGCGTGGTAGATCAATCAGATGCTGGGTCGTGCGATGATTATTCCATTTGCGCAAGTGAAGAGCAATTTGATGTTGTGACCATCCCCGATGAAACCTCTGATCAGTCGTCCAGCGAAGATTCTATCGCGAAAGATATATTGTCGTCTGTCCACATAAAGATACCGAAGACCGCACTCGACACAAGTTTGTTTGCCCGGCCTGGACTCCTGGCCGCACTGTTTCTGGTCTTATTGTTGGCGGGTGGATATGTTCTTACTCATATCCCGGGGCATGTTCCCAATACAGCACTTGTCGATCTTGCGGGAAAGGTCACCGGGGTGGAGTTGTCGGTCAGGACGCCGAATGTTGAACAGCTGAAATTGTATAAGGACTTGGGCGATGATACCATTCAGAAACTACAACTTATCCAGGATTGGTTTAAGGAACCGAACCGTCTGACAGAACCTCTTGAAAATGCGCAGATCATTGTATTGTCAAATGAAAGGGAAGAGTTCAAGGGAATGTCAACCTTGAGCGGGGTGCCAATAAAGATATCACGCGGTACCTACTGGCTGACTCTATGGTATCCGGGTTATTCCATTATGACGGAAAAGATGGAGCGCAGAGATACTATTCCCATTGTTATTGAATCAGCAACATCTTTAAAGCCGATGATTGTTATTATGCTCCCTGCAGATTGAAACTGCGAGGGATGGAGGAATTATGGCAGAGAAAATAATTACCATTCTTGTTATCGACGATAATGAGTCGATATTGGAAACGATGAGCATTGGGCTAGAAATAAGTGGATTTAACGTTATTACCGCTGCTGACGGAAAATCAGGTCTTGCGCGGATTCGACAGGACAAACCTGATGTTATTATTCTCGACATCCGCCTTCCTGACATGGATGGATTTCAAGTGTGCAAAGAATCCAAAAGTGATCAGCAGACCAAGGATATTCCCGTAATCCTTATCACGGGCGATCAAACAGTCGACATTGACAAAGGTTTTGCACTGGGTGCAGACGATTGCATCTTGAAACCTGTCGATATGGATTATCTCATATCCCGCATAAAAAAACTTGCTAAGATAAAACCCAAAATACTTGCGATGGACGATGATGTTCAAATATGCGAGTTGCTATCAATTTTTCTGACCAAACAGGGGTATGATGTAAAATGTATTAATGACGGTATCAAAATAGTTGAAATCGCTCGTGAGTTCAAACCGAAGCTGATATTATTGGATATCTCACTGCCGATCGGTCCCTCAGGAGTAGAATCATGCCGACTGCTCAAGGCTGATCCTGCAACTAAGAACATTCCAGTTATTATGGTGACGGCTGATGAATACGTTGAAAAAGTGGACAAGTGTTTTGAATATGGAGCGGAGGATTACGTTTTTAAACCTTTTAACTTGCCAGAACTTCTTCTGCGAGTAAAAAAATATGCGAAGTAAAAATATTGTCTGTTGCGCCATTGTACTGATCACTGCGGGTTCGAGTCTCTCCCGCGCGGGAACGGGAACGAGCGCCGCGGATTTTATTCAAATAGTTGCTGATCCTCAATCAGCTGCGATGGCTGATTCTATTGTTTACGCACCGCCC
>JBELAT010000096.1:0-9092 GCA_049508565.1 Endomicrobiales bacterium | reverse complement strand
TTTTTTTATTTGAACTGACCGGAACTTCATCCTCTTCTTCGTACGTCGAATAAAAATATGGGGTACACGCCTCGAATTCCGCCGCACAGGTATCTACCAGTTTATAGGAAGGTTTCACGTCGCATTTTTTTCGCAGGGCCAGAACTTTTTCCGGGCTCAAGCCGGTCAGATGAGCAATCTGACGATCAGAAAAACCGAGTTGCTTTGTTTTGAAAAGAAAAGCACGCTGTTCTGTATGGGAAAGTTTCGTCAGTTTCTTGACCTCCGGTTCCCACGCGACAATCTGTCGAAGCTGCTCTAAGAACCAGGGATCGATCTTTGAAATTTCGTTTATCTCGGCAGGCGTCATGCCGAATTTCAGCGCATAATAGGGTTGCGCAAGTTATAGGTAATCTCTTCCATTAACTTCTCCCGCGCCGCTCCCCCTTCAGCCCATCTTTTTTCAACACGGAGATCACGTAAAGATCCATCAGCACCCAGCCCGAACCGTCCGATTTCCAGCCCTCGAATGGCTTTCTGGAACGCTTCTTTGAATGTCCGCCCCAGAGCCATCACTTCACCAACAGATTTCATCGCGGTATTGAGTGTCTGATCTGCCCCGGTAAATTTCTCAAAGGCAAACCGCGGTATTTTAACAACACAATAATCAATTGTCGGTTCAAATGAAGCGGGTGTCTTGCGCGTAATATCATTGGCAATCTCGTCCAACCGATATCCAACGGCAAGCAAGCTAGCTATTTTGGCGATCGGGAAGCCCGTAGCCTTTGATGCGAGCGCCGACGAACGACTGACCCTCGGGTTCATTTCAATTACTACCATCTTCCCATCGGCCGGGTTAACAGCAAACTGTATATTAGAACCGCCCGTATCCACCCCGATAGCACGGATTACCTTAAATGCCCAATCCCGCATTTTCTGGTATTCCCGGTCCGTCAATGTCTGTGCCGGCGCAACGGTTATCGAATCCCCGGTGTGTACACCCATGGGATCAACATTTTCAATCGAACAAATGACCACGCAATTATCCGCGCAATCACGCATTACTTCAAGTTCAAATTCTTTCCAGCCCAGTACTGATTCTTCTATGAGAATTTCATTAATGGGACTGGCATCAAGACCGGTTGCAGCTGCCTCCATGAAATCTTCTCGGCTGTACACGGTTCCCGAACCGATACCACCAAGCGTAAATGAAGGACGAATAATAAGCGGAAACCCTATGACATCAGCAACCTTCATGGATTCTTCAATGGAATACGCATATCCGCTTTTCGGTAGATCCAGTCCTATCTCCTGCATCGTTTTGCGGAAAAGTCGCCGGTCCTCAGCTTTTTTTATGGCATGCAGTTTGGCCCCAATAAGCTCTACGTTATATTTTTCAAGGATACCCTGCTCTGCGAGAGCAACAGCAAGATTAAGCGCTGTCTGGCCGCCGAGCGTCGGTAATATTGCCTGAGGACGTTCCTTTTCAATGATCTTTTCTATTATTTCAGGCACCAGCGGCTCGATATACGTAGCATCAGCGAATTCCGGATCCGTCATGATTGTAGCGGGATTTGAATTGATAAGAACGATCCGGTACCCTTCTTTTCTCAGTGCTTTGATCGCCTGAGTTCCGGAATAATCGAATTCACACGCCTGACCGATAACGATCGGGCCTGAACCGATGATTAATATCGTTTTAATGTCTGTTCTTTTGGGCATGCAGCTCTCTCTATCTGTAGGTTGTGCTAACTCTCACGGAGCACAGTGGGTCAAGAGTTATCGTTTATTTACATCTATACACGAGACTTTTCCATCAATTTTAGAAAACGGGTAAAAAGATAGCTTGAATCATGGGGCCCGGGGCTTGCCTCCGGATGATACTGCACAGAAAATATGGGCAGAGTCCGGTGCTGAAACCCCTCAAGAGTTCCATCATATAAATTGCAATGAGTCGCAACAATATCTTTAGTAGATAATGAGTGTTCATCAACGCAAAACCCATGATTTTGTGAAGTTATTTCTATAGCACCTGTCGTCAGATCTTTGACCGGGTGATTAGCTCCTCGATGACCGAACTTAAGTTTAAACGTCCTGCCTCCCAGGGCCAGCCCTAACATCTGATGTCCCAGACAGATACCGAATAACGGAAGTTTCTGATTCTTAGTAGATATATGCGCGATCAGTTTTTGAACGGTTTCTATGACGTATGTCAGTGCCGCCGGGTCACCGGGACCGTTAGAAAGCATAATACCCGTTGGATTGATCGCCAGAATATCATCAGCCGACGCGGTGGCTGGGAAAATTGTTACCGAGCATCCTCTCTCGGCTAATTCACGTGCAATATTGGTTTTACTTCCGCAATCAAGGAGTGCAACGGAATATGTCGGGGGAACTGCAGTTTCATGAGTAAAGAGGTATTTTTCAGAACAGGTTACTTCTTTAACCAGATCACGACCGATAAGACCGGGTGACTTTTTCGCTTTTTCAACCAGCTTTTCGGGATTTGTTTCGGTTGTGGAGATGATTGCCCGCATGGCGCCAGCGGTGCGTATATGGCGCGTCAAGGCCCGGGTATCAATGTTTTCCAGCCCTATCACTTTGTTCCGGCACAGGAAGGAACTCAATGATTCCGTCGATCTCCAACTTGAAACAATAGCGCTTGCTTCTCGAACGATAAACCCGGAAGAAAATATGCGCTTAGATTCCATATCTTCAGGGTTGATGCCGTAATTGCCAATGTGCGGATTGGTCATGCAGACGATCTGTCCGCAGTATGAGGGGTCGGTAAGGATTTCCTGATATCCGGAAAGTGCAGTATTAAAAACAATTTCACCGTCGCGTTCTCCTTCGTATCCAAAGGAGTTCCCGATGAATGTTCTTCCTGATTCTAACGCTAAAATGCCTCTTTTTTGCATGATGTGAGAAAACTATAACCAGTATTTAACAATTATTTCCACAAATTACTATTGGTCACCGTGATTGTTTCTTCCCGTTTACGGCCCAGGGAGATGAGATCTATCGGTGCGCCAACAAGTTCTTGTATCCGTTTAACATACCGTCGAGCGTTCTCCGGCAGCTTTGAGAATTGTGTAATACCCCGAATCGATTGAGAAAAACCAGGCATTTCTTCATACACAGGCACGCAGTCCCTTTGCATCAGGCGTGAAGCGGGAAATTCGGTAATTGTTTTTCCCTTGTATGTATATGCCGTGCATATTTTGAGCGTCGCCAGCCCTTCAAGACAATCAAGTTTCGTCAGTATAAGATGGTTAATCCCGCTCAACCGAACGCTGTGACGAACGACAACAGCATCAAACCAACCACACCGTCGAGGCCTGCCCGTCGTTGCGCCATATTCCTGCCCGCGCTCACGCAAGTATTGGCCCGTTGTATCATTGAGCTCCGTGGGAAAAGGTCCTTCTCCAACGCGCGTCGTGTATGCCTTGACCACTCCCAGCACAGCACTGATAAATCGCGGTCCGACACCGGCGCCTACACATGCAGCACCCGATATAGGGTTGGAAGAGGTCACAAACGGATAGGTACCAAAATCAAGGTCCAGCATTGTGCCCTGGGCACTTTCAAACAAAATATTTTTATGTTTTTTGCATGCATCTTCAAGAAGAATGCCGGTATCGACAACGTAGCGCTTCATAAACCGGGAAAGTTTTGGATACTGCTCAAGAATTTCCTTGCGTACCGTTTCAACCGGAACAATCTTCCTTAAGAGCGGCGCTTTTTCTTTCAGATTGCGTTCGAGAAGATCAAGAAATACATCTTTTTCAAGATAATCTACAACACGGATCCCCATGCGCGTCACCTTATCGGCATAGGCGGGGCCTATCCCCCGGCGTGTCGTGCCAATACGAATCTTCCCTCGTTCTCGTAATTCGTCAAGATAGCGATGATACGGCAAAATAATGTGAGCCAATTCGCTGACGAAAAAACGCCCGTCAATAGAAACCTTTTTGCTCTTAAGAAGCTGTGCTTCCTGATACAGGCCGAGTGGATCGACGACAACCCCATTGGTGATCAGACATTTTTTCCCTGGAAAGAGTACGCCTGAAGGAATCAGATGCAGAACAAACGGTTTGTTTTCAAATATAATGGTATGGCCGGCATTATTGCCCCCCTGATAACGGACAATAATATCAGATGCTTTAGAAAGATAATGAACGACTTTCCCTTTTCCTTCGTCGCCCCACTGCGTTCCAACTACCACTAAAGTAGCCATAATATTCCTTTTATTTCACTTAAAAATTGTGGCGCCCTCAAGGGGAATCGAACCCCTGTCGCATCCTTGAAAGGGATGTGTCCTAACCGCTAGACGATGAGGGCATAACCAGTGATCAGCTATCAGTTAACAGATTGGCATTTAAAAAAATGAGCCCGGCGTGGCTCGAACACGCGACACCCTCATTAAAAGTGAGGTGCTCTACCGACTGAGCTACGGGCCCAAACATACAACAATCTAATGTAGCTGCTACGTTTTTTTATGAATTATCGGTTATATTCCGCATAAAAAAAACCACTGGCCAAAAGCTTCAACCATTGGCAGACGTAACTATAGCAAAAAGCGTTTTAAGTTGTCAACCTGGCCTGGCTCGGAAAAATCACGGACCTTTTCGAGCATTATATGTTTAATATTCAATCTTTCTTGCGGCTGCTTTAAATTAATCTCGAAATAACACCATTTGTAAAATGCGCAAAAAGTTTTTACTCTTTGACTGTTGCGAAATGGCCAGGCACAAAATTGTTCGAGGGTGTAGCTATTGCAAAGGAATCACATATTTTTTTAATTCATTTATTTTTTGTTGAGCATGATTGCGATAGGTAGGATCATTGCTTGAGTAAATCTCGATCCACAGACGTAACGCGTCGGCATATTTGTTCTGTTTTTGATAAATATTTGCCAAAATACCTTTGATCATATTGGGGGCTTCCGGCTGACGAACTGCTGTCTCTAAAAGATTTATCATGCCGGCAAAATTGCCGGTTTTTCGATAGATGATGGCGCTTGCATATAAATTTAACTGCCAGTATGGCTGGTGAACATCCCTCGTGGTAGTATTCCCATACTTTTCGAGAACCGATAAACCATGTTCAAGAATATTCAATGCTTCTTCTGGACGGTTGAGGTTCCATGCCAGCGCTCCGGCACCATACAGATAGGCATAATAATAATACGGATCAAGAGCAGTTATCCGTGAACAATACGTCCCGAAGGCCGGATATATCCCCCCCTCGATTTCTGGTTCATAATGCTCATCATGGCACCCGGGAGTTGAACATTCCTTTTCTAGCGGAATGCCGAAAAGAAACTTTGTCATATCCCATGACAGTTGAAATTCTCTGTCCCGGTCAAGCGGCACCTCAGGAGAACCGTAGTATTGAAGAAGTTGAATCCAAGCGATATCTGCTCCAAGCCGTCTGACACCAAACACAACACTTGCAAAATCAACGACAGTATATGACGTTGTTTTAGCAACCGATGTAAAAGGTATTGGGTAGGAAAATATCCGTGTCAAGCCGGCACACACCCCGACCAAGAGGGTTAGAGAAAGAAGAAGGGAACGAACCATGATTAGAACTCTTTTTTCCTGAAAACCAGAGCGGTGAGCATTACGATGACGACGCTGTAGATCAATCCATAAGCGCATGACAACCAAATCCAGTTGCCGACAACGTGCGGGACATCCCAAAAATCTCGCAAGTTAAAGTATTGCATGTTGGGAATGACATAGTAGAAAAAAGCAATGGCAATCTTGGCAACAGTCATCGTAAGTTTAGTGCCAAGATAATTTATCTCACCGCTGAAATGACCGAGGATCCAGAAAAAAAAGGTAAAGCTTATCGAAGATATTGCCGAGCTTGAAAAAATTGAAAAGAAAAGCGCCACTGATCCGATAACCAGAATCTTTTCGGCCGAAAGAAAAAGCGCCAAGAGATAACGCAGTTGAAAATTCCACCCATTGAGCATCAGCAACACAATATGTATCAGGCCCATCATCGCCATTCCTGCATATATTGCCATCAATAACCCGCAATATCTGCCTGTCAGATACTCAAAGCGAGATACAGGCCGCGTTAAAATAAGATAAATGGTTTTCGATTCCATTTCCTCAAGAACCAGAGTTACCGCTGAAAAACAGACACCAAGCAGAGCAAAGAACTCAATGGCCCCACACCCGAGGTCAAGCAAAATTCGTTGAGATTCTTGTCCTCCCAGTGCTGATAGTAACAGAGATGCCCCCATCATTATGATGCCAAACAGTATTAAACCATAAAATATTTTATTGCGGATATTCTCTATAAAAGTGTAATAGGCTATGGAAAAGAGTGTGCTCACTGTAGTTTAATTCTCCCCAGCTCCGACGAATCTGAAACATCTGCAATAAATACCCGCTCGAGTTCTCCGTCGGATTTTGTCCACTGCTTTTGTTCCATAACACGTACCAATGTACCCTTTGACAAGATTGCCACCCGGTCACAAATTTTTTCAACTTCAGAAATTAAATGTGATGACAAAAAAATCGTTTTCCCCTGACGCTTGAGTTCCACTAATAACGTACGCATTTCCTGCATAGCCAGCGGATCCAGTCCGCTGACCGGTTCGTCATAGACAAGTATCGTCGGATCATGCAGCAGACTTTGAGCGATCCCGATACGCTGTAACATACCTTTTGAAAATTCAGACAATTTTTTTGCTGCCACACTTTCAAGCCCCACCTGAACAAGTATATGTTCAACTTTTTCAGCACTGTTTTTTATCCCCGACAACTTCCCATACATTGATAATATTTCACGAGCAGTCAGGTACCGGTAAAAATAGGGAACTTCAGGCAGATAGCCGATCTGGCGCAAAACTTCCGTCGATGGAACGGCCGTTCCCTGTACGGTAACAGTACCTTCCGTTGGTCTGAGAAGGCCGAGAATGAGTTTAATGGTTGTCGTTTTACCAGAACCATTGAGCCCCAGAAGACCAAAAATCTCCCCGCGGTTAACGGTTAGATTAAGGTGTTCAACACCCATCGTCTTCGTTGTGGAAAGAAGGTGCTTTTTATAGTATATCTTCGTAATATTGTTAAGCTCTATGGCATTCATATAAACTTTTTCTATGGTTTAATGAGATGATAATTCCCTGTATCATAGAATTCACCTCACGACAGATAAATCGTCAACAAGTTGGGATAGAGAGTTTTGAGATGTGTAATGCGCAATGGTCAATAAATCACGAATCAATGATTGGAAACTCCATCGTTGACATATAGATCCTCGACTACTGTTCATGGTAAATAGGTAGTTATACAATCAGAGTGCAACGTATGTAACGGCGGTTATACCCTGCAGTTCACTGATTTGTTTGACAACGCTTGGTGCAACAACATTATCCACAGCAATGATGGTGATCGCTTCGCCACCGGCAATGGTCCTTCCGACCTGCATGTTTGCTATGTTGATATTATTCTTTCCCAGAAACACGCCGATCTGCCCGATAATGCCCGGCTTATCGTTATTTTTTACCACCAGAAGATTTCCCGCAGGGATAACATCGACTTTCAATCCGTTCATAGATACAATGCGGGGCGACTTGTGACCAAAGATAGTCCCTGCAAGCGAAAATTCACCTTTATCGGTAAACACGCGTGCGGTGATTAAAGATGTGTAATCCTCAACTTCCGGCATTTTAGTTTCCCTGATTTTAATTCCACGCTCTTTAGCCAGCAGGGGAGCATTGACAGAATTAACCGGCAGGTCGAGCATCGGTGTTAAGAAACCCTTGAGATAGGCAACCACCATGGGGTTGGTATTAAATGCAGAGAGATCACCTTTATATTCGAGTTCGACTGAGGTAATTCCGCCACTGACGGTCTGACTCTGGATAGCTCCCATTTTTTCGGCAAGAAGAATGTAGGGTTCAAGCTTTTTATAGGTTTCCCAGTCGAGGGTCGGAACATTGACGGCATTACGGATCACACCTTTGCAAAAGAAATCAATGACCACATCGCTCAATTCCTGGGCGATCTTTACTTGAGCTTCTTCAGTCGAAGCAGCCAAGTGCGGTGTTACGACTGTTCCCTCAGTTTCAATTAGCGACCAATCTACCGGTGGTTCTTTGGCAAACACGTCAAACGCCGCACCTTTGACCTGACCGCTTTTGATGGCTTCAGCAAGTGCTTTTTCATCTACGATATTGCCCCGGGCGCAATTGATGATACGAATACCTTTTTTCATCTTTTTGATCGTCTCGGCGTTGATCATATTTCGCGTTGAATCATTGAGAGGCGAGTGAATAGAAATATAATCGGATTCAGCATAAATTTGATCAAGTGATTTAAGATCGATCCCCTGACTTTCGGCAAATTCTTTTGAAGCAAACGGATCAAACGCGATGACCTTCATTCCGAACGCGAGCATCCGGTAAGCCACTTCACGCCCGATCCTTCCAAGGCCAATCAATCCCAGGGTTTTTCCTTGCAGCTCAGTACCGACAAATTTTTCGCGTTTCCATTCTTTCTTTTTGAGCAGACCATGTGCTTCCGGAATATTGCGCGCCATCGAGAGCATAAGACCGATAGCATGCTCAGCGGCGGAAATGGTATTGCCGCCGGGAACGTTGGCAACGACAATGCCTTTCTGTGTCGCGGCAGGAATATCGACGTTATCAACACCGGTTCCCGCCCGTCCGACGAATTTCAGCTTATCGGCTGCAGTAATAATATCCGGGGTCACCTTCACTTCTGAGCGTATCATCAGGCCATCATATCCCTTAATGAGTTCTTTAAATTGTTCGGGAGTCGGCTTTTCATGAATATCAATTTTAAAGTCGGGATGTTTTAATAACGCATCCAAGCCCTCGGTGTTATTGTACGTCATTAATATCTTGAACATGTCTTCCTCCCCTTAATTACTTTGAACATCACAAAAACACTCACATATCTTGAAACGCTTTACTGCTTGCCTTCTCCCTGACGGGAAATGACACATTGCTTTCAGTTCTGTAGAAGAATTTCTTCTGCTGCTGCGACACCAGCCCCTTTAGTTACCTTGTATCCCAGCTTCGACAGTACCATCTCAAGACAGGCAAACCCTACCAGCAGATCCGCCTT
>JBELAT010000095.1:0-8756 GCA_049508565.1 Endomicrobiales bacterium | reverse complement strand
ATTCTATATTATATTGACGTATAATATAGATCTATGTGGCATGGAAATCAGCTTGCCGCTGCATTTAATGACTTGACATTGAAAATAGAGTAATGTATAATAATGTCCATGTTCATCGATTCCGTCCCTAACCGCAAATCACCGCCAACCATTTTACTGAGAGAATCATTCCGTAAAAATGGTAAAAGCCATAAACGCACTCTTGCCAATATCACCACCTGGCCACGACACGTTATCGAAGGTCTCGAAAAACTTCTGCATGGAAAACAATTGGTCAGCGCGGAATCGCTGTTTGATGTAAAACAATCATTGCCCTGCGGACACGTTGAGGCTGTTCTTGGAACAATGCGCAAACTGGGTCTTGAAACACTGCTTTCTTCAGTCCCCGGGCGGATGCGAAACATTGTCATGGGGATGATTGCCGAACGGCTATTACACCCCTGCTCGAAACTTGCGACGACGCGGTTATGGAACCTGACAACGCTGGCGGAAGAATTGAACATCACCGATGCAACACTAGATGAGACGTATGCGGCGCTTGACTGGTTGTTGGAGCGGCAGGAAGGCATAGAGAACAGACTGGCAAAGAAACATATAGATGAAGGATCGCTGGTGCTCTATGATATCAGCAGCAGCTATTACGAAGGCAGCACGTGCCCGCTGGCGCGCTATGGGCACAATCGGGACGGCAAGAAAGACAGGACGATCATCGTGTACGGCGTAATGACTGATACCGAGGGTCGCCCGATTTCAGTCGACGTCTATCCCGGCAATACGGGCGATTCAACAACGATCCCTGATCAGGTCGGGAAACTTGATGAACGGTTCAACCTTTCAAAGGTAGTGGTAGTGGGTGATCGGGGAATGCTTACTGAAACACAAATTAAGAAAATAAAAGAACATCCCGGAGTAGGCTGGATATCTGCCCTGCGAAGCGGAGCGATTCGCCGCCTGGTTGATGGAGGAACGTTACAGTTGTCATTATTTGATAAAAAGAATCTGGCTGAGATATCGTCGCCTGATTATCCCGGTGAACGGCTGATAGCCTGTTACAACCCGTTTCTGGCAGATGAGCGCCGCAAAAATCGAAAGGAACTGCTGGAAGCAACAGAGAAAGATCTCAAAAAGATTGTAGAACAGGTGAAGCGCCATACCAAGACGCCGCTGAGTTCATCAGACATTGGAGTAAAAGCCGGCAAGATCATTAACCACTATAAGATGGGCAAACATTTCATATTGACCATAGCAGAAGGAACATTTCATTATCAGAGGAATGAAGAATCGATCCAGCGCGAGGCGGAGCTTGACGGAATGTATATTATACGCACCAGCGAGACAGAGGAGGCACTGGCGGCAGATGATGTTGTCAGGAATTACAAGAACCTTGCGCGCGTTGAACGCGCGTTCAGGTGCCTCAAAGGCGTTGACGTGCTTATTCGTCCCATTTATCACCGGACTGCTGAGCATGTGCGTGCACATATTTTTCTTTGTATGCTGGCATACTATGTTGAATGGCATATGCGCACGGCGTTGGCTCCGATGTTGTTTCATGACGAATCACTTGACGAAACCCGTATGCAGCGGGATCCTGTTGTGCCCGCAAAAATATCTGAGGCTGCTCAGGAAAAAAAGAATTCACGTTTAACAAAAGACGGGTTGGCGCTGCATAGTTTTAATACGCTGATACAGGAATTGTCGACCCGTTCACGGCATCGATGTAAGATGAACAGCGTTCCCGATAAGAACGTATTCATACACAAAATTACTGAACCCAGCCCCGTGCAGGCAAAAGCATTTCAGCTGCTGGGGCTTTGTATCCAGTAACCGGGAATCAAGTTTTTTAACAATGATCTGCTTTTTCAGTATATTTCTGCTTTCGCACTGACTGAACTTCGGTTTAATATCCCAAGACATTTCATGAATGCTTGTTGCGGAAACTCACAGCTACATAACAAGCCCTCAATCATGTCCTTTACGCTCTCCCCGATCTTTTCGCCCCAGCTGATCAGACGCTCCGCACTCCAGTCCGCTACAAATTGATGGTGCGGCGGCATATGCTCCTTAATCGTCGTATAATCATTTGCCTTTCGATCCCTGCTATGCATCGCAATGCGCAGACCCCTATAATAGATCTCTATGCGTCCGCTGGTGTAAATTATAGTGACCTGTTTGCGCCGGTACCCCCACGGGACGGAATAATAGTGTTTGTCCGGGCTAAACCAAATGTGATAATTAAATTGAACCTTCACGCTCAGGAACTCTTTCCACTCGTATTTCTCTGCCGGTAACGGCTTGAGCGCCGCCTTCTCTGTCTCATTGAACAATTCCCGCCGACTGGTCTTCATCCGCTGAAATGACGTGCTGTTGTGCACCTCAAGCTTTTCCCAGATAGCCTCGTTTAATTGTTCGATACTATAAAATACCCTGTCCCGTAACGGCGCAAATATACGCAGGTACGTAATATGTACCGCATTTTCGGCCAGCGCCTTGTCCTGGGGGCTTCGTGACCGTGCGGGTAGTATGACTGTGTTATAATGCCGTGCAAAACCACTGTACTGCGGATTGATATCAGGCTCATACTTGTCGGCCTTAGTCACTGCTGATTTCAGGCAATCAGGAACGATTGCACCGGGTACTCCGCCGAAGTACCACAACGCTTTTTCGTTTGACTGTACCCAGTCCTGTTTCTTTTGGCTCTCACTGGCCTCAACGTACGTCAGCTGGCTCCCGCCCAGGATCGCTACAAATATTTCCGCTTCTCGGAACTCAAGCGGATTGTTCTCATTGATTATCCGTATTTTCTTGCCAGCATAATCCACAAACATCTTTTCACCCGCTTTATGCTCCATGTGCATCGTCACGTCCAGTGCATCACGCCAGACCTGGAAATGGTAGCAGAATTGCGTGTGGCCGTATCCGTCCTTATGTTCCTTCCGATACTCTTCCCACAACAGCCGCATCGTTACACCAACCCGTTTGATTTCGGTGGCATAGTATTCAAACTTATCGGCAAGTATCCGGTACTGCTCGCTCTCTTCTTTCCGTCTTTTCCCCAGCGCTTCCAGCAACTCATCGTCGCCCATTGCCGTTGTTGCCTCATAGCTTAACCCTGTTGCCTTAAAATAACTAATGTACTGCGACACCACAGGTCTCGATACGCCTAACGCTTTCTCTATCGTCCGCTGAGTGAGTCCGCAGTCCTCACTTAAACGAAGTATCTCTCGGATTTTGTTCATGCTTTTCCTCTGATTGGCCATTATAGACCCTCCTATATCCTTAATCATAGGAAAATCATAGCCTTTTAGTTGGTTTTCAGGGAATTATGAGTGGGTGTGTTGGGGTCCCGCTACTGCATTCCGGCAGTTTTCCAAAAAGTGGTAAACTTTGCGCCGGATTGGGTGGCAGGTTTCAACCGGATTGGGTGGTAAACTTTCGCCGGATTGGGTGGCAGGTTTGGGCCGGAATCCACAACTGATCCTGAATAAAGATTAAACCATTGACAATTACGCCTTGTAAGGTGTATAATTAAGCTATAAGTGTAAGGGGTTCTATGTATAAAATCGAGTTTTATGAAACTGAACGTGACGAGAAGCCTGCATTAGAATTTATCAAAGAATTACCCAAAGATGTTGTCGGTAAATTGATCACACGCTTAGATCTTCTGGAACAACGAGGAACACTTTTGCGTCGACCTTATGCTGATAAACTACGTGGTAAAATATATGAGTTGAGAGCATCATTTTGACGACTTGAAATATGGCTCCTATACTTTTATCATGGCAGGGTTGTTGTTATAACACATGGTTTCCTTAAAAAGACTAATGTTGTGCCTGAAGATGAAATACTGAGAGCTGAAAACTATATGAATAACTATACAAGGAGGTAAATTACGATGGGAACATCAGTAGCATTTAACAAAATCAAGAAAGAATTGCTTAAAGATCCTGCCATCAAAAAGGCATGTGACAAAGCATATACGAGGGCATTAATTGCCATTCAAATCGAAAAACTGCGCAAGAAGTATCATTTGAGTCAGAAGCAATTAGCGAAAAAGTTGCGAACTACTCAGCAGACGGTATCAAAAATCGAGAAACATGATAACAATGTGACAATAGGAACACTGGAAAGATTGGCAATCATTTTTCATAAACGGCTTGTGGTTGAGTTTCGGTAGTATTATAGCCAGCGTATGCAACTTAGACAAGTAACTGACTCTTAAAGAATTGATTGGTCATAAGTCTCTTGCAATGACGTTCCGCTTTTCAATTATTTCTCCTACTTAAGAGCCAGACGAGTACTGATCTGCAATCGACTGGAGATATTTGGGACATGTTGAATCGGAGGCGGTATGAACAAAAGTAAATGCCGCAATTTTAAAGAAGTTCAAATCGAACACTATAAAAAACATCCTAAACAAGTAAAAGGCTATCTTAACGTTGCTCTTGAAAAATACCAAAAAGACGGCGACGAAAAAGCCTTTCTTGCAGCCCTTGCGGTGGCTACGGAAGTATATGGAGGCTACCGAAAACTTGCCAAAGAATCAGGATTAAACAGAGAAAATCTGTACCGTGTTTTGTCGAATCGCACAGATTCGAGATTTTCAACGGTCATGCAAGTGATTTCGACGCTTGGTTTTTCGCTGAGAGTTGCATAAGCCAATCATTTCGGTATTAATGCGACAATTGGGGGCATTCAACGGTAACAACAATGAAAAACTATTATGCTACTTGTCGTCGCACTCTAGGCGTAGATAGATCAGCTGTCTCAATAAATCGTCACAATTTTATGAATATCATGAAGAAAAGAAAAGTTAGAACATTAAACGATGTGGAAATAGAGTATTTTGAAAAACACCCTAAAGAGATTAAACAGTATCTTGAAGTTGCTTTAGAAGAATACCAAAAAGACGGCAATGAAAAAGTATTCCTTGCTTCTCTTGCTGTTATTGCCAAGGTTAAGGGCAGGTTTTCAAAGGTTTCAAAAGAGACGGGATTAAACAGGGAGCACTTATACCGTGCATTGTCCAAAGAAGGCGACCCGAAGTTCTCTACTGTTATGCAAGTGCTTCATTCTTTGGGATTGAGCCTTAAAGTCGCATAAGCAAATTCAGTTGTTGCTTTTTTTGCAACATGTGGATTCTGGACCAATCCTCCCAACCCATTCTGCCTACCTGCCAACCGACCACTGAGCATTCCTTAATAGCAATCACTAGCCATTGTTCATTTTTATCGACAGCCAACTGACCTATATCCCACCTCTCAGTTGAATTGCACAAATCCTTGGATAGTGATATAATGAGTCATGGAACTTCTCTCTTGAACCTGCCAGGAAGTCCATACGCTATGAGTTATACAATACAGGGAATCCTATGAATATGCTGGGGGCAGAAGGTATTCAATTGTATAGAATCACGGGGTCAGTTTCTGTGATTATTTCTAAGAAATAAATCATTTGAAGTTGCAGACTTCTTCAAGTAATTGATTTTGCCTGCTGGGCGATATTCAGGAAGATCGAGCACGGGGATGGCAGCTATTACAACTTAATAAAAAAGAAAGTCGTTGAAGAAAATCCGTTGTTTCCTTAAAAAAGACAAAACCTTGTGTGTTATTTACGAGGAACCATACGGAACCCCACACACAAGGATTTACTCGTCACAAGTAGTATAGCACACTACCCCATATATGTCAATACTGATCTTGTGTCATTTTCCAGTATGAGCAAGCTTGAGGGAAACGGCTTGAGCAGTACGACTTCTTGTTTGAGATGATACATGACTCAATACTGGTACAAACCAAAGAAATACGGATATGGAGCTCAACCAATTACATGGCAGGGCTGGGTTGCAATACTATTGTTAGTCATGCTTCTATTAGCTGTAAACTATGCGGATTTTCCTAACAGACATGCTATTTCATTAAGAAATTGGCTACGATTCGGTATTGATTTTATTGAGATCACAGCTTTATTTCTGATTTTAATTAAAGATAAAGTTGAAGGTGGCCTACGGTGGCGATGGGGTGACTAGATCCCTGATACTATAAAGATGTTTACCGCAATCGATTTAATTAAAAGAAAAGAAAACTGATTACATGAGGCAAACTTTATGACAATAATACTAGCAATAGGAATAGTTCTCATAGTATTTGCAATTACTCAATTAGTGAATCCAGATAATAAGCCTTCCCAAGAAAGTGAATTTGATAAAATAGCTTTCATTATCAAAGGGCACAAAGTTGACATTTATAAATCGAATTATCGACATGTTTTGTATCAAGGAGAATATCACAAACGAATAATCGAACTTGGCTATATATTTTCAAACGCTCAAGGTTATAGCAGTGGGCTAAAAACAGTAAAAACATATTTTATTGCCGCACGGTTAAAGTACAAGCTTCCGAAATGGAGAGGACTATTTATTCATCCTAAGCCAATAGATTATACGATTATTAAAAATGAATATTTATTCATTTTTCAAAGTAAGTGGTTTGAATTATATATTAATGACGAAAGAATACATGATATGTTTAATAAAGAGGAGTTTATTAAAGTATTAGAATACCTATGTGCAGGAGCAGATTTGGCTGAACAAAATCCCGAAAAATATCATCTTGTTTCAACATCTAATGATCCCGTTCAAAATTTGATACATTAAATTCATTCGATACACTCTGTGTTTTGTTGAACTCGAAAGCAGGAGTTACAATGTTACAACTTGAGAATGCCAACTACTGGAGTCAGTTCAGCACCAAGGAAACTGACTTTGAGAATGATGTCCGCAGGGGCATTTAGCTCCGCACTGATGATAAAAACACTCTCCCAGAGCCTCCTGAGGGCTATAAATGGGAACTGGATAGCAGTAATCCTGGTATCAGCCATAAGACCACATACAGGTTATGGTCTGACAGGTTAGGATATATGCCTGGGGGTAAATAACATGGATCGTCTTACACTGTTTGGACTATTTGCAGTGACAGCAATGCTGATATTCTATGCATTAGAGGCTCGCAGTCGCTGGTATATTCTCGGGTTTGCTGTGTCATGTGTACTGGGATCAGTCTATGGGTTCCTTCAGGGAGCATGGCCATTCGGGATTGTAGAGGCCATCTGGTCATTAGTGGCATTGCGGCGATGGTATATGAAGCGCTGATAGTCAAATTAAATACAAAAGGGTCTGTTTATGACACAGAACGATGAAGACATTATCGCAGAGATGCAAGTAGCAGTTGAAAAAGAAGAATTTATGCGTGACTTTCTGGCTTTCCTGGGCTATGTCACAAAGACCAAGGTGAAGCTGACACCAGAATTAGAGATGATTCCGAGAAAGCACATTGTTGAAATCAATAAGCTTTTAGTTCATCCCCTGAAAATTGAAGATAAGATTGGTGACAAGGTATTTAAATTTCATGAAAATAACCTGCCAAGAATACGCTTTATTGATATGTTGCTGATGGCCAGCGGGGTCATGGATGTCAGGAAGAACACCCTGGTAAAGGGGCATTTGTATGATGAAATTATTGCATTAGATCCCTTGAATAAGAAACGCTGGCTTGCGTTGTCATGGTGGTTTGAATTTGATTTTCAAGCATGGGGGCCTTACGGCGGTGAGTTTGGAGAACGACTCTGCACAAAACGGCTTGAGATGATCCCCTTTTTTGAGAAATGGGCAGAGACACCTGGATCATTTTCCTTCAAAGACACGTTTACGTCTCTGATGGAGACCTTGCATTTATACTGGGGTGCTCCTAACAAGTCTTTTGAAAGACAAGGTGTCGAGCTTGGTCTCTGGTACTGTGTGTTTATGCCACTGCAAATGATGCATATCATAGATATCAAGTATGCTCCTGGCGGGCCACTGGGACTAAAAGATGCCCAGGAGTTTTCCTTGAACAGGATCGGAAGAACTATTATGCGAGAGATTATAAAGGCAGGCGAGACAATCTATAGAAACGAATTCGTAGCATCAATGAAAAGAAAGCTACTACATTAGATGGATAGGAGCAACCATGGCAAAATTTGAAAATTTAAGTAACAGATCCATTATTATTATTGAACCAAAACAACCCTTCATAGATTGGCTTAATTCCGTAAATCCTACAGCCCAATGTAAGCTAGGTGAAATTAATGACTTAACTGCATATCTCATCCCAGATTGCGTTGACAATAAGGAACTCACACGGTTTTTAAAAGCCAATTACAAACCTATATTTGAAGAAGAGCTTTTTGGCTGGATGGAGAATGAAAAATTGTGGCCGAAGAAAAGAACGTATGACATGTTCAGGGAATGGTTTAAAATTAACTTTCATTCAATGATATACGAAATGTGCGATAGTAATATATTAAAAGAGAGGTATTGAATCAACGTTAGAAAGTTTTCCAGGGGGTGGAATGTCTAAATTTAAAACTTCTTATTTAATCATTTTGGTTGTGATGCTTTGCTCAAGTTGTAGTACACTCCGTTACCCACAAGGGATCACTTATCGCTCTAGCATTGAACAGGAGTTACTGTGGCAATCTATGGAGCGTGCATGCAGTAATTTATTTAATACAGATGAAGAACAGCACTTAGTAGAACAAATAAATGATTTAAATATAAAAATAAAAGATTACCAAAAAAGTCCAAATAGCTACTACTCGAATCCTATTGCAGCCAGAGATGTTTTGCAGAAATCACTCAATAAATTAAAAAGCAAGAATCCTCAATTGGAACTTTTGACTGGCAAAACCGTATTTCTAAATATTCAGGCAGAACCGAATGA
>JBELAT010000094.1:0-8903 GCA_049508565.1 Endomicrobiales bacterium | reverse complement strand
GATGTAAAGTACCGCGCCTTCATGTAATCAAGATCATTTGAAAGAACTTTCAGGTTGCTCTCGAAATCTTCTCGTCTCTTAAGAAGTGCACCAAGACGAATGATATTACTTTTGTGGAGCTGCTCATCTTCAATGCCCTTCAAAAGATCCGGCCGGTTGGCGGTTGCGGAATAGTATTCTGCACCCGTCAACTCACCTTTCTCTACCATCGTATCAAGAATGTTTTTCTTGAGCGTGCGGTCACTAATGTTGCACAGCCATGATGTATCTACATCACCATAGCCACCTTCTACATACACATTCTTTAAATGGTATTTCAGATCAAGGGTTTCTAATATCTTGTTTATGTTCATCTGCACTTCTGCATGGCAATGCAGGTTCTGGATGTTGATGACCACCTGCGAGCTGCCGTAGTACTTCTCACCCGTTATTCTTCCGTAGGATGACGGTATAAGGCCGTTGCCAGCATCGGAAACTGAAGGGTTTGGCATCAACGCCGCTCGTGCGGGTTCGCTAAGTAATGATGTTATTATAAAGCAGGTCAACGTTAATACTGTTACAAATTTTGTTGCATACTTCATTAGCACACGGCCCCCTTAAGAATGTTTCATCATTAAACTAAATAACTCTTCATGCTATATTTTTGCGAAAAAATCTTGAAAACATTAAAGGATCGCTTTCGGGAAATGATCATATGTTGACAAGAAAAGTTTGGCCTTATGAGTAACGTTATAGTAAACAGTTATAAAATACTATTGAAAACCACGTGAAATTGTTAAAAAAACACAAAATCACCAGCTCTCTTGTATTCTACAGGATTTGATGCGGACTGTTGTTGCTTATGAAGATTGTTTTTCGAAGAAGCAAGGAAGCTTGAAAATCAGGGTGGGTATATCTTGTTTCAAGGCATGGGATCAGGTGTAATTGTGGATTTAGATCACGATATGACTGGAAACCATACGGTGGTATAGATTATTCGAATGGGACCGAAAATGACACGGCGACAGATAAAGGTAAAACAAGGAAAGATAAGCTCACAATTACCGTAAAGCTCTTGATCAGTGAGCTGTTGACAGAAATGGCGTGACTACCAGCATAAGAGTTAATATGACGAGAACGATTGTCGTAGTCCATCCTACGATATTCTGTGCCTTGTTATTGACATATTTACCCATGATTTTTGGATTATTGACCATGAGAATCATAGAAATAATCACCACTGGCAGCAATACCGCGTTCATGACCTGCGACCAGAGAGAAATCTGTATCAAAGGCGCGTTGGGCAGCAAAATGATGCCCGACGCTACAGCGATGATGAGAGTAAACAATATATAAAATTGAGGCGCCTCATCAATACGTTTATTGATACCGGCCTCAAAACCGAACGCTTCACACACATAGAAAGCAGTGGCCAGCGGCAGAATGGTCGCTGAAAATACTGACGCAACAAATAATCCGAATGCAAAAACTTCAGAAGCAAATATCCCGGCAAATGGTTTAAGCGCTATAGCGGCGTCCTTTGCCTCATTGATGACAATACCATTTTTGTGAAGTGTTGCAGCACAGGCAACGATGATAAAAAGTGCTACCACAATCGTAGCGACACATCCGATAATGACATCCCACAGAACAAACTTATATTCCTCGATCTTGAGTCGTTTTTCTATGACTGCCGACTGCATGTAAAACTGCATCCACGGGGCGACAGTAGTACCCACCAGGCCAAGCACCATACTCAAATACGCAGTATCGACGTGCATTGTGGGTCGTATAAAACCAACACCAACTGCTTGCCAGTTCGGATGCGCCTGCACTGCGGATATAATGTAGGACAAAAGACACACGCTAAACCCGAGAAAAACCCGTTCCGCTACTTTATAGTTTCCCTTGACCACCAGGAACCATACCCCAATAGCCGCCAGCGGTACGGATGAATATTTGCTGACCCCGAACACATCAAGGCTGCCGGCGACTCCGGCGAACTCTGTCGCGGTATTGCCGATATCAGCCGCAACAAGACCGAGAAAAATAAAGAACGTAATCTTCACGCCAAAATTTTCCCGGATAAGATCCGCCAGTCCTTTGCCGGTCACAATACCCATCCGGGCATTCATTTCCTGAACAATGACCAGTACGATGAAGGAAGGGATCAGTGTCCACAGAAGTGAATAGCCATACATTGCCCCGGCTACCGAATAGGTAGTGATACCGCCGGCATCGTTATCAACGCTGCCGGTCACTATGCCCGGACCAAGGATCGCGGCAAACAGCAGGATGTTGCGAATAAGGGCATTTTCTTTGATTTTAGTTAACATTGACATGGGTATTAGCTCTCGTTTTCGGTCTCTTCGCGTATTTGTGGGAAGACTGCTTCAAGGGCATCCTTGATCGTTACGATACCTTTGAGCTTGTTCTGCCGGTCAACTACCGGGACAACGGTAAAATCGTATTTGTAGAAAATTTCAGCGACATCTTTGATGTCGGTATCCACATGTACCTTCACCGTGCGACGGCGCATGAATTCAATGACAAGGCGTTCTGATGGTTCAACGAGAAGCTGGCGAAGGGTGGTGGCTCCTATTAAAACATCATTATCATCGACAACATAGATGTAATACACCGTTTCCTTAGAATGCGACTCGGCCTTTATCTTGTCGATTGCCTGTCCTGCCGTCGTTGTTGTGCGCACCGACATGTGTTCAACGTTCATAATACTGCCGGCTATCTTTTCTGAGAGACCGAGCAGGTCCGATATCTGAGTGACCTTTTCTTTTGGCAAGAGGGCGTACAATGAATTGACGCGCTTCTTGGTCAGCTGCGACAGAAGATCAACCGCTTCGTCGACAGGCATATCACGCACGATATACGAGAGATGCTCATCACTGAGAAGTTGTGCCGTCTGTATCCTCAGTTTCAGGGGCATTGCTGACAAAACGTCAGCGGCAACAGACCGTTCCAACGCATTAAGGATAACTACACGTTCGTCCGTGCCCAAATCCTGAAGAATATCGGCAACATCCGCGGGGTGCAATTCAGAGAGTTTCGCGCCGGACGTTTTGAGCGTCAGGTTTCCTACCCGGTTATCGGCACTGACCGGCTGAACGAACTTCCACTGAACAAGCCGGTCTTTCATAGCATAAGAAAAAAGCCATTGCATCAGTAATTCAACGATTCGACCGCAGCCGAGTCGCCTCACCAACCCCTTAAAACCCACATCGATATGCACTACCCAGAAATTCAAATCCTCGCGCAGAAAATGCAAATCGTTGACCCTGACGACTTTTGAGCCGGAAATATCAACGATCTGTTGGTCCCAAAACGTTTCTCGCAGAAGAATTTCGTTATCAAGTACGTGCTTTTCAAAAGGCACCGTCTCCGCTGAAACCTCCACCACCATGGCCATGTTATCAGCAATTTTGCGAACATTCTTCCATGGAACGTATATTTTGGGTCCGAACCACCCTTTTCTGATGACCAGCCCCGTTACACGCGGGTACAAATCCCGTACGATAGCAATAATATCTACTATCTTGCCTATCCGCAGACCCGTAGCAGCATCCTGGACGTGCGCACCAATAACTTGCGACATAAATATGAAGTTTTTGTGTAAAAACTTTTGATTCATATGTGCACCGAAAAACTGTAAAAGATTATACGAAGAACATTTTTAAGTACCGTAAGCTGCAAACAACGCGATACCTGCGGCGACGGCGGCATTGATTGATTCAGCTGACTTCTGCATGGGAATACCGACGACAACTTGTGCGCGGCCGCGCAACTCCGGCGCAACTCCCTGGTCTTCACTGCCAACCGCAAGAACAAACCATGCTGGCCAGCTGACGGTACGCACATCCTGGCCGCCAGCGGCAAGCGCCAGAACGAAACAAGAGTCTAACGAAGAGAGATTGTCTATGCGGATGATCTCAATACTGCTGACCATGCCCGCTGATGACCGCACAACTTTCGGAGAAAACGGGTCTACACACCCGGGTGTCACGATGACGCCATCTATCCCAAACGCGCACGCCGAACGAATAATTGTACCGGCATTGCCGGGATCCTTGAGATGATCCAAAAACACATAGCGAGCTGTTTTTTTAATTGCGTCAGGACCACTTATTCGCAGAGGAACAATAGCCAGTATGCCTTGACTATTTTCTGTCGGCGCTATAGTTGCAAACAATTTTTCTTCAACAAAAAATATCGAGTCGCATCCTACCATCGGCGCTATCACTCCGGCACGAAGGTAAAGTGCTTTCACCCCGGAACAAGCAGACAGCGCTCGCCGGCCTTCGACAACATACTCTCCGCAAGTATAGCGATAATCTTTATCGTCAATGAGTTTGCAAAGATGTTTGAGGCGGGCGTTGCCGCGCGAAGTAATGATCTCCATAAATCAATCTATGATTATTATAAGTATCAATGGTACTAAAGTACACCGCAAAAATCAAACAATTTCATTCCAGCAATTTCATCTTATACGAAGACCATCAGAGGAAAGATTTGAAATAAATATCGGGCGCAGATACTATATCTTCATTTATACGATCGACGCTTGACAAGCAGGCAGAGTATGCGTATAGTGATAGAATTGATCAGATAGTCTTTCATCACGCGCACTCGTTTGAAAAAAGTCAGCAATAAGAAGATAAACACTGTAGCTAACAAACAACTAAATGGTAAAATAATAATAAAGACACTTGTGGACTATTAACATGTTGATTTTCATTGATATATGAAAGAGATTCTTGGCGAGAAAATACCAATCAAAATGTGGCTTGATGCGCTTGATGAATCAACATTGCGCCAGACACGCAATCTAGCCAACCTGCCGTGCGCGTTTCATCACGTTGCCATTATGCCTGATGCGCATACGGGGTATGGTATGCCGATCGGCGGGGTTCTGGCGGTTTGTAATGCAGTCATTCCCAATGCCGTTGGTGTTGATATCGGCTGTGGCATGGTTGCGGCTCGCAGCTCTTTGCGAGAGATTAATACCGAAACGCTTAAAAAAATAATGGCGGATGCTCGCCGTGAAATTCCAGTGGGCTTTAATCATAGAGATCAGGCACTGTCCCATTGCATGATGCCAGCTCAGAAGATATCTGACTCAATGAGAGTAACTGCGCGTGAATATGAAAGCGCGCGTCATCAACTCGGAACGCTCGGCGGCGGCAACCATTTCATTGAGATCCAGCGCGCTGATGACAACGCTGTGTGGTGCATGATCCACTCTGGAAGTCGTAATATCGGAAAACAAGTTGCGGATCACTACAATCGACTCGCAAAAGATGTGCGTGCTCAATATCAGTTGAGCATTCCACCGGAGTATGATCTGGCTTATTTTCCCTTAGATTCGCGAGAGGCCGATGCCTATATAAAAGAAATGGAGTATTGCCTTGGTTTTGCACGAGCCAACCGTGCCTGTATGATGAACATTCTTCAGTCTATTGTCACCAGGCATACTGGTGCCGCATTTGAGCCGTCTATAGATATACATCATAACTATGCACAACAGGAAACACATTTTTGCCGCGAGGTTATGGTGCACCGTAAAGGCGCGACCAGTGCACGGGCAGGGCAGATGGGCATTATTCCGGGATCACAAGGTGCCGCAAGTTATATTGTCCAGGGAAAAGGCAATCGGGACAGTTTTTATTCCTGTTCGCACGGTGCTGGCCGAAAGATGGGACGTAAACAGGCCCAACGCGAACTTGATCTTACGCATGAACGCGCTGCGCTTGACAAGAAGGGAATCCTACATTGCCTGAGAAGCTCCAAGGACCTCGATGAGGCAGCCGGCGCGTACAAAGATATCGAAGAAGTGATGGCACATCAGCGTGATCTGGTAGAGATTGTCGTCCGTCTTCAACCGTTGGCCGTTATCAAAGGTTGAAGACACGCGGAGTACAATAGCGTTTCATGAGTTGGTAAGAAAAGCAATGTGGAGTGACTATGACTACAACTTTTACGCTCCGCCACAAGCTAAATTTCAGGATAACACCGCGCCAACCCTTCTGTTTTGAACTCACCATCAGAAAACCGGCAGGCTGGCACTGGTTTACACCTTTTGAGCTCTGGACCGAAGGAATCATCCGGACCGGCTTCTGGTTTCGTCTGCATTCGGGCAAAAAGATACCTATTGGCCTTCGCGCGTGCGAAGATGGTCAAGATGTCCTAATCGCCATTTACACTGCTACGAGCCTCGACAAAGATACTGTTTCAAGACTCCGTGCTATGATGATAAAAGCGCTTGGCGCTCATGAAGATATTCGTCCGCTCTATACGATGATGCGCTCACATCCTATTCTCAAACACTTGATGAAACGGCTGTATGGCATGCACGAAGCGTGGGGCAGTGATATCTTTCCTTCTCTGACCTTAGCGGTTTTGCTCCAGATGGCCCCCATTAAACGATCACAAGAGATGTGGCATTGCCTCATTGAAAAATATGGAGACAAAATTTCTTTCGACAACGTATCGCTCTTACTCTGGCCTACTGAAGAGAAAATAGCTCAACAACCATGGGAAGATCTGGCCGAGTGTAAGTTGGGTTACCGCGCTAAAACGCTGGTCCGTCTTGCCCGTCAAATGGTACAAGGTTTCCCGAATATGGAAGAGCTGTCAGACTTGTCGCCTCAACAGGCGAAAGAAAAGCTTATGGAACTCTTTGGAATCGGTGAGTACTCCGCCAGCTTTGCCACTCCTCACCAGAGCTTCTCGCTTGATGTCTGGAGCGTTAAAATCATGCACCGGCTAATTTTCGGCAAACCGCCCCCTCTCAAAGACCCGCGGGCAGCAATTGAAAAAACCAGCCGTGCCGCTGAGCGGCTCTGGAAAAACTGGCGCGGCTATATCTTAACCTATGTCCTCAATGACCTGCCTTATCTCAAAAAAAGATTCGGCATTTACGCCTGAAACTGATTGTATAAGAAAGCCGTGTGCGGCAGAAAAGAAGTCAATAAAAAAGAGAATGAAATAACTACATTCAATATCACTTTTTCATATTCCTTAGAATAAGGAAGTTTGGCTAAAAATAATGTAGTATATTGTGCGAGGGGTACTAGTGAAAAAAATAGCTATAATAACATCATTTCTCGTTCTCTTGGCAGGAGTTGAGGCGTACGCACAGTCCTCATCTGAAGAATCTCAAAATGCCAGCGACGAATACGAGTCAAGCAGTGAATTTAGGTGGAAGAACCCTGATGCTGGCAATCCGATAGGGATGGATGAAAACACTGGCGGGTCGAACTCGTCAATGCCCGGTCTTGGCAATGCGCTCGGCACGGGGAGTCCTTTCGGCACCAATCCCGCAATTACTCAACCAATAGAATCAGAGCCAAATCCGGAACCTGAAACGATCAATTCCGGGTTAACCGGCGTTGGATATCCGACGGTAGATTCCGGGGTGAGCGGCATGGGAACTCCGGTTGGAACGGATCAAATCACCGGTGAATTTATAGGTATCAATAGAGGGACTGGACGTTTGCCTGCTGCAAATCAAAGCACACGTGGATTTATGGGACCTAGCGTGGGAACAACAACTGTGCCGATAAATAACCAAAGTACCGGTGAACCTACAGAAGTTACCCCCGGCAATGGCAAATAAAACGGGATTCACCTGAGTCCATTATCTGATCAATGAGACACTTCAAAAATAGGCTCTCGCTGGTTTCAATAATAATATCGAACATGTGAAGTTATAATATATAAATATATGCTACTGCTTCTCTGAATTTTTCAACTTGCCTTTTCTGTAAAGAAATCTCGCCTCACGAGTGAGTTAAATATTCCCATCTTTACCACAGTAAAAGCACTAGGCAGCAGAAATAAGATCTTCGATCGCTCGGACGTTTACACCGGGTTCTTTTTCGGGAATCTCATTTTTGAGCCGGGTGTCATTAACAAAGTCCAACACCATCATTTCGGCAGCAAGAAATAATTGTGCTGGCACAGGTTCACTCTTTGATGTAACAGCATTAGATAAGATTTGGTCAATTTCAAACTCCTTGAAGCGATCCATTCCTATTTCGAGAGTGTTCACCAGCTGCATATCCCAATCGTTCAAATCGGTACCGCGAATCTCTAATTTGAAAAGAGCCAAGCCCAGTATGAACTCGCGTGAAGGCGGCAACAAACCCTTCCGTGTTGCCTTAAGCGCTCTCTCAATATCTTCCGCCCGTACATCTTTTGCCGTCAAGGCAACTTTTAACCGAGTGGGAATAGTTTTTCCGGTCGAATCTTCTTCCTGTATTTTCGCAGCGAGATCTTCAATGAGCATCCTCCCCGCAATAGCTCGAAGAAATTCTTTGCGCAACTCGGGATTTAGTATCTGCGCCTCTGTGTACAGAGCCGAAGAAACTGGAATTTCTGATCCTGAAAGCTCACCATTATTAAATGCCTGCATTTGTCTCATTCGTCCTTTAGCTTCCCGCTGTATAATCGGCAGTTCGCTGGCATTCCATCCATACGCGAGCAAATGTGCAGCTTCTGGCGTTGTAATTTCTTTTTTACCGAAGTTCATCAACATACTCATAAAGTCCGCGACAGCTTCCTGGCTGAGAATACTTCTATTTGAATCAATGGCGCGAGCGATCTGATCACTGTCGAAAATCATTCTCCGTGAAAGCGGCAGTGCACTGAACCCCCGCTGGAGATCTTGCAAGTTAATATCTTCAGGGATAATCACCTTAAGTACATCGTGAAGCCCCATGTTCATTGGCAACGGTGTATTGAGCACGTGATTAATAAGACGCGGTAACTCTGAAGCATTAACATATCCTTCAGGCAATTTCACGCCAAACAGTTGAATTGGGCCCAACCCCTCAACAACTTCTTTTGCTGTGTCCGGTGAAAGGTTTTCAACATTGAGAATGAGACTTGTAAACCCGAGCGCATATCGT
>JBELAT010000093.1:0-8911 GCA_049508565.1 Endomicrobiales bacterium | reverse complement strand
CAAATATGATACAACGGCTTTCTCCCGTTCCCTTCCGGGTTCCTGAATGGACGTTCTTGTCCGCACCACTTCCCGGGCAGTCTCATAATCGATGTTCAATCCTTTATCGTGCAGTGTTCTAGTTATGTCCGCAGGGATAAGCTGCGTCAGTTCCGAGGCAATATCCTGGATATATATCTCGGAAACTGTCAAGCGTTCTATGCCCATATCACTGAGCCGCGCCCGCATGCCATCTTCGGTGGCGAGTTCTGTCATTTCATCGTTTACAACTTCACCGTTCCAGGTTATATCTCGGTTAGATATCGCTCCAACCAACCGTACGATTTGGAAGCGCAAATAGGCATTTTCAAGCTCGATCGCTGTGCGCGCTTCGGGCTGCTCAGGGTAAAGTCGCGATAATCTGATCTCGCCTCCTTTGAACTTGCTGCCAGGATCGTCATATTCTCGGAGGTAATCAATATCTATATCCGTTACTTTGGTAATTTTTCCATCCGTTCTCTCTTTTGTGGAACGCTGCTGGCTTTCGAACACTTTTCTATTTTTTCCAAAGCGCTCGAATACTTCGTCCCACTTCCAATAGCTTGTCTTAAATCCCTGGCCGGCAAATCCCGCGCTCAATTTTTTGAGCTTGCCGGAGAATTTCTTAGCGATCTCGTGCGCGAGCACCTGGGGATCTTCGCCGGACTCCAATAAAGCCCGCAAGGGATCCTGTATTTGCTCAAGGAATTGGGGTTTTGCCAGCTTTTCTATTTTTTCCTGAACCGTTATATCCATGTTTAGCACTCTGCGGATGTCACTTTCCATATCTTTGGTTGAGGCGTCGGCGCCAAAGACATTATTGAGCAGGATTTTAAGCGTTGCCCCCGCATCATCCTGCACGCTAACCACCCAGTGCCCGTTATCTATATAGCTGCGTATAGCAATAGTCCTGTTGCTGTGCGGTTCCTCATTTTGAGCATCGCGTGCGTTTTGGACCAACTCTTTGACATCCTGGCCATCCAGCAGGACATCTTGCCCGTTGACAGCACCTAGGAGATCGCCTTGATCTACCGATAACGCTTTCATAACGGTTTCGTCACCGTACTTGGCGATGAGATCGGAGAGGTCTCGATTATCGGTTTGCTGGGCCAGGCTTACAATGCGGGCAAGCGATTCATGTTCGGGGAAATTCAGTTCTCTGACCGGTTTCCAAGGTATATCAACAGTTTCATCCTCTTGCAGGAGTTGTTGCGCCCCCTCAGTAAGATAACTCAGGAAGAACTGGACCAACGCCGGCAAGTGTTTCCACGTTTTTTTGTCCAGCTTAAGAGCATCCAGGCCGCGGATGCCGTCCCGGACTTTCAGCAGTTCGCCGCGCATCGTCTTTTCGAACGCGGAAAACTGTTCGTTTTCGGCGATATCGAGGTAGCGCCCGGCCACAGTGTTTGCATCGGGAGTTTTAGCTATGTATATTTTGCTGATAAATCCGAACACCTCCCGCAGCCAGTCCTGGCGTTCCGGTTTGCCAGATTCCAGCTCTTTTTTCGCGATCCCTTCCATCCGGGTCAGCACTTCCGGCGATATATCGTTGGCAAAATAATCTATCCACTGGTTCATGTACAAGAACGCCAACGACCAGTTCTGTATGCGTCCGGCCCGCGCTTCGAGAGCTTGGCGGGCCCGGGCATCGATCTTTTCCAGGTAGGGGCGATCCTCGTCAATTTTCTTTTCATTGCGCGTTTTCTGTTTTCGTTTCCATTTCAAGAAGGTGAATAAGGGGAACAGATTATCGTTGACGTATAGTTTACCTTTGCGTGTCTCTCCGGTTACCTCGGGCGTAATACGGTCGGGCATGATATCAAAAGAATCCCAGCTTCTAAACGCTTTTCTTTCGAGACCCGTTTTTCGCGCCATGTATTCCGAAATCGCCAAGGGGCGGTCCGTTTCGACGTCGAATAACTCAGACCGGTTGATCGGACTGGCGCGGTAGGTGCCTTTGCTGGCCGTGATCAATGTGATTTTGTCCTTGTTTGAAGAAGAGGAGAGGAGGTACTGTATACCGTTTCGGGAAACGGGCCGTTGAAAAATATCTCCATCGACAATGGCGCTTCCCTCTTCGGGTTTCAAAGTTTCCGTTACGGCCCCAGTTCTTTTGTCCTTGATTGAAATTCTCTTGTTTCCATCAAGCATGACCGTTGCGGCCGCCTCATCCCGGGCTTTGACATCCTGGATAGACAGCCCCTCTTCTCCACTCTCATTGTGAAGGATGCCTGGCCCCTTTTGTTTGGATATCCGGTATCCTGTTTCATCAAATGTTACCGTGTACAACATGCGTCCTGATCGCCTCCAGACTGGCGAGTAAATATACAGCTCACCTGACTCAGGTGAAAGATACAGCTTACTCCTTGCAGTGTTCAGTTCTCTCGGCAACGGGATTTCATCGACTCCGTCACTCGTCATGACAAACAGCATATTGGCCTGCGGCCCCGGTGCTGAGGCGAGGATATACAACGAATCCCCGGCCGACAGGTGGTTTCCGATAAACAATTGCTGTCCGTCATGGGTTAAGGATTCCAGAGAAGCCGTACCGTCGTTTTTTTCGATATAAAGCGAATCGCCCTTGATCCCGCCCCAGAACGACCGGTTGGACGGTTTTCTGCTGACCAGCCCCCAGGTGAACCGGTAGGTAAACGGTTTCCGGTTTCTGAAGACCGTGAATGTCGTTATCAGGAAAACGAGCGCGCCGGGTATGAAACCGCCGAACACAAAGGATGCGGCGATGGCCGCCAGGAAAGGAATGGGACGCATCTTGCCGATAAATCCGATCCCATGTGTCCGCTTATAATCTTTATTAACGAACAACGGCGAGACCATTTCTCCGAATCGAGCAGCATATTTGTCAAATTTCCCTCTTTGCATGCGTCCTTTCAACAGGATACGAAGCGCGCGATACGCCCTGAAAATCATGAGTGGGGCCAGAACAACTATTCCGAATCCAAACGCCTCATAGAGATCATAAAGGTTTCCCAGAGCCGCATAGAGAGCGTGATAGCCCATCGCCGGAAATGCCCATATGCTTCCTCCAAAATTTGGCAGGTTGCCATTAAGCACTGGCAACCAGGAAGTCGGATCAATGACCCATGTTTCGTGATCAGTATTATACCCGTCCATTGTGATGGCGAGCTGGACATGGCCCGGAGAGTTGATCAACAGCTTTCCATGTGCACCCGGTACTTCTTCAGTTACGTATGAGGGATCAAGGCCGACGTATTTGGCCATGACGAACGCCAGCGCGGAAACGGTATTGCAGACCAGGTGTAATTTTTTACCCGAATTGATAACTGTCGCAGCGGAATGCATCCAGCTCCGGCCGTCAAACGTGAAATTCCCCCTGGAATCATAGACGGCATAACGATGGATAATATCTTGTATGGCGTTAAGCTTTGTTTGATCGTCATCTGCTTTTTTTGCTTTATCGAGCTCTTGTCGCCATTGGGATGGTATGTCGCGAATTTCGTCGGGAGGCAAAGGTTCGTTGGGAAATACATACGCGTTATTCATGGTTGATTCGTACAGTTTGTAACTGACCGATATTTTGCCTGAAGCCAATACTTGAATACGATAATTGGGTAAATTTGCATCATTGGGCAACAGTAGAAACGGAACCGGATTGCCCTTGTCGTTGGTAACTCGCACATCCGCGATAATGCCGTTAGACACATTATCTAATTCTATGATGGTCCTGTTCGTAACCCGGTATTGTTTATTGATTTTTCCCGTTAGAAAGTAATATGTACGTATATCGCGGAATTCATACACCACTTGAAGAGATGACTCATGTATGTACGGAGGCTGTTTATACGATGAAACCTTGATATGAGTTCCGTCTGTTTGTTTGAATGGTACAGAGTGACCAAAGTCGTCGAAGACACCTATAATTACTGAGTCAGCATCAGCAAATTTTATTGTTTTGTTAGAAAGGTTACCAAATCCCACATATGTCATAGTCGGGTTCATATGTTCAATGGTGACTTGGTCCTGGCCCGTGAACGAGCCATTTCTTTGAAGCTGCGGATAAATACCTTCTATTAAGTTTGGACTTATATCTTTGGTCTCAGATGGATTGATATATGGCAGCGTCGCTGTGCCGTATTGCAGATAGGCTCCTTTACTTCCCGAAGGATTATTCCACCCCGGCGTAAAATGGCCTTGCGAGTCAAAGGCGCCTGCGCTGCCGGCTTGAATATACGCCTTTGTCGGATCTATACTTGTATCGGTAAAATGAATGCCGGCAGGGTTGTTGGCTAACATATGCATCAGCGTTGGCCCCGCCGCAGCCGCTGAACCGAATAACGCTGCAACAATCGCCACGACGGCCCCCAATTTCTTGAAACGGAACGGTTTCCTGGTTCGTTTCACGCCGTTTTGCACGGGTGTTTCAATGGTCTGAGCGATCCGGTTCAGGAGTATTTCGGTGTCCCCGCTTTTCGCCTGATCAAAAAACCGGCGGTTTATGATCAGTACTTCATCGTTGCGGAGGTGGTCATGAATTACGACGTCGTCGCTGCCCAGGTCCGCCGTAAAGAGATACAGGGAAGCACGCCCTTTTTTTAACTGCGCAAACAGCGGATCTTTGGTAACATCGGTAAGAATATCCTTGCTCATCAGTAGATCGGCAACACTAAGGCCGACAACCCCTTCGTCAACAAATACGATGCGTTTGCCTTCGGGTGTCTGTGCGTTGGTAAGTGGTTGCCACTGCCTTTTATTGGGAAAGAAGAGGGCGTTTCCTGCCTGCTTTTCTATGATCCCTCCATTTTCGTACAACTTTTCACCAAGGTAGGTCAGCAGGTCATCCTCCGGTGTCACTCTCTCCTTTGCCTGCTTTGCCCTGAGTTTCGCCGCTATAGTATTAATAAGCGCGAACCGGTCTTCATCACTCAAGGCCAGTGCTGAATTAGTGAGCCGGTCGATCATAAGTTTCAACCCCGCAATGGAAATCGGGTTTTCACCGTTCAAATGGATTGTCGAGCGTTCTTCACTGATTCTCGTGTCGTGAGGAAGGACTAGAAATAGATCATCGACAAGATTTAGCCGTCCTTCTTCAGTGACATCTTCAGTGCCGGCAGTCGGTAACCCATCACCGCTCAATCCAAGTGTTGTCATTAAAGACACGCCAGTTGTTTCAGCTGATGATGGCTTGTAGAGTACTTTCGCTTCCTCAACCGTACCATTGAAAGATTTATCGCTATGCTTGGGGATGAGATAACGCTCATAAAAATCCTTCAACCCCATTCCAGTCCCCGAGTCGATGATCATGTACCCGCGGCGCGTTATTTTGACATATACTGGCGGAACCGCTTCATCAACTTTTATGCGTCTTCCTGGCTCGTTCATATAGCGATAATCTTCCGGATGATTGATCCTGGACGATTCATTCCAGTCGCTTGGGTTAAAGGAACTCCAGTTCTCACCGGGGTTTTCACTTTCATCGACAATCACGTAGATAGGTCCGCGAGCATTTACCCGCTCAGTCCAAGAAAGAAAATCTGCTCTTTCATGCATCGCTTCGGTTGTCAGTTCTTTATTTAAAACAATTTTTGTTCCCTGCGTAGCGTTGCCACCGGAAATGATCTCGGGCTCTTCGAGAAACAAGCCTTCTTCACCGGGTACGAATACGAAACGAAACCCTTCACGACCGTCAGCAGACGTTTCAAAAATACCGCTTTCACCTGGATTCTGTATTTCGCCGAGAATTTGTTTGCCCCCTACACCGAAACGTCCGATCTCAGAAGTTTGGCTATTTACTTTTATCCGCCGAACACTGGCATCCTGGCCGTTACTGATGACTTCAAGCATTGCCTGCGGACCAGGATTTGCGGCTTGTCGCGTCAATATCCCGGACATATTTTTTTCGTTATCTGGGTTACGGAGTTCAGGATGAGCCTGTAACGTTTCGTCGATAAGTTGTCCAAGTGTCCTCTCTCTGTAAAACGATTCGGGTCTCCCCGCTTCATCGCGCATTCGCATGATGACTGTAACCACTTGATTGAATCTATACTTTCCCCTTTGTTCCCGTGACAGCATTTGTTTGTTACCCCAATTATTTATATTCCACCTGTTGTGAAGGAATATATTAAGACCACGAAAATGTAAAATGGATGACCAGGATAGAAGATGAATCAAGAAAGACCCCAACGACCATTTTGCTATGTCCGGATGCCCGGCGGCGAATGTTTTCGCATTTTTTGTTTGTTTGTATTCCATCATGCTGTTGATCCGTATGAGCAGTGTATATAAATCGTCCACAGCTTTTAATAATCTGGAATCTCTTTTAGTGCATTCATATTTCTGATATGGTCAAGAAGAGCATTTTGCGCAAATTCAGGAAACAACGTGAAAACGTCCATTTCGCCGGCCTTATCAGTTATCTTCTGTGCCAGAAACTCGAGGATTTCATTTTTCGTTGGCGAATCACTTTTGTACAGTGGATAGCTCATCCCATTGCCGGTAAGCAATCCTTTTCGCGCCAGGAAGTATAACATTCCCATAACCGGCACCAGATCATCGACAACAAGCATATTCATCATTACATCTAACTGCTGTGTAGCGTCATGTACAGCTGTCTGAACGCCGTAGCGAGCCGCATTGACCGCTTCCAAGGCAATCGATGGTTTGTTTATTGTTTCCGCAATATCTTCTGCCTTCTTTGGCACTAGTGTTATGTTCTCTCCATTTTTTGAAATCTGAATATATTCCCCGGTATTAAACCCGAGGATGATGTCACCTTTGAGCGTAGTCCACATCTGAGGAGCCATCTGGGTGAAAAGGCGGTGCGATAATGCCTGCCGGGAAAAGACTGCCGCCTGCTCCTTGATGATTTCCTGATACACATTGTTTGAACCTGCATCGTTGACAACGTTCGGGGTTATCGTACGGTAGGATATGTGCCGGTCCTCAAGAAGTTTTTGAAGACCTTCTGAGTGGAATCCACCGGTGACCATGACAATGACGTTATGTGAGCTATCGTTGAGTATGTTTTTAACGAAGCAGTTAGTACGGTCATTGTTGACTTTATAGTACTCATCCAAAACAGGGAACTCCGTCTCAAGGTCTTTAAGATGGTTGGTATAAGTGTATTTTGCCCAGATCGTTTTGAACTTATCGAACCGGGAAACGAAATACTCGTAATCATTGGCTGAGAGCTTGTTGAAAAGGTAATCCTTGAACGTATCGTAAAAGTCGGCAAGAAAGGAAATCTCTACTTCGTTGACATCATGTGATAGAGCAATACGCAGCTCTTCTATCAACCGTTTCTCTTCCTGGATCAACTGGACTGGGTTGACGCTTTTTCGTTTTTCAAGGTAGGTAAAGAAGTGATCAAGATCGGGAAAGTTTCTTCTGAGATCTATTTTGTTAACGTGAGCAATCTGCGCAAGCAGTTCATAGAGCTTATCAGTCTTACTGAAACTGTCAGTTTGTCTGATCAAGGAGTTATACTCGCTATAGGGCAGCATAGAACGCAGTTCCTGGATTAAGCTTTGCAGTTGCCGGGAAATCCTGGGGGAGTTAAGATGGGTATCGAGATCAAGCAGTTCAAGGTAGGCAGTGGTGCTGGGATAGTTAGCCATACGTATCTTGAACAACGCGTTGTATTTGTCCGGCTGCTCATTAATCTTGTCAACGTACCGTTTGATACGCTTGTAGTAGTTCTGTGCTGATATCGTGTGGTCCCGATAGTCTTTTAGGAGGGCGTTGAGCTTGTTGTTCTTGCGATTAAGATACCGTGCTTTGAGCAGTGCTATATCATCATCAAGCTTTTTAGTTGTTTCTTCAAAGGATTTGTTCTGGCCAAGGATCTTGCCGAGCCGTATGATGTTCTCTGTATGCAGTTTCTGGTCTTCAAGGCCTTTGAGGAGGTGCGGTTTGCCCGTGGTGATGGAGTAATACTCGCCGCCGGTGAGGCGTCCTGAGTCAACCAGAGCTTGGGCGACGTTTTTCCTGAGCCTGGCACTGGGAATGCGTTCCAGCCAGGAGGTATCAACGTCGCCGTAGCCGCCTTCAACATAAACATTTTTAAGACTGTATTTATCATCGAGAGTTTCGAGGATTTTACTGATGTTTTTCTGGACTTCGGGGTTGCAGTGAAGGTCCTGAATGGTTATGACGGAAAGGTTGCTTTTGAAGTCTTTTGAAGAGGTGATACTGCCGATCCCAGGCGGGATCAACAACTGCTCAGGGTTATGTATCGCACCAGTGGCCCGGTTGGCCTGGGGTACGACCAGTGTAGCCTGAAGCACTGGCGCACAGATGAAAGAAAATAAAAAACAGAGCGCCGTTATGAACGCGATGACTTTACTACAACTCATAAGTGCCCTCAAATTTCGGGGGAGAATTCCTGATAATACTATAATATCTACTAGTTAATAATGCAATAGTTTAATTTTGCGGTTTTTGAGTTATACTGGGGATATCGGGTGGGAGGGATTATTCAATTATTTTCACTAAAACTCTAAAATAATAATGTGTGATATAAATGAATAAATTTCATTCTAAATTTAATGTGTATTTTGTTGAATTTGACATATTGTATCTTATGTCTAATTAAAACGATTGTGTCAAAGAATTATGATTTATATTGCAACTTTGTGGATTATTTCAGATATGAATGTTTGATATCTTAATCCGAGTTTTTTGGCTTTTAGTTTAATCTTATTCAGATCTTGTTGGTTGACACGAATGTTTAGAACAGCATCTTTCTTGCGGTGTGCTATCGCTGATGCAATAGACCGGAATTCCATACTAGAAGAAGGCACGTAAACCCCTGACAGGAGATCTTTTTCAACTTCATTTTCATAGGAATTTAATTTTATTTTTCTCATTTTTTTGCTCCTTTGGGTAATTTAGTGTATTTTCTACTAGGAAATAATGT
>JBELAT010000092.1:0-16806 GCA_049508565.1 Endomicrobiales bacterium | reverse complement strand
ATGGTTCCTTTGAGTTTCAAATGGGTACATAGTGATTATTGAGGCGGGCGAAATCAAGCCTGCCAGTAATCAAAAAGGCAACAATTCTAAAATAGCGGAATGTGCTGAAGCCTCTGGCTTTAGCCTTTGCAGCCTGCAGCAAAGAGTTGAGTCCTTCTAAGAGGCCGTTGTCGATGTGCGTCTTTTTCCATTGAAGGACGCCTTCCCAGTGAGCCTTAATAGTGTGTGCAGCTTCGATCATTGGTTCGATACGGCTATGCGTTACCCAGAAGTACCAGCTTTTAAGCATTGATTCAAACTTTTTTTGTGTGCGGGCGCGGTATATCTCTTGAAAGTTTTCCCTCATGTGAAGAGCCTTGATGGATTTGAGGTTCATGTGAGGCATAGACAACTCTTCACGTTTTTGACGTTGATCATCGTTTAAATTCTTATCGTTCTTTAAAAAGATGTATCGGGTCCCTTTGAGCGTCGCGTAATGTGTCCGGGCTTCCTGCCTGCGAACATCATCGACACCGCTGTTGATGATTTTCATGATATGGAACCGGTCGAAAGTGATCTTCGCATTGGGCAGATTGTCTTTAACACCCTTGATAAACGCCGGCGACATATCACAGCTGGCATCCGTAATTGCCTCTGCGGTGCCGTGATGAGCCTTGAGATCATTGGCGAATGCTTTGACTGTCTCTTGATCTTTGCCTTCGGCTATAAAGACGGTTCGCTTTTTGAGAAGATCAACGAACAATGTGATGTAATCATGACCCTTGCGCTTGGATGTTTCGTCCATGCCAATAGCGGTGAGGTCACTGTAATCATTGGTTGCCAATGAGCTGTCTACGTACCGTTCAAGCAGTGCCCATATTTTATAGTCAGATTCGCCAACAATCCGACTGACCGTATGGACAGGCATATGGCTGGCCATTTGCAGTACCAGTGCCTCAAAGAGCAACGTAAATCCGTTGCTCAGTCCGGACCATGGCGGATCAATCAACCGTTTCATGCTATCGCTTATGTCCAATCGTGGAAGCCGTGCATGAAGATAGCATTCGTGCTCGAAAAAGTTTAGGTGACGCCATTGTTTATCTACCGTGTCGTACACCTTGAAGTCACCGTTGATATTGTCTTGTGTAGACTCGTAATGAAACATGGATCTTTAATGTTAAGGGCTAGCTCAAACAACTGTTGGGTAACCATTGGTTTCCTCCTGGTGATTATGTGTCTACCAGGATTATAGTTTAAAACCGGTTACCCATTCAAATTTTCAAAGAGCCAAAACAATGCTTGCAAAGATTTTTTATTTAAATGCATGCACAACAATGCCACTGGCTACCTTGGGATAAAAATAAGTTGATTTCTGTGGCATAGTTTGGCCAGCAAGCGCGATATCTTTGACAGCATCAATCGGCGTCGATGGCACGATCACAGCCATACAACTCCGCGTTCTCGCGAGAGCGACAGCGTCTTTATCATCTTTTACGTAGGTAATACTTTCCGGAGCGACATCACCCAAAAGCAGAGCGTGAAGGATACTAACACCCAGCTGCTGATAGGCGGCGCATTTACCCGGCATCATGGTTTTCAGCGTGCTTTTATTTTTTACAACGAGCGTCCTAAAGGTACCATCAAGGTACACTAACAGCGGCTGAGGAGAACAATGAGATAATTTCATAAAAGCATTATGCGGCATGACGGTAAAATATTTTTCTATGCGGCTTTCCAGTTCTACCGGCGGTTTTACGACACGATGTGTCGGCCAGATCGAAAGACCTTTGTCTTCCATGGGACACATAAAAATCATCACGTTGTTGTATGCAAGGACCTTAGAGTACTTTTTATCTTTCTTTTTCTTTTCCTGAAGGTAATTCCATGCCGTTTCATAGCGATGATGTCCATCAGCTATGAAAACTTTCTGCTGTGCCAGCACTTTGGCAACAGCGTCGATCATTGCAGGATCTTCGACTTTCCACACCTTATGTAGCGTTCCTTCGTCATCTTTTGCATGGACATCACATTTTGTTTTAGCCAGTTGTGCACATAGCTTTACAACGGTCATTTTTTTATCTGAGAACAAACCAAATATAGGACTGAGGTTCGCCTGCACACTGCGCAGCAGTTTCAAACGATCTTCCTTCGGTTTAGCCAGTGTGCGTTCATGTGGTTTTACCGCACCGCCTTGAGGATTTTCAAGCTGGAGGGCAGAAAAAAATCCACGGCGGACTTTCTTGTGGCCATGGTCATTAAACGTCTGTTCGTAAAAATACAGTGCAGGGTTACTATCTTGACACAAAACACCTTTTTTCCGCATCGCGACAAATATTTCGTTTGCCTTTTTATATTTATTCGTCGAAGGCGTTTCATCGGGCAGTTCAACCCGAACAAAATTATTCGGGCTCAAAGCTTTGAGCCGTTTTTTCTCAGCATCCGAAATAACATCGTACGGCGGACAAATAAGGCGGCTGATATCCGTGTCGTTAAAGCGAACTCCTCGAAAAGGGTTAATATGTGCCATTGTATCTCCTTAACATCTCATTAACATCTTTTACTTTTTCTCTTGCGCAAGTATCCAACAGGTTACAAACCTTACTTTGCTTTTCCCTGATTTGCCACTGCCTCCATGGCTTTTTTTACTTCCTCCGGGTCACCGAGATAATAATGTTTTAACGGTTTGAGGTCATTATCAAGCTCATATACCAATGGCATTGCCGTCGGTATATTAAGGCTGACAATTTCCTGTTCAGACACATTGTCGAGATATTTAACCAGCGCCCTGAGACTGTTGCCATGCGCCGCTATAACCACTTTTTTCCCGGACTTTACCACCGGCGCAATCGTATCGAACCAGTAGGGAAGGAAACGGGCAACCGTATCTTTAAGACATTCCGTCAGCGGTAATTCTTTTTCTGAAATATCCTTATAACGAACATCATTGCCGGGGTAGCGTTTGTCCGATTTATCAAGAGGCGGTGGCGGAATGTCATAGCTGCGACGCCATATTTTAACCTGATCTTCGCCATATTTCGCTGCAGTCTCTGACTTATTAAGCCCCTGAAGAGACCCATAATGACGCTCATTAAGCCGCCAGGTCTTATGGACGGGTATCCAGAGCAAATCCATACCATCTTGCATAAGCCACAGAGTTCGTATCGCCCGCTTCAAAACAGATGTATAGGCGACATCAAAGGTAAATCCTTCTTTTTTGAGAGTCAAGCCTGCTTTTGTTGCCTCTTCAACGCCTTTTTCAGACAGGTCAACATCGGTCCATCCCGTGAAGCGGTTTTCTTTGTTCCAGGTACTCTCTCCATGCCTCAACAGAACAATCTTATACATTGTGTCTCCTTATATGAGGTTTTTGTTATTGCTATATACTTCGCACCTTAAAATCTTTATCAGTTTATCAGTTTATCAGTGTCTCTTTATTGTGGTACTCGATGCTTTCAATATACTTCGCACCATCAACTTTTCACTGATTGACATCGCGTATCAAAAGGTGTTATAACCCGAGCAAGGACAATGCATTGTCGGTAAATATTTTTCTCTCTGCGTCCTGCCCCAGATTTAGTGTTTTGATAAATTGTTTCATCCGATTGGCATAATCCCAGGGACTATCCGTTCCAAACAGAATTTTCTCTGCACCGTGGTTTTGTATCATGGAACGCATATGTTCCTGGCCCATTTCATAACTGACTGAGGTGTCAAAATACACGTGTTTGCCCACAAGATATTTTTCCACTTCATCCCATTTACGATACCCGCCCATATGTGCCAGAACTACTTTGAGCCCGTCAATGGTGAGAACCTGAGCAAACCGGTCGGGATTTCCATGGCAATCGGGGTAAGCTAGATCATCCCCGGCATGGAAATAAACAATTAAACCATAGTCCCGGCACGCCTCATAAAGCGCAGTGCAACATTCGTCATCAGGAAAAAAATTTTGGTATTCCGGATGCAGCTTGATGCCTTTAACGCCATTGTCACAAAGAAATGCTATCTCTTCTCGCGGATGATCAAACAGGGGATGCATTGCTCCAAAAGAAATTATCGATGGATATTTCTTGTGCTGATCAATGATCCACCGGTTTATCCCATGCACCTGCTCGGGTTTAGTCGCCACCGGCAAGTTGACGGCATACTTAACGCCATTTTTCTGCATGCCTTCAAAGAGCGTTTGAATTGACCCATCACTATGAAAATCTATACCGGCATTTGCAGCCAATTTTTGAACGGTCAGCAACGCCATAGCGTCAGGAAATATGTGCACATGAAAATCGATCATCGCACCGGTCATGGGTGAAAAAAGTGCGGTCCCAACACCAACAAACCGACAATGGCTGAACCGATACTGGTAATGAGTACTGCGCCCGCAGCAACGTCTTTAGCTTTCTCTACCATCGGATGGAATTTCGGTGAAGCCACATCGGCAAGAGATTCAAACGCAGTATTGAGGGCTTCTGCAGTCCAGACAGAAACGATGGAAAGAACAATCCAACACCATTCCATCATCGTCAGTTTGCAATAAAACCCTGCAATTATTACTATCACCGTTATGGCCGCATGGATCCAGGCATTGGGCTCTTCAACGAGCATTGTTCGTATGCCGCTAAAAGCATACATAAAACTATCAATGCGCGTTTTGTATCCTTTATAGTGCCTGTCCATTATTTCTTCTTAAACCGGTACTCAACTTCACCGGGAGCCACCAGACCGAGCTCACGCCTGGCCATCCGTTCGATATAGGATGCATCGTATCCCAAATAATATACTTCTCGTTTGAGATACATGTTTTCCCGCTTTAAATGCCCAATCTCATCTTTGAGAGTGTGTATTTCCCAGTAGCGGCGGATCATTGTACGAAAACCTGCATTCGCACACAGAACCAATGGAACCGCCACCATGACGATATAAAAAAGAGGGCGTCTTTTTTTCAGCATAAGCGAGAAGACAGTGCTTCAGATTTCTTATTATTTCTTTATGCTGGAAAATGCTTTTACTCCCAGATATTTTGCTTTAGAGCCAAGCTGCTCTTCGATGCGCAGAAGTTGATTGTATTTACAGATCCGGTCAGTGCGTGATGCTGATCCCGTTTTGATCTGGCCGGTATTGAGCGCGACAGCAAGATCAGCAATAAAGGTATCTTCCGTCTCACCTGAGCGATGAGACATGACCGCGGTATAGCCGGCCTTGTACGCCATCAGAACTGCAGCCACCGTTTCAGAAAGTGTGCCGATCTGATTTACCTTGATAAGAATGGAATTGCCTATACCCTTTTTTATCCCTTCGGCAAATATCTTTGTGTTTGTTACAAAAATATCGTCGCCGACGATCTGTATTTTGGTGTTTACGCGGTCGGTCATTTTTTTCCAGCCATCCCAGTCTTTTTCGCTGAGTCCATCTTCGATTGAAATAATAGGATACTTGCTGATCAATGCTTCGTAAAAAGAGATGAACTGATCGGATGTTTTAACTTTCTCCGTTATTTCCCCTTCAAGGGTATACTTTCCGTCATCATAGAGCTCGCTAGCAGCAGCATCAAGCGCAAGCAAAATGTCTTTGCCCATCTGGTAGCCTGCCGCTTTCACTGCTTCCTCAATAACCGAGAGTGCTTCTTCATTTGATTTGAGATTCGGCGCAAATCCGCCTTCATCGCCCACACTGGTTGAATATCCTTTTTTCTTAAGAACGCTTTTAAGGTTATGAAATACTTCACACCCCATACGCAACGCTTCTTTAAAGGATGCCGCGCCTACCGGAGCAATCATAAATTCCTGGAGATCAACATTATTATCAGCATGTTCACCACCGTTAATGATATTCATCAGTGGCACCGGCAGAACATAATCATCCGATTTCACGCCATAGATCTGGCGGATATACTCATAGAGCGGTAATTTTTTATCAAGCGCACCGGCCCGGGCGCACGCGAGTGAAACACCAAGGAGCGCATTAGCCCCGAGTTTCGATTTAAAATCTGTTCCATCAAGTGTCAGCATTTTATCATCTATTTTCTGTTGGTCAGAAATCTCCATACCGATAATGGCGGGAGCTATAATTGTATTTATATTTGAAACTGCTTTCAGAACGCCTTTGCCGAGAAAACGTTTTTTATCACCATCTCGCAATTCAAGCGCTTCGCGTTCGCCGGTGGAAGCCCCAGAGGGCACCGCTGCTCTACCCATTATCCCGTTATCGAGAATAATATCCGCCTCAACTGTTGGGTTGCCACGGGAATCGATAATTTCTCTGCCGACTACTTTGCTAATCCTGGCCATATAATACTCCTCCTGCCTTTTTAGGCACGCCGCTAAATGGACGGCTATAATGTGTGGAAAGATTTAAAGAGCTGATTTTACCAATTTGGAATGGTGTTGTAAAGTTTTGATATATCCTGATATATCTTGCAAATTGATATAGATTAAGGTAGAAATAATTTTAAACAAAATGCCCGCATTTTTTTCACTGTGTCAATGATCGAAAATGACTCCCCCTCCAAGAACAGTGTCTCCGGCATAGAAGACAGCTGACTGACCGGGAGTCAAGGCAGGCTGAGGAGTATCAAATGTTACTCGGACTGAACCATCAGTGTCGAGTTTTATTATTGCTGGCGATGGTTGATGAAGACGTCGTATCTTAACGTCACACCGCAGTGGAAATGACAGTGGAACACCAGCAATCCACACAATATCTTTTACACGACCCTCGGCAGTATAGACCTCTTCTTTCGAACCAATAAACAGTGTATTCGTTTTTTGATCAATACGAGTTACATAAACAGGTTCTGGCGTTGTTAAGCCGAGCCCGCTTCGCTGGCCGACAGTATAAAGAGCCAGTCCCCGATGTTGTCCGACGGTTTGACCTAAACGGTTAACAATGGGACCCGGAAACACCCGGGATGTGTAGTCCGGAAGATATGACTTTAGAAATGACGCATAATCCTTTTCAACAAAACATATTTCCTGGCTTTCCGGTTTTTGAGCAGCAGGGAGGTGCGCAGAAAGTGCTATAGCGCGGATCTCTTTTTTGGTGTATTGCCCCAGAGGGAATACCAGATGCGACAGTTCATACTGCCCCAGTCTGTATAAGACATATGACTGATCTTTTGCACAGTCTTTGCCTGTTAAAAGTCGATAAGAATCGTCTGTTCGTTCAATCCGGGCGTAATGACCCGTTGCAAGCACATTAAAATCAAGAGATACCGCATCTTTCAACATCAAATCGAATTTGATTTTTTCATTACAAACGATGCACGGATTCGGCGTCGTTCCGGCAAGATAATCGCTCACAAAAGGATCAACAACTTTATGACGGAACTCTGCCTCTCGGTTAAACACATAATGTTTGATTCCCAGAAAATCACACACCCGCTTCGCATCATAAACATCGTCAAAAGAACAGCACCCACCAGGACGATATGCGTCATCAGATGAATGCCATAGGCGCAGAGTGACACCAACCACTTCGTGGCCTTGCTGCTTTAAAAGAAAAGCGGCGGTGGATGAATCCACACCGCCGGACATCGCTACGAGAATTTTCATAATAAAACAAGAAAATATGCTTCTAGTTTGGATCTTCCCTAAAAACAATTATTTCATTTCAATTTTCTCAAACACATCTTTTGCCACATACCTCGTTTAACTTGTGGTCATTTTTTGATATAGCGGTGACATCGAGCGCAGCCGTTCAATGATGGGGGGCAAGGTTTGCAAGACATACTCAATATCAGCCTGCGTATTTTGATGACCTAGAGAAAATCTCACTGCACCCTGAGCAAGGGTTGTCTCTACACACATCGCTTTGAGGACATGTGACGGTTCAAGCGAACCTGAGGCGCAGGCAGACCCAGTTGAAGCGGCTATTCCTGCCAGATCGAGAGACAAAAGAATTCCTTCCCCTTCTATATAGGCAAAGCTGATATTTGTCACACTGGCCATGCGATGCGCCTTATCACCATTAACTTTAATCGATTGTACTCGTTGGGTTATACCGATTTCAAGCTGATCGCGAAGCCCTTCAAGCCGTTTTTGTTCGGATTGCATGTCAGCGACCGCCAGCTCTAATGCCTTGGCCAAACCGGCAATCCCCGCAACGTTTTCTGTCCCCGCCCGCAGGTTGCGCTCATGGTGACCCCCATGCAATATCGGTTGAATACGTGTCCCTTTTTTCACATACAGCGCACCAACTCCTTTAGGCCCGTAAAATTTATGTGCTGAAAGAGAGAGAAGATCAACTCCCAGAGCACGAACATCAATGGGGATTTTCCCCGTTGTTTGAACAGCATCAGTATGAACATACAGCCAAACCGGTGATTTCGCCGCAGTACGCCGTTTATTTTCATCTGCAGCTATCAAGCCGATCTCTTCTATCGGTTCAATCGTGCCCACCTCATTATTGGCGTGCATGATTGAAATAAGAATCGTGTTCGGTTTTATCGCAGCTGCCACATCGGCCGGTCGCACCCTGCCGAATTCGTCTACGGGAAGAAACGTCACCTCAAAGCCATTTTTCGCCAGATATTCACAGGTATTGAGCACAGCATGATGTTCGATCTGTGAGGTGATTATATGATTGCCTTTTTCGCGATTAGCCAGGGCAACCCCTTTAATGGCCAGATTGTCCGCTTCGGTCCCGCATCCGGTAAAAATGATCTCTTCCGGTCTGGCGGCATTGAGAGATCGGGCAACGGACTCACGGAAGTCCTCCAAATATTTCTTTGCTTCCTGGCCAAATCCATGTACACTGGACGGATTTCCAAAGATTTCATCGAGAAAGGGAGACATTGCTTCCCGTACGTGTGCCCGCACAGGAGTTGTAGCGCTATGGTCAAGATATACCCTTTTCATAAATTCTTACTTCCTTCCGGCGAGCTTAACATCCGAGCCCGCCTTTATTGTACCGCGCTCTCGCAAGTGGGCACGTTCGGATTCGGACATATTCTTCCATTTTTTAAGGCGGTCACGCAAATCCTGACGCTGTTGCTCGGAAAGATTTTTCCAATATTCATAATGAGAACGAATAGAAACCTTTTTATCTTTGGGAAGCTTTACATATGCAGCATAATTTTTTTTCAGATTTTCCTTCTGAGACTTCGGCAGATGAGACCATTTTACATAGTTCTCATGCAGGGGCGTCCTTCCCTCACCGGCATCAGTATTCCAGTCAGAGCGCGAAGGAACATCACCGGCGGCAGGCAGCCATACAACAGGAAGCATAAGAACACCAAAAAGCAAACATGACATGAGGTATTTCACAGCGGTGCCGTTTCTTTATCATTAACAGATCCTGTATCAAGTACATCCAGGTTTTCAAGAACATCATAATCTAAAAACATCTCTAAATCCTGTGCCAGCGTCAAAGCTTCAGGATGCAGTTCAGGAAGAGGGCGTATAACCGTTGGGGTAATCATCGAAGCAACCAGCATGGCAGTTAATGCCGGTATGACTGCCCACCGGAACCGGATCAAAACAGATGGCGATTTACTTAAGATTGCCTCAACTCGCGGATAAATGTCACCTACATACTTCCGTTCAAGAGTCCGTCGAGAGAATTCCATCGTGAGCGACATTTCATGTGACAGACGTGCACATGAAGGGCACAGTTGGACATGCGTCTCAAACTGAGCACGATCTTCCGATGACAACTCATCCTGGTAGTAGGGAACAATTTCAACTCTGAGATTGTGGCAGTTCATGGTTTTCACGCCTGATACCCTGCATTCAGGGACGATTATATCTTTCTATAGTCTTTTAATGCGACCGATACTTTTTTTGTTGCGCGAAACAAAAATGATTTTACTGTATTGGGCGAAATCTTCAAGAGCTCGGCAATTTCGTTGATCTTCAGGTTTTTTTCATATTTGAACGAAAAAACCTCACGCTCCCGTATACTCAACGTCCTCATTGATTTTTTTATGATCTGTTCAACACTGTGTCTCTCGGCCTGATGCTCGGGATCAGCGCTCGGAGAATTATCCCGCCATTGATGGCCCAGTGGCATGTCGTCATCGTCGTTTGACTGGCTATTCCAGAAAAAAATCTTATTATAAAGGTAGCGACGACGCAGGTGGCTCCGCGCAATGTTAGTTAGAATTTTCCACAGCCACGTTTTGAGTGAACTTTCACCTCGAAACCCCTGGATATGCTTAAATGCCCGCAGAAAAGTTTCTGCAACAATATCCTCCGCTTCCGAACGGGCACCACAAAGATTAACGGCAAGTGATATTAAATCGTTTTGGTAAAGCTTGACAAGCTCACCAAACGCGTCGGAATCACCCTCTTTCTCGTGCTGCTCACAAACATCATCAATACATTGTTCTGCAATTTCACTGACCATGTTTCACCGCGCGCTTATTATGCACATGCTGCCTGAAATACTGTGAAAACAGGTGCGTTCCAGAATCACTGGCAACAAAAAACATGTCTTCAGTCGTAGCGGGATTAGCCGCTGCCCGCAAAGACGCGGCCCCGGGATTACAAATCGGGCCCGGCGGCAACCCAAAGTGCCGGTACGTATTGTAGGGAGAATCATATCGTGTATCTTTAATAGAAAGTTTTGCCTTATGAATCCCCATTGCATACTGCACAGTCGCACAAGACTCAAGATACCAGTGTTTCCTCAACCGGTTCAAGAAAACTCCGGCAATCAACGCCCGTTCTTCAGGTTTGACCGCTTCTTTTTCCACAATCGATGCCAAGGTAACAAGCTGGCGTTCCGTCAAATTGATCCGCCGAGCGTCTTCCAGCATCGCAGGGGTAACAACACGATGAAATTCAGCTGTCATGAGGTCTATGATCTTTTCTTCACCAAGATACGGCTCAAGATAATAGGTCTGGGGAAATAAATATCCTTCACACTGACGTTGCCGTACCAGTTGAAGGAATTTGGCCCTGTCAGCAAGAGCTGTTCGCGCCAAAAGATCGGCAATTTGCTCAGCAGTGAAACCTTCTGGAATAGTTGTCCGATATAACCGTGATTCCCCGGAGGCCAGTCGCTTGGTGAGTGAAAATATGGTAATGCGGGGCGAAACCAGATATACCCCGGCTTTGAAATGGCCTATATTCCCGCTTAACTTCGCCCAGACAAGCAGCATCGTCTCGGACCATATTATATCACTTTTTTTGAATATCCGGGCGATCTCACGTGCGGAGGACCGCGGAGGAATGGCGACCTTGACACTACTTGCCGGTGGTAACACTTCAAGTACTACAGCACACACCACGGCGCACACAACCGCGCCGATAGTGATCCACCGAATTATTTTAGCCATTTGGTTTTCATTTCTTCTGTAATTTCATTATTATCAATACCTTCGGTATTATCCATCGGCTGCCCTCCCGATGAAGGCTGTTGATGTTTGACTGCTTTTGCCATAAATGCCGCAACCGAAATCCAGCGGGCCCCCGTACCACCCAGACGCCGGTGTATTCCCTTATCATTGGTAACAACGACAATCTCCGCAGGCAATTGATCCTGACTAGCCATGGCTTCAATAATATCATCTGCCTTCACACCTTCACTGTATCGAACAATGATGCCATGATACATTTGTTCACTATATGTGTCTGACCAATACGGATGTTCGGCTTTTCCATCAAAAACAACAATCACCGTGTTGTGAGAACTTCCTTGCGGATGGCAATGGCACAACCAATCAAGCAGTTTTGTCCGCTGCTGCTCAAGCGTAGCAGCCGCAAATACCCCACCCTCATCCGACTTTATAATATTATAGCCGTCAAGAATAAATCGTAAAGCCATAGTGGAACATGCCTTTCCTTGATATGTAATTGTACCTAATTTTATGAGACTTTTACATCTGCGTCCCACTATTACTGCTAGAATTGAAATTACATCATTCGTTTTAGTGGGATTCTATCATCACTGTTGTATCGATTAAAATTACAAGGCGGGTACGAATCTCTCACAACGAAGTAGAGCGCTGGTCTTCGATTACCTATTGCGAATTGCGTGAGAGGTAAATCTCCAGTATGAGTGCGGCAGCAATTTTATCTTTTATTTTCTTGCGTTTTTCCCTCGACAGATCAGCGTGTTCAATCATCATACAGTCTGCTCCGTAGGAGGTCAGGCGCTCGTCAATCATTTCAACGGGCAGCAAAAGATCTTTTTTTAAACGGTTTGAAAATGACATGAATTCCTGGGTGAGCCGTCCAGGTGTACCATCCATATTGAGCGGCAAACCCATAACTATCTTCGCAACCGCATATTCCTTGGCGATCACTGTAATGCGTTGAATGTCTTTCTCCATGGTTTCGCGATTAATTACTGCTACGGGATGGGCCATCACACCCATCGGGTCGGAAACCGCTATCCCAATGCGTTTAAGCCCAAAATCAATACCCATGACACGTTCCATTAGGCCTTTACCTTATCTTTCATTATATCCTGAACCGTGACAAAACGAAACCCTTTTTCACGCAATTGTTTAATAATGATCGGCAATGCTGCAAGAGTAGGCCGTCTGCCGGAATGCAATAGCACAATACCACCGTCACGCGACTGTTCAAGAACCCTGCGAACAATTGCGTTCGAATCGTTTTCTTCATGGTCTCGCGGAAAAACTGACCATAATACCATGGTCAACCCCATATCCCGGGCAACCTGTACGACATGATCATTGTATTGCCCGCCCGGTGGCCTGAAAAAAAGAGAATTTTGTCCCGCATACTGTTTGATAAGATATTTCATTGACTCCAATTCCTTCTTGATTTCACTGTCCGTCAGGTGAGAAAGGTTCCGATGAGTCATCGTATGACTTTCCACTTCGCATTTATTCGCAGAAAGAGAACGAAGCAGATCTGGATACTTTACAACTTGGCTACCCACCACGAAAAATGTTGCCGTTGCCCCGTTGTCCTTAAGCAGCGAAAGGATGGCATCGGTATAATATGGGTGCGGCCCATCATCAAATGTCAATGCAATGCTATAGGGGAAATGAGGCAGGGGTTGGAGAAACTGATCTGCATTCTTTGAGGAGATCGCTATACTGCCTGTCAGCAGAAGCACGATAACAGCAACTATCACTTCATAACGATATATTATCAAAGGGCGATCGATTTTAAACATGTATATTCCGGCCCATCAGAGCTAAGAACACTGCATACCACATCGACCGAATGAATATCAAACGAACCATAAGTACTCTCCTGAAGGGTCATCATTCGTTTTGTTAGAGCTGTAATATTTTTGTGCGATCGAATGCGTCCTATCGTTATGTGTCCGGTAAAGGGACGTTGGTCGGAAGTAAACCCTGAAGCTTTGGTGGCCCTTTCTATTGTTGCGGACAAGCGCGGGAGGCGGTTCTCCGTATCCACGACTCCTGCCCATATGTTTCTAGGCGCACAAAGATTTGGAAATGCGCCAAGTGCAGTTACCGATACCGTCATTGGTCCTATATCGCCAACTGCGTGCTCAATCGTCGTGATCAGAGATTCCATTTTCTGTTTTTCAACAAGACCAAAAAAGTTCACTGTTATATGAAAATCACCCATTTTCACCCACGTCACATCAGCTGAAATGGTCTTAAACTCTTGTTGCAGGGCAGCAATGCGTCCCTGTATGACATCCGGCACTCGAATTGCGGTGAACACACGCAGAGTTTCATTTTTTAGCTTTTGCATGAGGATCTGTCTTAATGAGTTCCCTGCGCAACAAATCCAGCGCCGTATTGGCCGCCCGTTGCCGGATATCCGATCGATTACCAATGAACCGTTTACATATGACGTTTTGAAGATGTGGTCCTACGATTGCAATATAGACCAACCCCGTCGGTTTTTCTGCGGTTCCTCCAGCAGGACCCGCAATACCCGTAATTGAAACTGCATAATCACTCGCAGCTAACTTTTTAACACCGTGCGCCATTTCCAGAGCTGTCTCTTGGGAAACCGCACCAAAGTTTTCAAGGGTGGTTTCCCTCACCCCGAGCAGTGATGTTTTAGCATCATTGGCATACGCAACAATGCTTTGTTTAAAATATAATGAACTGCCGGCAACGTTTGTGATTCGTTGAGCCAATAGGCCGCCAGTACACGATTCAGCAAGAGACAGTGTCGCGTGCTGCCGGGATAGAAGATCACCAATGACACTCTCTAATGTGTCCGAGTTTTCACCATACACAGCATCGCCCAGCACCTCGTAGAATTCATGTTTAAGAGCACCTACGATCTCATCAACGAGCATCTCGTCCCGATGCGACACGCTCGCCCGTATTTCGACACCCATCTGGTGTGCCAGAATAGTAAAATTAACAGTGTCAGCTTCCAGCGCCCGCTCAGCCGAAATGATGGGACGGATCTTTTCATCCACCAGCGATTCAGATAAACCGAACAAATGCAGTGTAAACGATTTTTTTATGCGTGTTTCGTAATGTTTAAGAACAGGAAAAACGGCATCATTAAACATCGACTGCATCTCAGAAGGAGGTCCGGGAAGCAAAAATATTTTCGCGTTTTTACAATCAATCATCTGCCCTGGCGCAGTCCCAACTGGATTGGGAAGGATTTGTGCGCCTTCGATTATCTGCGCTTGCACTTCATTGATATGCGGCATCTCAATTGCACGTTTTTTAAAGAAATCCTTAATTGATGCCAGCGCAACTTCATTGACGATCAACGGCCGACCGACAACCCGTGCCACTGATTCGCGGGTGACATCATCAAAGGTCGGTCCCAGACCGCCTGTCACAATGATTATCTGACTCCGCTCGAGAGCCGCTGTAAAGATCACGTGCATATCGGCAAGCGTATCACCAACCGTGGTAACAAAGCTGAGGTCAAGACCAATTGAACTGAGCCGCTCCCCAATGAAGCACGCATTTGTATTAAGTTTCCCCGTCAATAATTCAGTGCCAATACAGATGAGTTCTGTTTTCATAAAAATAAGTTAAGGGTGTTTCGATACCGAAAGAAAAAATGGATGTGCCATCAGTGATAAAACCCAATTTTTTTGTTGTCTTCAACGGGGACATTTACGGGAATCGTACCAAACCGCGCTTCGTATTTGGCGATATTATCCTGGAGAGCAGCAATAATTCGCTTGGCATGGGCCGGAGAAGTGATGATACGTGAACGGACTTTCGCCTTTGGAGTTTGAGGCTGAAGAAAAATGAAGTCCAACACAAATTCCCCTTCAGAATGGCTGATCATCGCAAGATTTGCATATGCTCCCTGGGCGGTTACGTCATCAATTTCAATTTGAACCTCATTTTTTTTAATTTCTTCTGCCATATTCTGCTCCTTTACTATGAGATTAAAACAGTGTGTTATCCTGTTGCAGAGCGGTTACTCGATCAGGAAATAGCGGTTTAGTGTGTTGACGGTACCCTCAACTATCCACACGATGATTGGGCATTTCAGCCTGAGGTTTCCTGCATAAGATTCGGAGAAAGATGTATATTAATGCCAGAAAAAGAGCTACCCACAGTATCATCATGATTATGAGGCCTTGATAATTCATGAAAATCAAAGTTTGATAGCTTTTATGATTTCCTTCATATCGGCCTTTACGCGATGAGGCTTGACAGAACAGGCAACAGCACGTTCAGGGTCTTTCAATCCATGTCCGGTAAGAATGCACACGACATTTAAGTATTTCGCCGACTGCGCCTTGAAATACCCTTTGTGAACGTATTTAATAAGACCTGCCACTGAAGCACATGACGCCGGCTCAGCGAACACACCTTCAGAGGCCGCCAACATCTTATAGGCATGCAGGATCTCATCATCGGTGACACAATCAATAACCCCGCCCGATTCATCGCGGGCAAGCACGGCAGTCTTCCATGACGCAGGATTTCCGATACGAATGGCTGTCGCAATCGTCTCAGGTTTTTCTATGGGGTGACCCTCAACAATCGGCGCTGATCCCGCTGCCTGGAAACCCATCATTTTCGGTAGGGTGTTTTCTCCTGTACTGGTGTTGTTATATTCCTTGTATCCCTTCCAATAAGCGGTGATATTACCTGCATTGCCCACTGGCATGAACTGAAAGTCCGGTGCATGGCCAAGTCTTTCGCAAATCTCAAACGCAGCCGTCTTTTGCCCTTCAATGCGGTACGGATTCAATGAGTTAACGAGAGTGAGCGGATGATTTTCGCTGAGCTCCTTTACCAGGTTCAGAGCAACATCGAAATTACCATCAACAGATAACACGTGGGCGCCATGCATAACTGCCTGAGACAGTTTTCCCAAAGCAATGTTACCCTCAGGAATTAAAACTATGCATTTCATGCCGGCCCGTGCAGCATAGGCAGCAGCAGAAGCTGATGTGTTGCCGGTTGAGGCACAAATGACTGCTTGACTGCCTTCTTCCAATGCTTTGGAGACTGCCAAAGTCATTCCACGATCTTTAAAAGAGCCGGTCGGATTCATTCCTTCATATTTTAAATAAATCATTCCTTCAAAACCGATCTTTTCCCCAAGCCTGACAGCGGCAATAAGAGGAGTATTGCCTTCCATCAAACTGATAACCGGTGTTTTATCCGATACCGGCAGATGAGAACGGTACCGCTCAATTAGACCACGATATGCCATAACATCCTCCCGTGCAAGAGATGCATTTCTCCCTGAAAAATCTAGTTATATTTCATTCATTTTATCTCTTTGAAGAGGCAAAGTCAAACGCTTGACTTTAGAGGCTTTCTTTTATAGAATTAGCAGCTTCATAGCATGTTCCTATTTCTCTTAAGTATCATAAAAAGGATCGTATGAAATCATCTTTTAAGAAATCTACACTTTTTTCCGGTGCCGCAATCATCCTTGTCCTATCGCTTTTTTTTGCATGCAAACAAACTATGTTCTCATCGGG
>JBELAT010000091.1:0-9280 GCA_049508565.1 Endomicrobiales bacterium | reverse complement strand
AATCCCCGATCAGGCAGTGCAGTTTTTAGAACTCAGAAATGAGAGTATCGATGAAGACAGCCTAACTCCCGATCAGTGGAAAGCCTACCCGGAGTTTTTTAAAAAGTACCATAAATTTCATTACCCGTCATTTAGCTATACGTATCTCGGGTTTAATCTCACCTTACCGCTGTTTAACGATAAACGTATGCGTCAGGCTATCGCGTGTGCAATAAATAAAAAGGAGATTATTGACGGCGTATTGCTTGGACAGGGCCAGGCCGCTTCAGGCCCGTTCCCACCGCAATCATGGGCGTATGACCCGTCTGTCAAAGATATTTCCTACGACCCGGCTCGGGCACAGGCTCTGCTGGCATCGCTCGGCTGGACGAAGAAAAACGGCGATGGATACCTTGTAAAAGATGGCTCCTTACTTGCCTTTACGATTTTAACCAACCAGGGCAACAAAATGCGTATGCTGACTGCGGAAATTATTCAAGCACAACTTAAAAAAGTCGGGATTAACGCCGCTGTTCGCGTGGTTGAGTGGAGCTCGTTTGTTCACCAGTTTATCGATAAACACAATTTTGAAGCCGTCATGCTCGGGTGGTCCCTAGCGCATGACCCTGATCAGTACGTCTTATGGCACTCCGACCAAACCCATCCGGGCCAATACAATTTTATTTCTTATCACAACAGCACCGTTGATACACTGCTTGAAAACGGACGGACAACCTATAACCAGGCACAACGGGCGCGTATATACCACCGTATTCACCAGATCATGGCTGAAGATCTGCCATGCATTTTTCTGTATTATCCCGAATCACTCGTTGCAATTCATAGCCGGTTTCGCGGCCCCGAAGTTACTGCAGCAGGTATCGGCTGGAATTTTAATCACTGGTGGGTACCGGTAAACGAGATAAAATACAAAATAACGTATGAGCAGTGAGAAGATCGCTCTCGGCAACAATGAGCTCGCAAAATAATCCTTAAACACGAGTGGTCTTGAGGCTAAGTGCTCATGATACCAGCTGATTATCGTAATGATGGCATATCTAAAAACAGATGATTAACTACTTTTTTCGCAGATTACTTTTAACTATTCCAGTGCTTTTGGGCATTACTGTCATGACCTTTCTGGTTATGCATCTGACACCGGGTAACCCGGCGGACATGATGACGGATATGAATGTCAGGGTTTCAGCTCAAGCAAAAGCACGACTTGCGGAGCTCTATGGTTTAAATAAACCCTGGTATGTGCAGTATATGCGGTGGCTCGGGCGTGTGGTGCGCCTTGATTTCGGCAATTCTTTCCGCGATGAACGGCCTGCCATAGCCAAAATTGCAGAGCGTCTGCCGGCAACGCTTCTCCTCAATATTCTGTCCATGGGATTGATTTTGATCATAGCCATACCTCTTGGGGTGTTTGCGGCACTGCATCAAAAAAAGGTTTTTGACACGTTGACAACAATAGGTGTGTATATCGGTTTTTCCGTGCCTACGTTCTGGCTGGCACTCATGCTGATGATCCTGTGTGGCCTGAAACTGGGATGGTTGCCCATCTCGGGACTCCATAGTATTAATTATGATGACTTGCCCCTTCCGGGTAAAATCCTCGACACTGCCCGCCATTTAGTTCTGCCGGTATTTGTTTCGGCATTTACGGGCCTTGCCGGGATGACGCGCTATACACGATCAAGCATGATCGATGTTTTAAAACAGGATTATATCCGTATGGCATACGCAAAAGGACTGTCTCAGAACCGCATCCTGTTCCGACATGCGCTCAAAAACGCACTCTTGCCGATCATAACCATTTTCGGGCTATCTCTGCCGGGACTCATCGGTGGAGGATTTATTTTTGAAACGATTTTTTCCTATCCGGGGATGGGCAGGCTTGGGTACGACGCAATCATGGCGCGGGATTATCCCGTTGTTATGGCGGTTGGTGTTATAGTCGCATTTTTAACCCTGGCGGGGAACTTGCTTGCAGATTTGTCGTATGCCCTGGCCGATCCGAGAATTAAATACAAATGATTCGTTTTTATGCACAACGACTACTAGGAAATAAACCGGCGCTCGTGGGACTAGTGACTATCCTTATGCTCATCGGTGTGGGGATATCAGCAAACATCATTTCTCCCGGTGATCCAGCCGAGCAGCATCTCATTGATCGCCTCCATGCGCCCAGCATGCACTATCTTATGGGAACTGACGATCTGGGGCGCAACGTATTATCCCGCATGTTGCACGGTATCCGAGTGTCGCTGGGCGTGGGGATTGTCGCGGTATCAATCATGGTAGTCATCGGCACGCTACTGGGACTGACTGCCGGCTATTTCGGCGGGATGGTTGACTCGATCACCATGCGCTTTGTTGACGTTATGTTATGTTTCCCGACATTTTTTTTGATATTGATCGTCATAGCATTTCTTGAACCGAGTCTCTACACGGTCATGGGTGTTATCGGGATTACCTCATGGCCGGGACTGACACGATTGGTACGGGCAGAGGTACTCTCGCTTCGCGAGCGGGATTATATTGCCGCAGCAAAAATGTTAGGTATTGGCAATGTCCGTATTTTTTTAGTGCATCTGTTGCCCAATGTCATCTCTCCCATAATCGTCACCGCCACCCTGGGAGTCGGAGACGCTATCCTGACTGAATCAGGTCTTTCATTTCTCGGGCTCGGTGTTCAGCCGCCTGTTTCTTCGTGGGGACAGATGTTGACGACAGGAAAAGAATATATCCATATAGCCTGGTGGCTGTCACTGTTTCCGGGATGTGCCATATTGATAACCGTGCTGGCGTTCAATCTTCTGGGCGAAGGTCTCAGGGACGCTCTTGATCCAAAACAATTATGAGTATCATGGATATCACAAACCTTTCAGTTCACTATTACCGCGGTAAAGAGCAGATTAAAGCGGTACGCGCTGTATCATTTTCCATAGAATCAGGCGAAACCCTCGCAATCGTAGGAGAGTCAGGTTCCGGAAAGAGCACTGTCGCTCTGTCGCTCATGGGGCTGATACTGCCCTATGAAGGTGAAATCGTTGGCGGTGAAATTATCTATGACAATCGGAATATTCTTGCACAGTCAGCTGAGAAGTGGCGACACATCCGCGGCAAAGAAATCTCTATTGTTTTTCAAGATCCGTTTAGCTCGCTCAACCCGGTACTGACCGTTGGCGAACAAATTTCAGAAGCGGTGAGCCGACCGAAGGGTGCCGCACTCAAGGATGTAAAAGCAATGGTTCTTGACGCTTTGCGTGAAACGTTATTTGATGATCCGCAGCGCATATTTCAGTCCTATCCGCACCAGTTGTCCGGTGGCCAGCGTCAGCGCGTTGCCATCGCCATGGCAATCATCAACCATCCCCGTATACTGATTGCTGATGAGCCGACAACAGCACTGGACGTTACAACCCAAAAAGAAATACTCGACCTTTTGTCACGGTTGAAACAGGAATTGTCATTGACAATGGTTCTAATTACGCATAATCTTGCGATTGCTTCAATGCGAGCTGATCGCGTTATGATCATGCAATCAGGTAACATTGTTGAAATGGGCTCCACCACAGACGTATTCCATCATCCGAGACAAACATATACCAAAGAACTCATAGAAGCAGTGCCGCAATTAAGAAAGAGCACATAAGCAGTTCAATTTTAGGGGAATAGCTATGAACAATACTGTTTTATTGCGCGCGGAGAATATATCAAAAACGTTCGGACGATCGGGACGATCCAGCCCGGTGCGAGCGCTCGATGACGTGTCTTTTGAACTGCATCGTGCAACCGTTCTGGGAATAGTCGGTGAGTCAGGATCGGGCAAATCAACGCTGGCGCGCATTCTGTGCAGGTTGCTTTCGCCTGATAGCGGCACCATTACAGTTGATGGAAATACAGTCGATCACTATTCGCGCACAGACTTTTCTCGAAAAATACAGATGATTTTTCAAGATCCATTTTCTTCTTTAAACCCTAAACTATCAATCGGTACTCAGCTCAAAGAGGCTGCGGGAAAGCAGTCTGTTGAAGCTATCACACATATACTCACTACCGTTGAGCTTCCGGCAACGATCCTTGAGTCTTATCCGCACCAGTTTTCGGGGGGACAACGCCAGAGAATCGCAATTGCCCGCGCTCTCTTGAAACATCCGTCACTCATTATAGCTGACGAACCTCTGTCTGCTCTTGATGTCACCACGCAAAATCAAATTATTCAAATATTTCTCGCATTAAAAAATGAACACAACACTTCATTTATTTTTATCAGCCACGACCTTGCCGTGACACGAGCTATCGCGGACTCAATTATGATCATGAAATCAGGAAGGATTGTGGAGCACGGGTCAACCGAATCCATTATTAATGCACCTCAGACAGCATACACACAGCAGCTTCTTGCGGCTGTCCCCGTAATGGTATAAATGCCCGATTGGATCACCGTATATAATTACTGCATACGAACTGCTAAAGAGGGAGCAGAGAATGGTTGATGGTTATTGATACGTGTTTTAGAAAGAATATTCAATGATGAGTAAAAAAACCACTGTCGTCGTGAAAGGAAATAGTGTGAAAAAAAATACAACAATTACTAAAAAGGATTTTATCGATATGCTGCTCGCCCCTTCAACCGCTCAGATGATACAAAGCGTAGAAAACGTCCCGGCGTTACAACAGTTGTTTCCTGAAATCACTTCAATGAAAAAGTCGGCAAAACGATTCTATTTTCATCCCAACGGGTTATGGCAGCACGCCATAGAAACGCTTGAAAATATCGAAATCATAACACGATCGATAAAAAAGATGTTCCCGCATAATTACGAGGCGATCACCAAACACATCAATTCACCAGCCGGTAAAGATTTTTCTCACCTGTCACTGTTGAAATTAACCGCTTTGTTCCATGACGTGGCTAAACCATTATGCGCACGCAAGAGTGGAACCAGAATGCGGTTTATCGGCCACGAACAACAGGGTGCGCGGATAATGGGAAAGATTTCAAAGAGGCTGGGATTGTCAAAAGAGGTCATAGATCAATCCCGATTGCTGGTTGAACATCATATGCGTCCGATAAGTCTGACCCAGGCAGAAGTGTTGACCCCGCGTGCCACCAAGCGGTTCTTTACGGCGCTTGGAAACAACGTGCCGGATTTATTGCTCTTGGCACTAGCCGATTGGAGTTCCTACAAACGACTTGAGTCTCATGATAACAAACAACTCAAACGACAGGAAACGGTTGTACGGGAATTGATGAAGCGTTACTATAGTGTTCCTCTTGCCCCGCCTACCGGAAAAATCATTAACGGCTCAATGGTAATGAAACATTTCAACCTGTCCTCCGGCCCTCTTATCGGTGCTGCGCTCAAACTTGTGGGTGATGCCCAGAAAAAAGGAAAGATTTCAACGGCAAAAGAGGCGTTGGCACTCATTAAACCTCGATTGACACTTCTCAAAAAAAGATATAAAATTAAGCGGAAAATTGAATCAAAAGTTGTGCGGGCGTAGTCTAGTGGTAAAACCCTTGCTTCCCAAGCAAGAGATGTGGGTTCGATTCCCATCGCCCGCTTTTTAATGCAGCCTTGAGCTTGCTTTTTGTAAAATGGTTTTTGAGTGAGACTCTGTCGGTTAAGGATATACTCATATCCTTGATGAGTTGCTGAAAGAGGCTAGCTTTGAGAATTTCTGACATATTGAAAAACAATAACCCTTCGAAGAATCCTGATGAAGTTCCTAAAGATAAACAACCCGTCCCGCCTATAAATGTCCCGGCACATTCCGCACCAGTTCCATCACCAGTAACAGCTCCAGTTCCTGCACGTACGCCTGTTGAAAGCGCTGTGTCAGTTCCTCTTGACGATGACGCTGCTGATAAAACTTATGCAGAAGCCATTATTGAGATAAAAAATATTATTTCTTTATTTGAAAAAAAAGAGCCTTATTCGAAGGATATAGTGTCGGTCACCAACATTGTCCGCTGTATCGAAAATCAGAACCAGGAACTGGTCATGCTTGCCGACCGCGCAACGCCAGACACCTATCTGATAGGACATTCGGTCAATGCCTGCATTTTATCGGTTATGATAGGACACTCACTGGGACTTAAAACCGGAGAGCTTATTTCTCTCGGCCACTGCGCTTTATTACATGATCTCGGATTGGCGGATATTCAGCCTCTCATACTTAAAAAAACGAAATACACTCCCGCAGAACTCACGAACATTCAAATGCATTCTCTAGCTACCGGGACCATTGTTAAAGGCTTACCACTACTCGGTGAGGAAATAAAAGCTCTCATGATCACCGTCATAGGCCAGGTTCATGAACGGGACAATGGCAGCGGATATCCGTTCGGCATGAAGAATACCGATATACATCAGTTTGCCCGCATTATAGCTATTGCAGACGTGTATGAATCGCTCACCCATCCGCGACCGTATCGGGAACGGATACTTCCGCACAATGCACTCAAACAAATGATCAGTAATGAAGAATATGCGTTTGATACTGCTCTACTTAAATCTTTTATTGAAAAAATATCGCTGTACCCGCCGGGGAGCTATGTCCGTCTTAACACCAACGAGATCGGCAAAGTCACGGAAACGCATATGGGACTTCCAACTCGACCGAAAGTGCGAATGATCATTGGTTCAGATCTCCAGCGCATTCCCGGGACGAAGATCATTGATCTGGTAACAACCCCTATGATATTTATAAAAGAAGCAATTGACGAACTAGCGCTGGTTATTCCTGATAAAAAGCTTATGCTGGAACTCAAAGCGATCCGCTGGTGGGTGAGAGGGTTATAAGTGTCCCTTACACGTACCCTGTCAATCGGCCCTGTTGTGTTAACCTTTAATTTTTCGGATCCCGCCTGGGATACATTGATTCAGGATAACTATAACTCTTTTCTGTCAAATGCCCAGACCGGTATTACAATCACTCTCATCTCTCAACGAGCTGTTACTACTAACGCTCTCAAGGTTACAGTCAAAAACAACATTATCGATATACGACGGGAAGATTTCCATTCCCGGTCCAACGCCCGATGCACCCATACTGAGCTTACCATAGTCTACGACAAATACTCGTTAAATTCTTGGCTTCGAATCTTTCTTTCTGTCGTTGGGATTGACCGGAACATGCTGCTCATCCATGGTGCCGGATACCATTACCGCAACGAAACCTACCTATTTCCCGGACGTTCAGGCGCCGGGAAATCAACAATTACGCGGCTGCTCGGTAAAAAAGATGCTTTAAGCGACGAGCTGACTCTTCTTCATCTAGACGAGACAGGCATTATCGCGTACAGCACCCCGTTCTGGGGGGAGCTCCAACAGGGGGGAAAGTACACGCTCAGTGGAAAACTAAAAGGTATTTTCACTCTGCGTCATGGAAAAACACTTTCGGTTATCCCATCAGATTTTGTGTCTATCCTCCGCGCGCTTTTGATAACAACGTTGTTTTTTGCTGAGACGCCATCTTTCATGAAGCGGCTATTACGGGTATCAGAAACTATCGCACGCAGCGTTGACGGGTTTGAAATGACGTTTCCGAAAAACGCTTCTAGAATCAATTTACTTAAAAGCATGCACGAGGCCCTGGCATGACTAACTTCAGAAAAACACGTCTTATCGCTGCGCGAACGATTGAGGGGCAGGCCTATATCATCAATACCAGGACATCCATGCTCCATGAGCTTGATTCAACAGGTACCTTTTTGTGGGAAAAAATTAAGAGCAAGCATGATGAAGTTACTCTTACCACACTTCTCATGGACGAATATGATGTGGAATCTCAGACAGCCCGCATTGATGTCTGCGATTTCTTAAAAACATTGCAATCACTGGGTCTCATTGAACAGTGTGATGAGTGATTAGACATACATTATGGACGATGCCTTCTCGATCGATGATAGCACACCGCTCATCAGCAGCAAACTATCCGCATTGACTCGTCAACACCATATACCCCTGATAGCACTCTTTGAACTTACGCATCGCTGCAACCTTCGCTGTAAGCATTGCTATATCGACCATACCAGCATTTCTTCTCGTCCTGACGAATTAACCACCAAAGAAATAAAACATGCTTTAAACCAGCTGGCCGAAGCGGGGGCTTTACACCTCGTCTTTACTGGAGGAGAAATTTTTTTGCGTCCTGACATATTTGAATTGTGTCAGTATGCAAGAGAAAAATCCTTCGATCTTCGTCTGTTTACTAATGCGTCACTCTTGTCTTGTGAAGATATTAAACGTGTCAGTGACCTGAAAATATCACGTATCGAATCCAGCGTCTATGGGCGGCCTGAAACACATGATATGATCACAGGAATGCCCGGATCGTGGGAAAAAACAACGGACACCCTCCGCCAATTATTGTCGGCAGGTGTGCCGGTTAGCATCAAAACACCACTGATGACACTTAATTACGATGATTTTGAGTGGCTTTCAGAAACGGCGTTACAGTGGGGGATAATTGTTCATCCCGATCCTATTATTGTTCCCAAGAATACCGGGAGTACTGATATTCTTAAATACCGAATTAACACGAGACAACTTCATGACGTTTATACACGCAACACGCACATGAACACACTTTCGTCTGTCCATAGGCCCGACAGTAGCTGTACTAACAACCAACAAGAATTAAAAAGCGATAATATCACGGTGCGTTCTGAAGTCTCCGACTTTATATGCAGTGCCGGACTTAATATGGTGTCTATCGGACCATCAGGTACGGTGTATCCCTGTTTGCAGCTGTTGCTTCCTCTGGGAAATATCAAATATGAACGGTTTCAAACCATATGGTCTGATGCGAACCCTGTTTTAAACCGATATCGGTCATTAACATTAGAGGATATTGACGAGTGCCGGGTTTGTCACCATAGCGATTACTGCCAGCGTTGTCCTGGTCTTGCTTTACTTGAAGATGGGAGCATGAGCGGGCCTTCCCGTATTTCGTGCGTCACCGCTGATATTCATCATCAATTACGTTCATAGGATTAATTGTTTCTAATAAAAAAAATCACTCGAGGAGGGTCACCAATGAGCAAGATAAAAAAGAAAGTGTATTCTAAACCAAAGATCCGGTCAGAAAAGATTATTGAAACAGCGGCCCTGGCCTGCGGAAAATGTCAGAGTACAGGCCCTATCCTCCAGGGAGGCTGTACGCTGAGATCAAAAGTTTCTTAACGCACAACAAATCTGTTACAGCCATTGACTGTATCTCATTAAAAACATGTCTAAAATAATTGCAGTCACGACGACCGGGGGGTCTATGCGGCCTCTAT
>JBELAT010000090.1:0-9867 GCA_049508565.1 Endomicrobiales bacterium | reverse complement strand
ACAAAAGCTCTTGATTATTGTATACTATAGTACATTATGAATCCCATTCAGGATTCCCATCATTGGCCTGCCAGAGACATAATAAGCAGTATTGTCGTACCCGTGGTCTCTTTTGTCCTGTTTTTTGTATGGGTCTACGAACTTATCCAGGGCCGTCCGTCAAAAATCCTCATTTTCCCTTCTATTAGTACAGTCATACTTTTACTTTATTTTTTTTCCGGTCAGGTGCATGCAGGTATTCTGCTCTGTTTTGTTTCCGTTGTATCATTTTTAGGATTGTTTATCCCGCCCTACGAACCGACACGGCTATTGTTTATTTTTGAGGCAGGCGGTTTGTGGTTATTGTTTTTTTGCATCGATCACTATCGCACGAAAGCCCAGTTGGAACGTGACCGTTTTGCGGGACAGTTAGAGATATTAGAAACAAAAATTGCCTTCTATGAAAACAAGGTGCTCGAAGACCGGCGTGCATGTGATGATCTTAATCAGCGGATATTCAATTTTCAGATGTTAGGCCGCATGATCGAGGTGTTCGGTGTAACGCTCAAGGAAGAAAAAATTATTCCGTTAATAAGCGAACTGGCAGCGAAGTTGATCCGCCGGGGTAACTGGAAAGTTAAAAAAGGTTCACAGAACGATTTCTTCGCCCAATACGTGAAAAACCAGGGGATTCCGCTGATTATTCAAAACATTACTTTTGATCCGCGGTTTACGGTAAAAAGTCCACGCTATTCTTCGTTGATTGCGCTTCCGCTGGAAGTTGATGGTCGTTTCTGGGGGATACTCAAAGGGACAGCTCATCAATCAAATGCGTTTAACGAAGCAGATTTGCGCATCCTGTCGCTTCTGGGAGGTATTGCGTCGCTGGTGTTAAGCAACTGTCATCTCTATCAGAAGACGCAGGATCTTGCCATAACTGATGGTTTGACCGGACTGTTCGTGCAGCGTTATTTTAGAGAGCGATTGAAAGGCGAGATTGTTCGATCAAGAAACAGCAGCATGTCCCTGAGTGTTGCAATTATAGACGTAGACAATTTTAAGTTGTTTAACGATGCGCACGGTCATGCGGGTGGTGACGTTATCTTGAGGCATATTGCGATTTTGTTGCGTCGTCGTTTACGTGAAACGGATATTTTAAGTCGTTACGGAGGAGAAGAATTTGCTGTCATCATGGTGCAGACAGATCTTGCTGAAGCGCTCAAGATTATTGAGGAGTTGTGCCGCAGCGTTCAGGATGAACGGTTCTTTTTGCCGACGGAAAGTTTTAAGCCCATCTGTGTCAATGCCACGGTGAGTGCCGGGATCGCCTCATTGTCTGCCCTCAACGTGACAGATGAAGATATTATCAAGTCGGCTGATAAGGCCTTGTACCGCGCAAAATCCAATGGCCGCAACCGGGTTGAAGTTGGTGAGTGAGACTATGAGCGAGCAAGCAAAAAAATACATTCAATGCGCCGCTGTCATAACGGTTTTTCTTATCGCATATTATTTCGTTGCGTCATCGACTATCCGGTTCCTGTCGATTTATTGTCTTATACTGGTAGGACTCTGGTTCGGACAGTGGTTCAAAGCCGCTACGATCATTACTAATGTCATAGGCATTATTCTTTTGCTGGTGGTTGGGATCGAGAACTGGCAGTTCCCTCACACGTGTCTCATGACAGTATTGCTGGGGCTCATGATGGTTCCTTTTCGCTTTGAGCAGGTGAGCCGGATGGCCCGGACAGCGGAAGAACAACAATATGCCCGCCAGAAAGATATGGTGCAGGATCTTGCCGCTCAAGCTGAAGAATATGAAAGTCACCGCCGGTCTCTGCAGGAGGAGATTGATAAGATAAATCAGTTGTATATAATGGGAAGAGAGTTGGTGGAGCATACGGAAATGGCTGATATTGTCGAACATCTCGGCAAGGTGTTTTTAAATCGTCCGGGCGTCAGCGGAATGGCCGTGTTTTTGTGGGTTAAGCGTCAGTGGGAATGTGCCTACTGTTTTCCTCCAGAGAATATAACTAGCTGGATTGCGTTTATGAAAGAAAAAAAGAATCTCAGTCAGGAGCGGCGGTTCCAGATTCTCGATTCACCAATCTGGCTGGGTGATAAGGCTGTGGTTTTCTGGCCCGTCCGCATTGAACGCTATCCTCTGGCTGCAATTTTATTGATAACTGATCGGGACGCTGCGACGCGGTATATGGATGAAGGAACAATTTTTATTCCGCAGGTTGCTCTGGGAATCAAACGGATGCAACTGTTCTCAGAAGTTAAGGATCGAGCACGCAATGACGGTCTTACCGGACTTTTTGTTCGTCGTTATTTCATGGAGCGACTGTCGGCGGAAATACAGCGGTGCAAGCGATATAAATCGTGGTTTTCTGTCTTTATGATTGATATCGATTTCTTTAAACGGATAAACGATACATACGGACATCTCATGGGAGACCGTGTCTTGTGTGCCCTGTCGCGCATTTTTGTCAATTGCGCGCCTCCCGGAGGATTGGTCGGACGGTATGGCGGAGAAGAATTTGTGATGTTGATCCCCAATAGTCAAGCAGCCGAGGTTATTAATTTTGCTAAAGAAATAAATAGCATGGTTGCGCTCAAAGAGTTCGGCGACGTGGGAACTGTTTTTAACGTAACGGTCAGTATTGGGATGAGCCAATTTCCCCGCGACGGGGAAACTGCTGAAGACTTGATAACTGCTGCTGATAAGGCAATGTATTGGGTCAAACAGAACGGCAGAAACGGGATCCACGAATTTGAGCGTTTGACTTGATGTGCCCAAAAGTATATAATCCTTTTTCAAGGTTTGATTGATCGGGAGGACTTTTCATGGCGCGGGTTGTGCTTAATAAGGTGTGGAAAAAATACGGGGAACATGAGATTGTAAAAGATTTTAATCTTGAAGTTCCGGATAAAGAGTTCTGCATTCTCGTTGGTCCCAGCGGTTGTGGAAAAACCACCACGCTGCGGATGATAGCTGGTCTTGAAGAAGTGACCAGCGGCGAGATTTATATCGGCGATCATCTCGTTAACGATGTTCCTCCCAAAGATCGCGACATTGCCATGGTGTTCCAAAGCTATGCATTGTATCCGCACATGACCGTGTATGATAATATGGCGTTCGGGTTGAAACTGCGCGGCTATAATAAAAGCGAAATCAGCCAGCGTGTTAAAGAAGCAGCGGACATTCTCGGTATTGACCATCTTCTTGAGCGCAAACCAAAACAACTTTCCGGCGGGCAGCGCCAGCGCGTTGCTGTCGGTCGTGCCATAGTCCGTAAACCCAAGGTGTTTCTATTTGATGAACCACTTTCCAACCTTGACGCTAAACTGCGCGTTCAGATGCGCGCGGAACTCAAAAAACTTCATGACCGTCTTCAAAGCACTATGATTTACGTTACGCATGATCAAACGGAAGCCATGACAATGGGAGACCGTATATGTGTAATGAAAGATGGCATTATTCAACAAATCGACGGACCACTGAGATTGTACGATAATCCTATTAATAAGTTCGTGGCGGGTTTTATCGGTAGTCCGCCCATGAATTTTGTTGAGGTGGGCATCATCAAAAAAGATGATGATATTTTGCTTGATGAAGGCATGTTTCAGTTAAAATTGCCCAAACAGTTTAAAGCTGCGGTGCTCCCCTTCGTGGGACAGAGACTGTCGCTGGGTATACGGGCTGAAGACATATATGATAAACTTTTTTATAATATCGGCGCAAAAGATGGAAACATGTTCAATGCCACAGTCGAAGTTGTCGAGCCGCTGGGCAGTGAGATTTTCCTGCATCTCGGCACGGGAAAAAATACGATTGTAGCCAAGGTTGATTCTCATAATCAGGCAAAACCAAGCCAGATGATAGAGATTGTTGTTAACCTTGCCAAGGCCCATCTGTACGATATCGAAACAGGTAAATCGATTGTTTAACCCGCACTGATCAGCAGTATTTTGATACTGAACGATCCCTGCTGATGTTCTTCTCTCCTGGGTGGTTTCATTCCTGAGGTTTACACCGGAGATACCAAAAAAATAATCTCACCTGCATCGTGCCGAAAATAGTGTTTCCGTTTGAGCAATCAATGCTTGTCTGTACGTAGTAAATTATCGGTCGTACGCTCTTAAAGTCAGAAAGAAGTTGGCAGCATCAAAGACCCTGGATCAATCTCCGTAACCGGTTTCATCTGCGTTTTAACGTCAAACCACATTGCTGGTAAGATATGATCCTTTCTTTGATATAAAACTCACAATGCTCGTCACGCTATGTTATTGATATAACTCAAAAAAACAGTGAAAAAAGGGGGATAGTATGGCAGAACTCGTGTTGACGGAAAACAATTTTGAAGCAGAAGTGGTGAATTCAACTCTTCCCGTTCTGGTAGATTTCTGGGCGCCGTGGTGTGGACCGTGTAAAATGATCAGTCCCGTTATTGATGAACTTGCTCAAGAATATGATAAACGCATGAAAGTGGGCAAGGTTAATACCGACGAGAATCTTGCGGTTGCAAGTCGCTACCAGATCACATCAATCCCGACTATTATGATCTTTAAAGATAAGAAAGTTGTTCAACGGGTCATCGGTGTCAAATCAAAAGCAGACCTTAAGAAAATTATCGATGGCATCATCTGACATGGTGCAGCACGATATTATCATTATCGGTGCCGGACCGGCTGGAATGACAGCAGGCCTGTATGCCGCGCGGGCGAAACTCAATACTCTTTTGCTTGAATCGGTGGGCTGCGGCGGCCAGTCAGTAATCACGGATTGGATTGACAATTATCCCGGATTTCCCGAAGGAACAAGCGGATACGACCTGGCAACGAGTATGGAAAGACAGGCACGCCGGTTCGGGCTTGCCATAGCGCGTGAAGAAGTGTCATTGGTCACTCAGGCGTCCGGAGGATTCGACGTTGTGACCGCGGCAGGTGTCTATCATACAAAAACCGTTGTCATTGCCACCGGTGCAACACATAAGAAAATGGATGTTCCAGGCGAACAGGAACTGACAGGAAAAGGCGTATCCTACTGCGCGACCTGTGACGGACCTTTTTTCCGGGGAAAAGATGTTGCGCTCATCGGTGGAGGGGACTCCGCCATTCAGGAAGCTCTCTTTCTTACACGGTTTGCAAAAACCGTTACGGTCATTCACCGCCGTGACGCGCTACGGGCGGCAAAGGTGTTGCAGGAGAAGGCATTAAGTCATCCCGCTATCCGGTTTATCTGGAACTCACGTGTCACGTCAGTGATCGGCAAAGACCAGGTTACTGCAGTGGCGCTCAAAGACACGATCACCGGTGCCCAGACTCAATTGCCGGTTTCGGGCGTGTTCGTTTTTATCGGGTTGGTTCCCAATAGTGCGTTCCTCAATGGTTTGATTGCCTGTGATACACAGGGATATATTATTACCGATGACACAATGGCAACCAATATTGCGGGAGTATATGCTTGTGGCGATATACGCATGAAACTGCTCAGACAGGTTGTCACCGCCGCTGGCGATGGCGCCACGGCTGCAGTGGCTGCTCAACACTACCTTGAATCACACACCTAAATTCTTCATTGTTGATGGCAACGCATACGTTCACCGTTCGTATCACGGGATCCCTCCGTTATCGACTTCCCAGGGAGAACCTGTTAACGCGGTATACGGTTTCATCAGGTTCCTCTGGAAACTCATACGTGAACAATCCCCTGATTATTGTGTCGTGTGTTTTGATCATCCGGCGCCCACGTTCCGTCATGCCGATTTTCCCGGATACAAATCCCATCGAAAAAAAATGGATGATGATTTGAAGGTTCAGATGCCTATCGCCCGAGACGCCGTTCGAGCGGTTGCGCTGACTGCCATAGAAAAGCCCGGATATGAGGCCGATGACGTTATTGCGACACTTGCCCGCCAGTCCGCACGTGACGGTATCGAAACGGTGGTCGTCACGGGAGACAAGGATGCTTTACAACTCGTCACCGACCACATCACCGTCTATAATGAATCCAAAAATATATTCTATACTCCCGCAGTAGTGCGGGAAAAATACGGGTTTCCCGCCGAGCAGTTGGTTGATTATTTTGCCCTTATGGGAGACGCCTCTGACAACGTTCCGGGCTTGCCCGGCGTCGGTGAAAAAACAGCGCTTAAACTCATACACGCATATGGTTCGATTGACAATCTGTTTGCCCGGCAGGATAGTCTGGAAGGCAAACTCAAGGCAATTGTGGCAGATAACAAAGAGTTGCTGGTGCAAAGCAAACGCCTGGTGACATTATGCGATAATGTAGTGCTGGACAAATCGTGGCGTGAGTGCGCAGTTCAATCGCCTGATCGAACCATACTGGGTGAATTCTTGTCCCGCTATGAATTTACTGCGCTTGCAAAAGAGATGCTCACCGCACCTGTTCCGACTGCCAAAGAAGACTTTTTTGACCTGATGAAATGAGAAAAGATTCGCTGGTTATCGGGCTCACCGGAGGAATAGCAAGCGGGAAATCAACCGTCCTGGCCGCATGGGGCCGGTATGGAGCCCGGGTCATAGATGTCGATACAATCGCTCGCAGTGTTGTCCGTCCGGGAACAACAGTGTTGAAAAATATTGTTCGGACATTCGGAAAAACAATTTTATTAGCTAATGGATCTCTTGACCGGGCGAAGCTTTCCAAACTGATATTTGCAGACGACGCGTTACGGCGAGCACTTGAAAAAATAACACACCCGGCTATTTCTGCCCAGTTGCGCGCTGAAATACGCCGTCATAAGCGGCGTACATCGGTTCCCGTGCTTGTTGTCGAAGTCCCGTTACTCTATGAAGCAGGGCTTGAAGACCTTTTTGATGCGGTAGTAGTTGTCTGGGTATCGGCTGGTGTAGAGCGCCAAAGATTGATTGCACGGGATAATATTGGGCCAACAGAGGCAGGCAGGCGGATAAAAGCGCAATACCCGTTATCGCGCAAAAAGGCGCTGGCCGACTACGTCATTTGCAATAACGGATCCCGGACGCAAGTCAACAGTCAGGTGCGAACCCTTCTTAAAAGCTTGACAAATGCAAGGAAATAAGTATAATATAGCAAGTACTTCAAAACTGCTTGTGACTTGCCTGAAAACTAATCAAACACATGACTGATCATTTGACTATGATGAACCGTAGCGTCCCTTATCGTTATCCCCATTTTTCTATGTAGAATAACCACCGCTCTGACCTCGCTATTTTTTTGTGAGAACGGTTCGGTATGCCGCGTGAAGGCGATTTAAACGATCGAAAATGAGCAGTTCTTCAAGTGTACAGGACTTACCATATGAACAAGACATCATCTGACGGGAGGGGCTTAGTGGAGAATTCGATGGACGTAACCGTATTGTCTAAAAAGACAATCGCGGAGTTAAGCAAAATCGCAAAAGACTTAAACCTTGAGGCGGCGCTGGGACTGCGTAAACAGGAAATGATCGCCAAGATTTTAGAGGCGCAAACAAAAGAAAACAACCTGGTCTATGACGAGGGGGTTCTTGAAATCCTTCCTGACGGGTTCGGTTTTTTACGGTCCCCGAACTACAATTATCTTCCGGGTCCTGACGATATCTATATATCTCCATCACAGATAAAAAAATTCGCGTTGCGCAAGGGCGACACAGTCGCGGGATACGTTCGTCCGCCGAAAGACCAGGAACGGTTTTTTGCACTGTTGCAGGTGAAATCGGTTAATGGGCAGAACCTGGAAAATATCCGGGAGCGCCCGCTGTTCGACAATCTTACGCCGCTCTATCCCAACAAACGCATTCAACTTGAAACCAAGCGGGACGAACTTTCAACCCGGGTACTAGATTTGCTGGTACCACTCGGCAAAGGGCAACGCATGCTCATCAACGCAGCGCCGCGGACCGGAAAAACGGTTCTCCTGCAGAAGATTGCTAATTCCATTACAACAAATCATCCGGAAATCGTTCTTATGGTTTTATTGATCGATGAACGTCCGGAAGAAGTGACGGATATGCAGCGTTCGGTCAAAGGCGAAGTTATTTCATCGACCTTTGATGAAGCGTCAGACCGGCACATACAGGTTTCAGAGATGGTCATAGAAAAAGCCAAGCGTATGGTTGAACACGGCAAAGACGTCGTTATTCTGCTTGATTCCATCACGCGGCTTGCTCGCGCCTATAATGCCGCGATACCTTCAAGCGGAAGGGTCCTGTCCGGCGGACTTGACTCTAACGCCCTGCAGCGGCCAAAACGATTCTTTGGTGCTGCGCGCAACATTGAAGAAGGGGGAAGCCTCACGATCATTGCCACTGCGCTCGTTGAGACAGGGAGCCGGATGGACGATGTGATATTTGAAGAATTCAAAGGCACCGGAAATTCGGAAGTGTATCTCGATCGCAAGCTCGCTGACCGGCGCATATTCCCTGCCGCTGACATTATCCGTTCGGGTACCCGCAAGGAAGAGCTTCTCATGACTGAAGATGAAATTAATAAAGTATGGATTTTGCGTAAAGTAATAACCCCGCTTAATCCGATTGAAGCAATGGAATTGTTGGGCTCAAAATTGTCGTCGACAAAATCGAACAAGGATTTTCTCAAATCCATGGAAACATCGAGTATGGATCGTTGACTTTTGGGGAAAATTTTGGCATACTAACCTACCAATTCTTCGGAAACCTCGCGTGTCCGCACAGCATGAAGCGGCGGTTGGTGTGTAGTTGGGACGAGAACGGTTGTAATACGTAATAAACGAAACATTAAATGAAGGAGTACTGTAATGAGAGAAGGAATTCACCCCGAATATGTTGAATCGACGGTCCAGTGTGCGTGCGGATTTACGTTTAAAACACGTTCTACGCAGCCGGCTATCAGAGTTGAAATATGTTCACACTGCCATCCCTTTTATACCGGCAAACAGAAACTGCTTGATACAGCCGGCCGTGTCGAACGGTTCCAGAAACGTTTCGCCAAAACCGATGGTAAGACCGTGATAATCAAGAAAGAAGTCAAACCGGTTGTCAAAAAAGCAAGAGGTAAAATTCTTTCAACATCACCGCGTCGCGCCATACTGCAAACAAAAAAAGAGGCAGCCAAAGGCGCCAAAGTTATAGAAAAGAAAAAAGAAAAGTAGTCTTGAGACATATTTATGACAGGGGCATATCACACGATATGGGATGAGTACCGGAAACTCTCACGGGAACATTCCCGGCTTGTTCCCATAATGCGCAAAGCGCAGGACTACAACAAAACGGTTGCCGATCTTTCTGGTGTGAGTGAGCTGCAAAACTCTGATGACCATGAAATGAAAGCAATTGCTGATATAGAACACGCGGAACTCTCAAAGCGTAAAGAAGCGCTTGAGAGTGAGCTCAAGATCATGTTGCTTCCTCCCGATCCCAATGACGGGAAGAATGTTATTGTTGAAATTCGAGCCGGAACCGGGGGGGACGAGGCGGCGTTGTTTGCCGGCGAACTCCTGCGCATGTACACGCGCTTTGCCGAGATCCGGGGATGGAAAACAGAGATCATCGATTGCCATGAAACGGGTCTGGGCGGCTTTAAAGAAGTCATTTTTTCAGTGACAGGATCCGACGCGTGGACATTGTTAAAATATGAGCGTGGCATTCACCGGGTCCAGCGCGTGCCGGAAACCGAAGCTTCAGGGCGGATACACACCAGCGCTGTCACCGTTGCCGTCTTGCCGGAAGCGGAAGATGTTGACATTGAAATCCGGCCTGAAGATTTGCGGATAGACACCTATCGTGCTTCAGGTGCGGGGGGACAGCACATCAATAAAACCGATTCTGCTATCAGGATAACCCATCTGCCGACCAATCTCGTTGTTGCCTGTCAGGTGGAACGCAGCCAGATAAAAAACCGCGCGACGGCCATGCGCCTGCT
>JBELAT010000009.1:0-24124 GCA_049508565.1 Endomicrobiales bacterium | reverse complement strand
CAGAAAAAAGTGAATTGGTATTGGCCCTTGAACAGATCGAAAAAGATAAAGGAATAAAAAAAGAAGATATTTTAGGCGTTATAGAAAATGCGCTTGTTTCTGCCTATCGCAAACATGTGGGAAAAAATGCGACAGTGGAAGCATCCGTGAACTCTGATACTGGCGAGATGATGGCATGGTCTATTAAAAAAGTGGTTACTGATGTTCGTAACCCATCCATCGAAGTATCGCTGGAAGAGGCGAAAAAATTATCTCCGGATGCCGCGCTGGACGGCAATGTGCGCATTCCTTTAGATACACAGGATTTTGCCCGTATTGCTGCTCAGACAGCTAAGCAGGTCATTGTTCAAAAGATCCGTGAGTCTGAACGCGAAACATTGCTTGAAGAAATGAAAACAAAGATTGGTCAAATGGTGAGCGGGACTGTATGGCGCTTTGCAAATCGCAATCTTATTGTTGATATCGGTAAAACCGAAGCTATTCTTCCGGCCTCTGAACAGGTTTTCCGCGAAAAATTCAATCTGGGGCAACACATTCGCGCAGTGATCGTCAAAGCTGAACGCTCTGTGCGCGGTCCATCGATCGTGCTTTCCCGTATACATCCGGATCTGGTGCGGAGACTTTTTGAGGTCGAAGTGCCCGAGATTTATGAAAAAATTGTTGAGATAATAAATGTTGTCCGTGACCCGGGAATGCGTTCGAAAGTTGCGGTGATTTCCCGTAATCCGAAGGTGGATCCTGTCGGCGCATGTGTTGGCGTAAAAGGGGCGCGCGTCAAACCTATTATCGATGAGCTCCAGGGTGAGCGGATAGATCTGATCCCCTTTTCCATTGATCCCATGAAATATATTGCATCTTCCATATCGCCTGCCAAAGTAGTAAGCGTGAGCATCGTTTCAGAACAGGAACGTAAGGCAGAAGTACTGGTCTCTGATGATATGTTATCTCTTGCAATCGGAAAGAACGGTCATAATGTCCGTCTTGCGGCGAAGTTAACGGGCTGGCATATCGACGTCAAAAGTGATTCACAACGCAAAAGAGATATTGAGCAGAAATCCGCCGCAATTGCCGATACTCTGGGAAAATTGCAGGGCATTGGCCCGAAAATAGCGGAAGTGTTGACAAAGGCAGGCCTTGCAAATGTTGAAAAACTGGCAAATTCTCATACAGATGATTTAACAACATTGCAGGGTATTGGGGTAAAGACGGCCGAGAAGATTATCGAATCGGCAAAACAATTCATGACCGAAACAGCTGCTGCTCGTTCCGCTGCTCCCGAGGCCAATACACAAAATAAAAAAGATGTGTCCCCAAATAATGAGGTGGAAAATGGTGTCGAAAACGAATAAAACAGTGCCAAAAAAACCAATCGAAACTGAAAAAACTGAAACGGTTAAAAAGAAAAAAACCGTTAAGGCGCCTAAAGTGGTGAAGGCTAAAACCACCAAAGCGGATCTATTGGTGAAAACAGATCACGCACCTGCGGTCAAAAAGACGGCAGCTAAGGCTCCCCGGATTAAAAAAGAATCTGCCGAGCATCAGATTGTTAAAGAGCCGAAACCCAAAGCAGTCAAAACGACTGTTGTTGATCAGGCCGCTGCGAAGGTTGGTATAAAACCAGCAGTAAAACATGCAGAAGTAAAAGCTGCCGTACAGCCCGAGATCGTCCCGGAAAGCAAACATGAAACTAAACCGGTTGTACAGCCGACGAAACCGTCACCCGTACATCATGCGGTGGCTGCTCCCGTCAAGACGCCTGTAGTCCCCTCAGTGAAACCTTCTGCACCGGCAATACCAAAGGCCGCTGCGCCAGAACATATTGTTGCACCGGCTAGCGTGAAACCAGTAACGCCTTCTGTCGCGCCGACAGCGGCTCCTTCCGTTGCTACTGTTGTCGCTCCTCCCGCACCTCCCGCTGTGGCGAAAGTTGTTGCTCCGACTCCCGCACCAGTGAAAATGAAGGGTGTTATTAAGATTAATGAACTCATAACCGTCAGAGAGCTGGCGGAAAAGATGAATGTTCGTGTCGGGGAAGTCTTAAAAAAGCTCATGAGTATGGGAAGTTTGTGTACCATTAACCAGCGGATTGATACCGATGTTGCAGTCTTATTAGCCCATGAATTTGAATATGATGCGAAGTTTACCTCATTATATTCAGATGAAGAGGCAAGCGAAGAAGTGGAAGATTCTGCGAAACTCAAACCCCGGTGGCCGGTGGTCACTATTATGGGGCATGTTGACCATGGTAAAACATCTCTTCTCGATGCTATTCGCAAAAGCCGCGTTGCTGAAGGTGAGGCAGGCGGGATAACACAACATATTGGTGCGTATAAAGTCAAAGTGAAAAATGGCGAGGTTGCATTTCTTGACACGCCGGGTCATGAGGCATTTACTGCCATGCGCTCACGCGGCGCGGCGGCGACTGACATCGTCATTCTGGTGGTATCTGCTGCTGATGGTGTCATGCCGCAAACCATTGAAGCCATCGATCATGCAAAAGCGGCAAATGTGCCGATCATTGTTGCGATCAATAAGATCGATCTGCCGACCGCTCAGCCCGCTCAAATCAAACAGGAACTCAGTAAATATGGGCTGGTTGCCGAAGATTGGGGCGGTGATACCATTATGGTTGAGATTTCCGCCCGCAAAAATATAAATATTGACGCTCTTCTGGAGATGGTGCTGCTTAAAGCTGAAATGATGGAGCTTAAGGCTAATCCTGAACGTCTGGCACGCGGTGTGATTATTGAAGCAAAACTTGATACCAAACGCGGTCCGGTTGCGACACTTCTCGTGAAAACAGGAACATTGCGTATCGGAGATAACATCGTTGTGGGTAATATTTTCGGAAAGATCCGCGCGATGATAGATGAGCACGGCGTGCGGCTTAACGAAGCACCGCCCAGCACGCCGGTCGAGGTTCTGGGCATTAACGCACCGCCGCAAGCGGGAGAGAAATTCGTTGTTGTTGAACAAGAATCGCAGGCACGCGAGATTGCTGAAGCCCGTGCGTCCAAAGCGCGCCAGGATTCTCATAGACCGCGACACCATCTGTCCCTGGAAGACATTGCAAGCGGCAAAGCCAAGGAACTTAAGATGATCCTTAAAACCGATGTGCAGGGATCCTTGGGAGCGCTTGCTGATTCTCTGGAACGTTTATCGACCAGCGAAATTTCATTAAAGATCATTCATAGTGGTGTCGGTGCTATTACCGAGTCTGACGTAACCCTGAGTGCAGCTTCTGATGCGATGATTATCGGGTTCAATCTGCGTCCCGATGCTCTGGTAGCTAAGATCGCTGACCGTGAGGGTGTCAGTATCCGTACGTACCGCATTATTTATGAAATTATAGCGGACGTAAAAGCTGCCATGGAGGGTTTGCTTGATCCTTCGATGAAAGAAACTATTGTCGGTAAGGCGCAAGTTAAACAGGTGTTCAAAGTCTCCAAAGTCGGAACGATATCGGGATGTATGGTAATTGATGGCAAGATATTGCGCGGCGGCAAGGCACGACTCCTGCGCGATAACGTGATTGTTTTTGAAGGTAATATTTCTTCGCTTAAGCGATTCAAGGATGATGTGCGGGAAGTAGAAAAGGGTTTTGAATGCGGAATCGGTCTTGAAAATTATTCCGATTTAAAACCTGGCGACATCATTGAAGTTTTCATTGAAGAAAAGATTGCCCGTAAATTATAGGTCTGGGTATTTATATTTCTTTCTTCTCTCACATCCGGAACGCTTCTGGTGGGAGAAAGGAAACAAGCGGCAACAATAGTAGTTCCTGCGGTTTTCTTTGAGCCAGCAGGGATTGATGTCGAAAGATACAAAGAAGTACAGGGTATTATAGTATGCGAAGCTATAAAAGATCGGTACGCATTGCCGAATTGATCCAGCAAGAACTGGCAAAAATTGTCCGTGACATAAAAAACCAGGAAATCGGGTTTACGACGATCACCGGGGTAACTCTGACCGATGACCTCCAAACGGCCCGGGCGTTTTATTCAGTGATTGGTTCAGATGAAGAGGTAAGCAAGACCGCAGAAGTACTTAAAGACAGAGTCCGCGAGATCCGCCACGAACTGGCTATCCGGTTAAATCTTCGACGGACGCCGACCATCGAATTTGTATTTGATGAAACTCCTGCAAAAGCAGATCGTATATTTGAACTGCTTGAAAAAATAAAAACCGAAGAACCTGTTGAAGAAGAGCATGAAGAAAACGATAACGAAAATTCATAGGCCCCTAGCCGATATTGCGCGGGCGTTACACCAGCACAATACTTTTTTTATTGCCGGACACATGAAGCCCGATGGTGATACCATCGGTACGGCACTCGCCCTGTCGTCATTGCTCAGACGTCTGGGAAAAAAAGTATGCGTATACAGCCCCGAAGCTGTTCCCATGAACCTGTGTTTCATTTCAGGTTCACGTCGAATCATCATAACGAAAAAAGTGCGCCGGCAGTTCGATTGCGCTATTATTCTTGAGTGCAAAGATCTTGCCCGTATGGGTGATTTAATCACTGCTGATCAGGTTCAGATGATCATCAATATCGACCATCATGCTGATTTTAATCCGTTTGGAACGATTAATTATCTCGATTCAACGGCTTCTTCAAGCGCCGAGCAAGTGTTTGATCTTTTTGAGTATATGAAGATGCCGATCCAACTTAACGAGGCAGAGGGATTATACGTTGGTTTGGTGACAGATACAGGCCAGTTTCAGCATTCTAATACTTCGCCCGATGCGCTGAAAATGGCGGCGCGTCTCATGGATGTCGGAATCAATCCCGAACGTATTTATGATAATCTTTACGCAAGCAACTCCATGTCGTCCCTGCACCTTCTGGGGGCGACCCTATTAACGATCGATAAAACAAAAGACGGTAAAATTGCTTGTATGATGATTCCCTGGGCGACATATCTTTCCACCGGTTCAGACGTTACGGAAACTGATGGAATTATCAATTTTGCAATGACAATGCCGACAGTTGCTGTAGGGATGTTGCTTCGTGAGACTGACGTCAAGGGTCAGATTAAGGTCAGCCTGCGTTCCCGCGGGTCGATTAACGTTAATGCTGTGGCTCACCATTTCGGAGGGGGAGGTCATAAAAAGGCCGCCGGCTGTACTCTGAAAGGAACATTGTCTTCAGTTAAAAGAACCATCACTGACTATATACAAAAACAACAGCTATGACAGACCAGCCAACCGGTTTTTTGGTCATTAACAAACCTTCAGGGATCACCTCGTTTACCGTTGTCAAACAAATCAAACGTGTGCTTCAAGTCAAGCGTGTCGGCCATTGCGGAACCCTGGATCCTCTGGCAACCGGTGTGCTCATTGTGGTATTCGGCTCAAGCACGCGACGTCAATCGGATTTTATGGCAATGCCCAAAACTTATCGAGCCGTTATTCGTTTGGGCACGGTTACTGATTCAGGCGATATAACCGGCGCGATAACTGCCACCAGAGCTACAGAAGCAATAACCATGGCGGCAATTCAAGATGTCAGTACACGTTTTATCGGCGATATTAGCCAAATTCCACCCATGTATTCTGCACTCAAGTGGGGGGGACACCGGTTATATGATCTTGCACGCCGCGGGTGCACGGTGGAACGGTCGCCTCGAACAGTGCATATTTCCCGTATCGATTGTATCAATTTTAATAATCCTCTGGTGGAGATACGTGTTGACTGTTCCCGCGGTACCTACATACGGACGCTAGCTGAAGATATCGGATCTGCTCTGGGCTGTGGTGGTACCATTGAACGACTCTGTCGGGAACAAATAGGAACATACTCTGTCGTGGATGCACTTGACGGGCAGACGATCCAGACTCTGTCCCGTGATGCATTATTAAGCTATGCTAGGACTATATGAATAATACCGTAGTTGCCATCGGCACTTTTGACGGACTTCACCGTGGACACCAGTCGTTGCTGCACACGGTGCTCACGATTGCGCGCCGTCGACACTTGCGCAGTGTGGTGGTTGCGTTGGAGCGTCCTGTGCGCGCGGTGCCGGGCGTTCTTGCGACTGTAGAAGAAAAAGTGCAATTGCTGTCACAGTGTGCGCTCGATGAGGTCATCGTTGTGCCGGTTGATGACACGTTGATTCAGCAATCTGCCATAACGTTTCTCAATGATTTTCTCTCTGAGACACTCCATGCCCGGCATATTGTCGTCGGCAGTAACTTTTCCTTTGGACACGCGCGTCATGGTTCTGTTGAGTGGCTCAAAAAAAATGCCACGGACCTCGATATTCGCGTGACCGTTGTCACGCCTGTGCGGTATCACCGTTCGATCATCTCTTCCTCACGAATCCGGACACTGCTGCTGCGGGGGCAGGTGATGTATGCTAACAAACTGCTTGGACGGTTTTATAGTTTTACCGGGACTCCCGAACCCGGGCGTGCTATAGGCCGGACATTGGGATTCCCGACTATTAATCTTTCCATAGCTCCCCAGAAAATAATTCCTCGCGGTGTGTTTCTGTGCTGCGCAAGCCAGGGAAGCCTATGGTTGCCAGGTATCATCAACATTGGAACACGACCTACGTTTCACATTGATCACACGGTCGTACCGGAACTGCATTTGCTTGATTTCTCTGGGGACTGGAAAAAAAAGCCAACTCGCATATATCTCATGAAACATGTGCGTGATGAAATATGCTTCAAAAATAAGGAAGAATTGATCTTGCAGTTAAAGCATGATGTTCTCGTCGCTCGTCGTTTCTTTAGATGATAACGTATTTACATTGTTGTCACAATTTTGTATCATAAAAAACAAAAATGTAACACACGAAAGGGGAAGTAAGATGGAATTTAACAAAAAAGCGATCGTGGAGGAATTTAAGACTCATGGAACCGACACTGGATCGCCTGAAGTTCAGATAGCGGTTTTGACCGGCCGCATCAACTATCTCTCAGGTCATTTCAAGAAATATCCGAAAGATTTCGGATCCCGCTTTGGGTTTCTCAAGCTCATCGGCCAACGCCGTCGATTACTCGAATACCTCAAGAAGCATAAACAGGCAACCTATAAAACGATTATTGAAAAGCTATCTTTGAGAAAATAAAAGGAGTATTTCGTGAATACAGAACGAAAAACAATTGACATCGCAGGCAAAACCCTGACGGTTGAGACTGGGCTGATGGCTAAACAAGCCAATGGCTCATGTTTGATACGCATGGGGGATACGGCGGTGCTGGTTAGCGTGGTTGCTTCACGTACCCCGAAATTAAATTGTGATTTTTTACCTCTGACAGTCGACTACCGTGAACGGACCTATGCCGCCGGCAAGATTCCGGGCGGTTTTTTTAAACGTGAAACCCGGCCTCGTGATAACGAGATTATTGTGAGCCGTCTGATTGATCGCAGCATCCGGCCTCTGTTTGATGAAGCATGGCATAATGATACACAGGTTGCTGCTATTTTAGTGTCATTTGATAATGAAAACGATTCCGATATTATGGCCATTAATGGCACATCAATTGCACTCATGCTCTCTGATGTTCCGTTTTCGACGCCTCTTTCAGCCGTGCGCATCGGGAGACTCAATGGCAAACTCGTAGTCAATCCGACCATCGCAGAACAGGAATCCTGTGACCTTGATCTGGTGGTCAGCGGCACACAGGATGCGCTGGCGATGGTAGAAGCGGGTGCCCATGAATTATCTGAAAATGAGATGATCGAAGCGTTGAACCTTGCGCACTCAGAAATAAAAAAATTGTGTGCTTTCCAATTGACGTTTAAAGGTAAAGAAAAAATTAAACCGGTAGCCTGTTTTATTGATCCGGCGTTGCGAGCGGAAGTCGAAAAGCTGGGTGTTCCGCAGGCGGAACGTATTCTTGTCATAGCTGAAAAGGCAAGCCGGGATATAGCGTGGGATACTGCGAAGAAAGAGATTACTGCTGCGGTTCTTCCTCAGTATCTTGATCAAGAGAATAACATTTCTGTCATTCTTGAAGACATATTTTACCGCAAAGCCCGTGAGCTGATCCTGGGCAAACGTGTTCGATCTGACGGAAGGAAGCTTGATGAAATTCGTCCTATTACCTGCATGACGGGAATTCTTCCCCGGACGCACGGTTCAAGTCTTTTTACCCGTGGGCAGACTCAGGCGCTTGTCATAACCACTCTGGGTACGCCGCGAGACAGCCAGGTAATGGATGAGCTCGGCGGAGAATACAAAGAACGTTTCCTTCTCCATTATAACTTCCCGGGTTTTGCGACCGGAGAACCTAAACCGGAACGCACCGCCGGCCGACGGGAGATCGGGCACGGGATGCTTGCCCGTCGCGCGTTGTTGCCGTTACTGCCGACTGCTGATGAGTTTCCGTATACTATTCGCATCGTGTCAGATATTCTCGAATCCAATGGATCATCGTCAATGGCGTCAGTGTGCGGCGGATCCCTCTCTCTGTTTGACGCAGGTGTGCCGTTAAAATCATCCTGCGCCGGCATTGCGATGGGGTTGGTCAAAGAAGGTGACAACTATGCCATCTTGACGGATATTATGGGGATGGAAGATCATTTAGGCGACATGGATTTCAAGGTAGCCGGTACCCGAAAAGGTATTACCGCTTTGCAGATGGACATAAAGATCGCCGGACTTACTACCGAGATTTTGGCAAAAGCTTTGGAGCAGGCACGAGTGGGACGACTGACCATTCTTGATAAAATGGAATCGTCGCTCGCAACGCCCCGTGCAGATCTCTCCGCATTCTCTCCGCGCATGGTGACTGTTATGATTCCGCCGGCTAAAATAGGCGAGCTTATCGGTCCGGGTGGCAAGAACATTCGCCGCATTCAGGAAGAATCAGGCGCTGAGATCAGCATTGAAGATGATGGCCGCGTGTTTATTTCAAGCACCGATAAAAAAGCTGTTGACGCAGCGCGTGAGATGGTTGAAATGCTTGCCGCCGAAGTTGAAGTTGGCAAGACATATCACGGCCGTGTTACAAGGCTCATGAATTTCGGAGCGTTTGTTGAGGTCATGCCCGGCAAAGAAGGGCTTGTCCACATTTCACAGCTAGCAGAGGGACACGTAAAACGGGTTGAAGACGTGGTGCATGAAGGTGATGAGCTTGATGTTAAATGCATTGAGATCGACAGTCAGGGTCGGGTCAATCTTAGCCATAAGGCAGTTCTTCTGGAAAAAAAGTAATTGCAGGGAATTTTTGATAGATTATGAAAATTATGAAGATTGACAGATTGACGTCTTTTAGACGTTAATGTTTGATCTTCATAATTTTTATTTTCGCAAAGAACAAAAACGTGCAGGGAGCGATATCGATGAAAAATCCGACAGAACGCAATGATGTAGCGGTGAAACAGGAAACAATGAGCGACAAAGTCAGTGCGTTGTTCGAGATCATGAAACATGAAAAAATCGAAGAACTCGAAATCTCAGATGCTGAATCTCATATTCATCTCAAACGCAAAGGACATAATGTCCCGCAGGCCGTAGCAGTCCAATCGCCTTCCTTTGTACCGGTTCTTCCGGTGGAAGAGACAGCCTCCAAACAGGAATATACCGGAGCGACCGTGCAATCACCCATCATGGGTATGCTGTACCGGGCCCCCAGCCCCAGTTCGCCACCATTTGTTAAAGAGGGGGATGTCGTTGATATCGGCAAAACGTTGTGTATTGTTGAAGCAATGAAGGTTATGAACGAAATAAAAGCTGATGGCAGAATGAAGATCATTAAGATTCTCGTTGAAAATGGCAAGGCGATTACCGCCAATCAGGATTTGTTCCAAATAGAAAGAGTTTAATATGATGGATGAAACAATCGGAGCAACCGCAGGCAGTATATGGCATTACATCAATGAAAACGGCGAGACCAGCGCGATAAAATTGAAAGCTGCGTTGGGTATTTCAAACCGTCTGTTGTGTTTTTCACTCGGATGGCTTTCTCGTGAAAACAAAGTTGTCGTCTCTGAAGACGGACACACGTTCAAGATTGCTTTACGATAACGTAGTTCCACATAACTATTCTTCCAACCATGCACTATAATGCGCGTATTACTCAACGGGCGCGGACTTCAAAACCAAAAACCAGCCATGCAGGAGAAATAAAAGGATTAGTGTTATTTCTTCTGTCGTTTCTGCTTGTGTACTGTCTTGTCGTTCCGGGACAGGCAGGAGTCCTGGGGCAAGCAGTCCATAATGTTTTTTCTCTCATCTTCGGCATGGCATCGTTTCTCGTTGCGCTTGTTCTGGTTTGGATGGGTATTATGTCCATCAAGTCAGAGTTGTATCATCCCCGCTGGCGTCTTGATGCTATCTGGGCCGTGCTGCTCGTCAGTCTTGGTTCTGCATTTTTATCTGTGCTCGGCCAGTTAATGTACAACACGACGGATTTTGGTGGATGGGTTGGTCACGTGTTCAATCCTTTTTTTACGCGTCTGTTCGGCGGCCCGCTTGCACTATGTGTAATCGCGGGTATTTTTCTCTATATCCTCAGCTTGTTTTTGCGGTTCTCATTTAGGGTGTTGGCAATATCACTCTGGCATACACTGGTCAATGATTATGCTGAGTGGCAGGATGCTCGAGCAGCATTGCGAACGGATGCATCCTCTCCCATCCGGATCTCACAACCGGAGCACGTCCGCACCGGCAGGCCCGTTCTGGATCAATTTCCGAAAAACGCGCGGACGGAACCAAAAATTGTGACGCCACTGGGATTCGATGTTTCGTCAACGAAGTCTCAAGTTCCGTCACCTTCTCGTCCTTCTTCTGCGAAACCGATGCCTGCGGGATCAAAACCAACAGCATCAGTACAGGCTCTCCACACGAGTCTCATTCCCTATCAGCTTCCTCCTCTTGAGTTTCTCTCTGTTGATGTTGCAAATAAAACACATTTCCGTGACAGGCACCTGGCAAATGCGGAATTGCTGACTAGGACGCTCAACGATTTTAACATCACGGCTAAAGTAATCGAGATTATTCCCGGTCCGGTGGTGACCCGGTACGACATGGAGCTGGCGCCGGGCATCAAGATCCAATCGGTAGCGGCCCTTGCTGACAATATTGCATTGGCAATGAAAGCACCTTCGGTACGGGTAGTTTCGGTTTCTGAAAAGTCTGCAGTAGGTGTCGAGATACCCAATGAACAAAGCAGTACAGTGGGGCTCAGGGGTATACTGGCGAGTAATGATTTTCAACAGGCGAAATCATTGTTGACGCTGGCGCTGGGAAAAACAACTGATGGTGCTCCCGCTGTTGCGGATTTGTCAGGAATGCCACACCTCTTGATCGCCGGTGCGACTGGTTCAGGCAAAAGCGTCGGCATTCACAGCCTGATTATTTCACTATTATACCGTGCCCGTCCCGACGAGTTGAAATTTATGCTCATTGACCCCAAACGAGTTGAGATGCCGATTTATCACAGTCTGCCGCACCTCTACGATCCCCGCAAGGCTCCTGAACAGGCAGGTATCATCACCCAGGCAAAAGATGCCGCAGAAGCATTAAAAAAACTAGGGCGCGTGATGGAATTGCGATACGAGAAATTTGCCAAAGAAATGGTTCGCAATATTGAAGGATATAATGAAAAAATGGCAGAGGTTGGTCGTGAAAAAGAGTTTTACATTGTCGTCATCATTGACGAGCTTGCTGATATCATGATTTCGGCTCCCAAAGATGTTGAGGATTCCATTCAAAGGCTTGCGCAAATGGCGCGGGCCGTGGGAATACATCTGATCCTGGCTACCCAGCGTCCTTCGGTCAATGTCATTACAGGTGTTATTAAAGCGAATTTCCCGTCGAGAATAGCATTTCAAACAACATCCAAAGTAGATTCTCGCGTGATCCTTGACGCTGTTGGTGCTGATGGCCTCTTGGGTCGCGGAGATATGCTGTTTATGCCGCCCGGCGAATCGCGACTGACACGTCTGCAGGGGGCCTTTGTATCTGTCAAAGAAGCGGAAAAGGTTGTTGAGTTTATCAGTAAACAGAATTTTCCGCGATGGTATGAACACCTGAGCGCTCCCACAGCCTCGACTGATGGATTTGATGCTTCAGATGATAAAGAAATACGCGAGCTTCTTGAATCGCTCACACTTGTTAAGGAGCGCAAACGCGTATCGCAGGACCTGTTGAAAGCTCATTTTGGGTCTTCGTCCAAAGCAACCAATCTCTTGAGTCTTCTTGAGACCAAGGGATTTATTAATAAACCGGAAGGAACGAACCGCTGGAGCATTTATTTTGATAAAATAGATCAATATCTTGCTGCGATGGGTGGGACAAAGGAAACCGAATGAAAAACAAAATTCTTGTAATTGCACTGCTTGCTGGTATCGTGACACGTGCGGGGGCCATGGATCAAAAAGCTGCTGATATACTTCAGCACATGGATGCGGCAGAAAAGAAAATTACGACACTGGTATTCGATTACAGTGAGGAGATTAACTATTGTCTTACGAAAGAACGACAACGTATGAATGGAACGGTTTCCTGCGCAATGCCCAACAAGCTGGCAGTGAAACAAACCAGCCCCCTTCTTCAGGATATTATATCTGACGGAAAAAAGGTCTGGGTATATACGCCCACCTATCATCAGGTTCTGGTAGACAATTTTAAAAAGTGGGAAAAAAGCAGCTTCGTTCCGTCATCGCTCATCACTATCGGGCGCACTGCCCAGGAGATCCGAAAGAAATATACGGTCACTGTAAGCAGCGAGACGGCGGGGGTAGTCATCCTGGATTTGGTTCCTCTCAAAAAAGATGCATGGCGGATGACGTTATGGATTGACCATCAGACTTATTTGCCGCAACGGGCAGTTTTCGACGGAGATAACGTGACCATATCCTTGTCGGTCAGTGGTTATCTGATAAATACTACTCTTGATCCCGGCATGTTCAGCTTTACCGCACCATCCGGGGTTGAAGAGATAAAGGTTCAATGAAATGGAAAGCATAGGAAAGATATTACTCGAAGGCCGTTTGTCAAAGATGTTGACGCAGGAAGAGGTCCACGAAAAAACGAGGATTCCCCGGCGTTTCATACAAGCTCTTGAAGAAGACGATCGCTCTGCGTTTCCCGCGGAAGTTTATTATTATGGGACAATAAGAACGTACGCGCGGTTTTTGGGTTTGGAAGCCAGCTCATTAGTTATTCAGGCTCGCGCTGCCGCAGCCGCACCGACAAAGGCTCCTGATGCCGTTGTGCCTCAGAGTTCCGTGCCTGCCGCGAACGTGTTTACAAAAGAGGTTATTATTCGCGGGAGTGCTCTCTTCATCGGTATACTTGTCTTTATCAGTATTATCATGCATCACGGCCATGGTAAAAAAAGTGTACCGATGCCGGCACCGGCACCGGTAGCTCAGAAGTCTCAAAAGAAACCGCAACCGGTGTCCACTATGCTACCACTGAGCTTACAAACCCCGACTTCAATGGACGTGTCTTTGGAAATCACTGCGGTAAAGAGTTCATGGGTAAAAGTGGTTGCTGATGGAAAAACCGTTTTCGTGGCAGTGATGAATGAAGGACTGCGAAAAAAATGGCAGGCACATAATGGATACAGGGTTGTCATCGGGTACGGTCCCGGGGTTGAAGTAAAAGTCAATAATACAGTGGTAAACCTTGATGCTTTACCGTCGGATATAATGGAACTAACCATAACAAGAGAAGGTGTAAAAATAGACAAAATTCAAGCTAACCATAAGACAGATCAAAAAACCGCTCCTTCCTCAGGATACCTTTTAAGAAACGGTGAAAGAGCCCTTAAGAAAGACTAAGCACACCCGCACACCAAAATGACAATGACCGTTGCGCTCATTACACTGGGATGCCCGAAAAATATTGTTGAAGGCGAGCATATGGCGGGCATTCTCCGGGAGCAGGGATTAATACTGACAACTGATCTGGCCCATGCAGATTGTGCCGTCGTTCATACCTGTTCGTTTATCGGTGACGCACGGGATGAGTCCGTCAGGATGATTCGTTCTCTGGTAAAACTAAAGAAGACCGGTCACCTCAAAAAAGTGATTGTTACCGGGTGTTATGTACAGGATGAGGGAAAAAAGATTGCTGAGATGTTCCCGGGGGTTGACGGTTTCATGGGTACTGGCATGCTCTCTTCGCTTGGATCGTTTGTCACCGATGGGGGAGGGTTTTGTTCGGGATCGGCAGGAGGACTTCTCGCCCCATCGACTCCGCGGCTTCTGTCTTCGACGCTTCCCAGTGCATATCTACGAATTGCTGAAGGCTGCAATCATCGCTGCAGCTTTTGCAGCATCCCCCGGTTACGGGGACGATATGTCAGCCGTTCGCTCACCGATATCGTCAATGAAGCACGTCATTTGGCTGATGCGGGAATTCGTGAACTGGTTCTGGTGGCGCAGGATATAACGGCATACGGTCGAGATCGGTCCGGTCATCTGATGCTGCCGCAGCTTCTCAAAAAAATAGCGCGGATTAATGACATTGCCTGGATTCGCTTGCTCTACGCGTATCCTTCAACAGTGACTGATGAATTGATTGATAGTATCAAGGATGAAGAAAAGATGTGTCGCTATTTAGACGTGCCTCTTCAACACGCCAGTCGTGATGTCTTAAGGCGTATGAAGCGACCTCAACAGGTACGCCCTCTTCTGGAACGCCTCAAAAAACATGTCCCGGATATCGCGGTGCGCACGACGTTTATCGTGGGATTTCCCGGTGAAACTAATGAGGATTTTAATCAATTGCGAACATTGGTCTCGGAAGGGTGGTTCGAACATCTCGGAGCTTTTGCCTACTCCGATCACCCCCGCACCATGTCGGCACGCTTCCTCGATAAGGTGCCGGAGAGTATCGCACTCAAGCGTCAGAAGGAGTTGATGCGTGTTCAAAAGAAGATCGTGCATCAGCATAATGCCGCACGGATCGGGTCTTTTGAAGAAATTCTGGTTGAACGTCAGATACAAAAAAGATATAATACGAAAAGTTCGTTGATAGTAGGACGTGCGCGATTCCAGGCACCGGAGATCGACAGTACGGTGATAGTAGCCGGCGTGGTTACGCCCGGAACATTTGTTCGGGTGAAGATCACCGGGTTCAACGGGTATGATCTTATTGGAACCCTAGTACCCTAAAAGGTCTTGTCATCACTGATGGCGAACCATGAACCGGGATATGCATAACATGACTTTCCCGGTGCCGCACAGTCGTCCGGTCTTGACTCCATGAGAGCGAGGATGACAGAAAATTAGAAATATGAACCTTGCTAATAAACTGACGCTGGCGCGCATTGCCCTGGTCCCTGTTCTTGTGTTGTTTATGTATCTAGACAACCTGTGGACCCGCATATTTGCGATGCTTATATTTATCATCGCGGCATTGACGGATCTTTTCGATGGACGGATTGCCCGCCGGCAAAAGACGATTACTACGCTCGGTATCTTTCTTGATCCTCTGGCGGACAAACTGCTTATCTCAGCGGCGCTTATTTCGTTTGTCGGACTTAAAGAGCTCCATATTCCCGCCTGGATGGTTATCCTCATTATTTCACGCGAGTTTATTATTACGGGTCTTCGATCGCTGGCTGCCTCAAAAAATATTATCATTCCCGCCAGCAAACAAGGCAAATTCAAAACAACATCACAGATCACCGCGATCATAACCCTCATGTTGATTTTGGTCATCAACTCATCGCTGCATCATCATGGGATCCACCCTGAATCCCTGCTGCATGCAAGCGGCTCGAAGTATGCGATGGGCTGGTTTCTCGTTAAGTTGCCTTTCTGGATGATGTTTATCGCGACGTTGTTTACGATCAGTTCCGGATTAACTTATCTGACCCATCATAAAGAACTTTTCAACGAATGAATACGTTAATTCTCATTATCGCGTCAGGGTTTGGGTCCGGGTACATGCCAATTGCTTCCGGCACATGGGGCAGTGCGGTAGGGATGCTCATAGCATGGTTGTTTTTCGGTAATACCTCTGTTGCACTCATTCTCACTCTTCTGGTGCTGGTCATAAGCATTCCGGTATCAACACGCGCGGAGAAAATATTTGGCACCAAAGACGATGGGCGTATTGTTATAGACGAAATCGTCGGGTACTGGATATCGGTATTATTTCTGCCTCGCACCCTTATTGTGTATGCGGCGGCATTCTTTCTGTTCCGTCTATTAGATGTCCTCAAACCGCTGGGGATTCGCCGGTCACAGGATCTCCCGGGCGGGTGGGGGATTGTCATCGACGATGTTCTTGCGGGATTACTGACGAATCTTATCATACAGGCCGCACTCTTCTTCCATAAATGAAATACCTTCTTCTCACCATAACTGTCGGCACACTTGAGACCAATTGTTATATCTATGCGGACGCCGTTTCGCGTGAAGCGTTCATTATCGATCCGGGTGATGATGCGGTCGAGATCATCGATGCGGTTAAAAAAAACAAACTGGTTCCGAAAGCTATCATTAACACACACGGTCACTGGGATCATATCGGTGCCAATCGTGAAATACAGCATGTCTTTTCTATCCCCTTATACGTCCATAAGGATGAGACGGAATTTTTGACAACCCCGGGCCTAAATGGATCAAGTCTCATCGGTGGCAGCAACATTCCGTCACCGACAGCTGATAGTACGCTGCGTGATGGTCAAACACTATCACTGGGATCACTGGTCCTGACGGTCATTCATACGCCGGGTCATACACCGGGAGGAATGTGCCTGATGACGGAGGATCTGTTGTTTACTGGTGACACCCTTTTTTGCGGTTCCGTCGGTCGCTGTGATCTTCCCGGTGGAGATGAGAATCTTTTGATGGCTTCCTTAAAAAAATTACGGCTTCTGCCGTCGTCGCTTACCATACTCCCCGGCCATGGGCCCGCCTGCGTTCTCGAAAAAGAATTTAAACACAATCCGTATCTGTGAGGGTGTTATTGAAACGTATTTGAACCAGTTTTGCGCGTATTTGTCGGCGGAAAAAGGGCTTGCCGAGAACACGATGCTGGCATATCAGTCAGACTTGAAACGCTACTTCGCCTGGCTCGGTGCCGAAAAAAAAGATCTCACTGCCATAGTGCATCACGATTTGACTGATTTCCTCTGGAAACAAAAACAATCCGGCCTCCAACCGCGTTCTCTCTACCGTATGATGGAGACTTTGAAACAGTATCACCGGTTCCTCGCTGCTGAAAAAATGCTCCCGGGCGATCCTACGGAACATTTGATTGCTCCCCGTATTCCTGCAAAACTACCTGCCATGCTCTCAATTGATGAAGTGGACCGGCTACTTTCCATTATCGATGGTTTCCGGGAACGGGATCTGCGCAACAGAGCGATGATGGAACTGTTGTATGCCACGGGCTTGCGCGTTTCAGAGCTCGTCTCACTTGAGTTGTCTAACCTCGATATGAAATTGGGCTATGTACGCGTCATCGGCAAAGGCAATAAAGAGCGGATCGTTCCGGTCGGTAAAAAGGCGTTGTCCCGTGTTAACACCTATCTTGAGCTACGGCTCCATAAATATCCCCAGAGTACCGGTCTTTTTCTAAGCAGACTGGGAAAAAAAATGTCGCGAATTGCGTTCTGGCAACAGTTGAAGGGATATGCACGCGCAGCCGGTATAACGAAAAATATAACGCCGCATGTCTTACGCCATAGTTTTGCAACGCATATGCTTACCGGTGGTGCCGACCTTCGGTTCGTTCAGGAGATGCTGGGCCACAGTTCGATTGTGACGACACAAATATATACTCATGTTGATAAAGACCGGTTGAAAGAAATGCATAAAAAATATCACCCTCGCGGATAACGGTGCGTGACGAATTTTCTCATGCCACCCCTATGCAGGGTGCACGCAGTGGGCGTGGAGAATGAAGTAGCAACAATATTTGACGGGAATTTGTGTTTTAACCATGCTTACCTTTATTTCCAGTTTTATCCTTTATCTTATAACCATGTTCCCTGGTGTTGCGCCCTATCGCGACACAGGTGAAATGGCTAGCGTAGCCGCGACGCTGGGCATTGCCCACCCGCCCGGATATCCTCTCTACACACTCATGTCACATATCTTTGTGGCCATACTGCCCTATGGAACGGCTGGATTTCGTTTAAATGTTCTTTCAGCTCTTTTTGGGTCCTGTACTGTGTGGGTGATGTACAAAATAATTCGCGTGGTATCTCGCGACACGGTAAAAGACGAATTAGTCATAGTACTCATCCCTCTGATCCTGGCCAGCTCATATTTGCAGTGGTATTTATCGCTCGTTTCTGAGATGTATACGATCAATACTTTTTTCGCTGCCTGGCTTATGTATTTGGTTATATCTCCATCTTCACGGCTCGCACCGCGTATCTATTTAATTTTATTTGTGTTTGGTCTGGGTCTGGGAATTCGGATGGATCTGGTGATGATTGCCCCGCTTATTGCTGTTCCTATCTGGGCCAATAGGCGTTCACTTTCAGTAGGCAACTTTGCAGCAGCAATGGGTTTTTTTGTCGCCGGGTTATCTGTGTTTCTCTATTTGCCGATTCGGTCACACACTATTCCGCTGCTTGACTGGAATCATCCGGCGACAATTGAACGGTTGTGGGGAACCATAACCCGCAAGACCCACGGCGGTACGCTTGATCTTGTGTCTGCGACGTTTGCACCCGGTGAAAACTTTGTGGTGTGCATGAAATTTTACGCAGACCATCTCTTGAAAGGGTTCGCCTATCTCGGCATTCCCCTAGCTCTGTTCGGGTTATACCAGTGGTGGAAGACCAACCGATTGTATGCCGCAGGATCACTTTTTTCGTGGCTAATCGCGGGGCCGCTGTTTATCTATAAAGCCAATATGCCACCCAATCCTCACGCTCTGGCAATTCTGGAGGCCCATTTTCTTCTTCCCAATCTCATCATTTTTTTATGGGTTGCGATGGGGTTCATGGTATGGCAAAAAAGTTTTTCCGGTCGTCGCGTGCCGTTAGTAGCAGTGGCTATATTGTGCATGGTGGGAGTAAATCTGCATGCTAATCTGCCCGAACTGTGCAAAAGAAACAATTTCATCGCATTCGATTACGCAAAAAATATCCTGCGCTCGCTTCCCCATGACTCTGTAGTGGTCATGAAAAAAGATGTCCAGCTTTTCGCGTTGTGGAATCAACAGTTAGCCCAAAATCGGCGCAGAGATGTTTTTTTAGTCAGCCAGGGACTATCTGGATCCCCGTGGTATCAGGATTCGTGGGGCCGGCAGTATCCGTCAACAACACTGGGCCCCTTAACGAGCGAAGATCAGTGGAGGGACTGGATCGCTCATAATGCCCACAGCGCTTTATATGTTTCTGATGACGCTGATTATCCCCGGCCGGCAGGTATTTCAGAGATGCCTGCGGGTCTTTTGAGCTGTATAGGGGACAGTCGTGCGGGTTCTTCGGGAAACGTTCTTATGGATGATATTTATTGTTTGCGCGGGTTGTTCCAGACCGCTTCATATCGGGAGTTCTTTACCCCTGACATTATAAGCGATTACTCAATGGCGTGTCTTTCTCTTGGTCAGTATTTGTTCAATGAGCGTAAATATCCGGAAGCGCGCCAGTGGATGAGTGCTGCTGTTCAACTTCAGCCGCTGTTTCCTGCGGCGGACAATTTTATCGGGTTTAGCTATGTCCAGCAAGGCAACACACAGCAGGCTCTTGAGTATTATCATCGCGCAGCTGAGGGATTTTCTACAATGCATGATCTCTCGGTGAAATATCGTTCTTTATCCGATGTGCAGACTGGTTTATTGAACAATCAGTCAGAAGCGCTCCTTGCAGTAGGTGTGTGTGAAGAGCGTCTCGGTAATGAACAGCAGGCTATCGCCGCGTACCGGCAATCTATTGAATGTTGGCCGGCCAATGCACATGCGCATTTTGATCTTGCAGTGATTTACTGGAAGCACAATGATTGGTCCAGTGTTATTTCGGAGCTGGAAAATGCGTTGAGGATTGATCCGAATTATCGGGAAGCGATGAATTATCTGGCTTTGGCACGGCAAAAGTTTCGAAATCAAGGACTACCACCTGGGTAAAAGAGACATTTCGGAACAAAAAACATTTCGGCCGCATCAATAACTCGTCAACATTTTTCACTGAATACAGGCATGAAGTAATGAATATTGTGTGAATCGAGTGATAAAAACTCTTGCAAAAGTTTAAATATATGCTATAATGTCTACTGTGGATAGACAAACTGAAGTAAAATTAAACTTGTTGTTGCGTTCCTGGCCGAGACGCACGGTCGCGGTATCATCGTACTTGCACAAACAAGGTATTTATCGTCAACTCGTCAGTCGTTATGAACAATCTGGCTGGATTAAAAGTATTGGTCATGGAGCCTTTGTCAGAGGCGATGATGAGAGGGTTTCATGGGCCGGTGGTTTATACGCGATTCAGGAACAGCTTGGCTTACCAATACATCTGGGGGGAAAATCTGCGCTCGAACAGTCAGGCTATGCGCATTTTATTCCAGTCAGAGGAATTCAATCCGTGTGGTTGTATGGCGCTGTTGGAGTCAAAGTTCCAGCCTGGTTTCGCCATGCTCATTGGGACATCACTGTACATTTCACTGCTAGTGGTTTGATAAGAGGGTATAATGCAAATCAGGGGTTTACGGGAAAAGTAGTTGATGGTTGTATGATAACTATTTCAAGTCCTGAAAGAGCGATACTTGAACTGCTAGATATGGTGCCCGCCGATCAAACTTTCGAAGAAGCCCATCAAATTATGGAGAGCTTAAACGCACTTCGCCCGAAGATAGTATCGACTTTGCTGGATAATTGTGGATCGGTGAAAGTAAAACGCCTATTCTTGTTTCTGGCAGAGTATTGCAAGCATCCATGGTTGAAATATATTGATAGAAAAGGTATATCCATGGGAAGTGGAAAGAGATATGTCGTCAAAAATGGTTGTTTTGATTCAAAATATCAGATAACTGTTCCTCGGGAATTTAAGCAATGAAAAACTCGTTTTTTTATCAACAGGCTGAACTTGTTGTAAGACTTTTGCCGATCATCTTCAAGGAACAATGCTTTGCGCTTAAAGGCGGAACAGCGATTAATTTCTTTATACGAGAACTTCCACGTCTATCTATTGATATTGACCTCGTTTATTTGCCGATTCGTGACCGTAAGGAGGCGATACATGATATTAAATCATCTTTAAACAGATGTTCGGATGCAATCGAAAAGGCGTTGCCGGGAGTTCAGGTCAAAAAACAGTCTGATCAGAAGGAAGCGGGAATGAAGTTGGTGGTTCGTTATAACGGTGTTTCAGTAAAAATTGAACCCAATTTTATCATCAGAGGAACCGTTTTCGTTGCCAAAGAAATTGACTTTAACAAAATCAGCTCAAGACATGTTCAATCTATTTGCATCAGTGCCGGTAGCGTCTATTGCTGACCTGTATGGTGGCAAGCTGTGTGCTGCGCTGGATCGTCAACACCCAAGAGATTTGTTTGACGTAAAATTGTTGCTAGAGCACGAAGGCATCACCGATGATATTCGTAAAGCTTTTGTGATATATCTAGCAAGCCACGACCGAACTATGCATGAATTGCTTGATCCTTCTTTTAAGGATATGCGAAATATATATGAAGCTGAGTTTGCAGGAATGACGATTGAACCGGTAAGTCTTACCGCACTGATCAATGTTCAGAAGCAGTTGGGCCAATTGATTCGGCAATCACTTACCAATAAAGAAAAGCAATTCCTCCTTTCATTTAAAAAAGGTGATCCCCATTGGCATCTGATAGATAATGATAGTATTGAGAATCTCCCTGCGATTCGCTGGAAGTTGATCAATATCCGAAAATGAATAAAAGTAATCATTTGAAACAAGTAGAAAAGCTTCAGTCAATACTTGATTTGTAGCATTGCTATACCTTCTTTGAAAATCGATGAAAAGTGTGTTGTTTTTGATGAAACGATATATTAGTCAAACGGCAAACCTAATATTTGTTTTTTAGAGACTTGAGGATATTGTCAGAAAAACCTGAACAATGTATAAAATCTATTGCAAAGTCTTAGGAAAAAATAATAGAATAATACCATGAAAAATTATCATCGGTTTAGTGCTGCCTTTCTTTTCGTTATTATGTTTTTGTGCATATTCCCATCCCTTCACTATGCTGCCGGAGTAAGTGTTTCTTCTAGCTCATGGAAATTCGTAGTTCTTGGAGATAGTCGCGGTGTCAATAAAGGTATTAACGCCGAAGTCATCGGTAAGCTCATTCCCGCTATTATCAAGGAACATCCTGATTTTGTCCTGTTTACCGGTGATTTGATATCAGGGGGAATTGATCGGCGGACGATGTCGGCGGAGCTGATCAATTGGCGTTCACAGGTTATGGAGCCGCTGTTATCTCGTGGGATCAAGGTCTATCCGGTACGCAGCAGTCATGAGCTGCTTGATACCGATACAACTCAATCAAGCTCGTTGTGGAATGCAATATTTTCAGGTGCTTATGCTCTGCCCGCCAATGGTCCTGCCGAAGAAAAGGATATGACGTATTCATTTGTCAGCCACAATGCATTTTTTGTGGCGCTCGATTTGTATCGTAGCGGGTTGCGCCATCAGGTGAATCTTCCTTGGTTAGAAAGTCAGCTTGCCGGCAATACCCGGCCATTTATTTTTGTATTTGCGCATGAACCAGCCTACGATGCGGCTGGCATGACCGCCCAGAAAGACGGTCTTTCGATCGAGCCTGTTCAGCGTGATCGTTTTGTTAAAGATGTTATAAATGCCGGCGGTGAAGTTTATTTTTGCGGCAATGATCACTGGTACGATCATGCGCGAGTAGCAGTAGAACCCGGAAAATGGTTTCATCAGTTTACTGTAGGTACTGCAGGTGCTCCTCTGCGTGCGTGGGCTGGGACATACCGAGAAAAATCGGTGTTAAAGGTTGCTCATGCGGAAAAATACGGGTATATGGTCGTTGAGATAAATGATAGTAGCGCAACCTTAACAATGAAAGCTCTTGAGCAATCAGGTATATTTACGGACATTGATTCTTTCACCTACAAAATAAAAGAAAGTGAACTCAAAATAAATAAATAAATGAAAATTGACATCAGGCCCGAACTAGAATCTGATTATACCGCAATCTACCAGGTCGTTGACAAGGCCTTTGGCAAAAACACAGAGGCTGTGCGGATTGATACACTCAGGAAAACGCCGGGGTTTGTAGCGGGGTTGTCGCTGACAGGTAAACATTGCGGCAAACTAGTTGGACATATATTGTTCTACCCTGTCGATATCGTTGACGGTGACAAGAAAAGCAAAACCCTGCTCTTGGGGCCCGTATCTGTGCTTCCTGCTTATCAGAAAAAAGGTATTGGCGGCAAATTGATCAAGGTAGGTCTAAGCAAGGCCGTGAAAAGTGGGTTTGCTTCTGTCATTGTCGTTGGTGATCCTCTCTATTTTGTGAGGTTCGGGTTTAAGCCAGCCAGTACATGGAATATCCGGGTGCCAGGTGAACACAGTGACACGACGGTTTGTGCTCTAGAGCTTACTGCCGGTGCATTGAGTGCTTCGGCCGGCATTGTCAATTATCCTTCCCTCATTAAGCACGTATAATTAAGTGCTCATGTGCGTAGAAAACAAGCGGGTACAATTCAAAGCTAGTATTAAACGGCATGGACTTACTACCACACTTCTTTTTTTGATGAAACGATTTGTCATAGCACTTCTCTTTTTTTACTCATACTTATCCTATTGTTGCCTTACAAAAACCTTCTTTGAGGTTCCTTCCAGCATAGTTTTTCATATGTTCTTGCAATCGTTTGGGAATTTTAACAGGCGGAGGAGGGGGGCTAGTGTGCATCGCTTTTACTGGCTACCTTCGTTCGGTAAATGCAACATCTTACTTGACTGAGGCAGCAATATTAATATTTGTCTTTAAACTTATAGAACTGTTTGACAGCCAGTTTACTGTCGAAGCCTCCACAATTCCTGGCGTAAATACCCTGGCGATATCTGTTGTCCTTCGAGCAGCGTAAAACAACTCGTTACATCTCTCAATCGTAGCGCGCAATTTTAGTCGCTTGAACTATTGACTGAAGTTGTATTTATAGCTATACTAATATTGCAACTTATGCCACAATAGTGAGGATAAAATGATCGAAAGAGATATGCTGCATCAGATAATTCC
>JBELAT010000089.1:0-9310 GCA_049508565.1 Endomicrobiales bacterium | reverse complement strand
CGGTGTCATCGCTTACCATAATGTTAAGAACATCTACCACCCGCCGCATCTCATCAGCGGTCAATCCCAGATTCAGCTCTTCGCCGAAACGACGTACCGCCTTCGGGCCAAGATTCTTGAGCGCTTCTGCGGCGATCCGTCGTGAACGGATATCGTCACTTTCTTTAATAACCCGAATAAGGGGTGTAATAGCGCTCTCGCCGATTTTAGTCAATATCTGCATGCTGCCGATCTTGCGTTTTTCATTATCCGATTTCAAATCTGCGATGAGAATATCCAGCACCTCCGCTGTAAGAGTTTGTTTCGCCGCAACGGCGCTAGCGCGGATTTTCTCATCAAATATGAGGTCGGGATTGGTATGTTGTATGAGCATTTCCATGATACGTGTCGCGAGGTCATATTCGCTGTACAGGATATTCTGACGGGCAATTTTGCATACGATAGTTACCAGGCTATTGTGAACATCGGGTGACGTTTCCTTGCGAGCAGCCTCAAGTAACGGCAGTTCCATGAACTTAATGATAGGATTGCGCATGTGGGCGATCAGTATTTCATACAAAGAAACCAGTGAGTCAGCGGCTTCCAGGCGGATCTGAGCAGCCGAGTTGTTAAGATTTTCTAAAACTTTTTCTATCAATTTTCCCAGCAGTTCGTTGTTTTCGATTTGACAGAGTTTTTCCACAATTTGCGGCAGTATGGACAAAGTTTCTTTTTCCATCAACTCCACGGACGGTTTCTCAAGCAGTTTTTCAACCTCGAAGATGGTTGTCGGTTTCTGCCGTTCCACCGAAAACCAGGAGGGCAATTGTTCTACCAGTCCTTTACGTAATAGCTCTTCAAAAAACTGTAACGGTATTTGTTTTGCCGCCGGAGCACTCAGAACGGTCTGAATGAACATTTTTAATTTTTCAAGGCGTTCTACCGCCGCGAAGTCCGAACCTTCAGATTGGCGAATCTCATCATACCACACTGATATGTTGCCGAAAATGGCCTGAATTTTTTCCTGAGACAGTTCGTTGAGCAGTTTTGATTTGAGTCCGGAAGTCTCGATCTTGCGTGGCAATTCACGCTCAAATATATCGCGCAGCACCGTTGTATCCTGCCGTGCCAGTTCCTTTGCCAGGTGGTCCTGTGCTCTGTCTTTACTGGGCTGATCGCCCAGCGTGTCGATCAGGTCGTATGAATCACGCAGGGATTTTATCAACCCGCCCATATCACTGCCCGCGTGCTGGACCATCTCGGAAATTTTAACCACAGCCTCCTCACCTTTGACGACGGCGACGTACACAGTCTGGTCAAGAGCAATATGGTCAAATGCAGGAAGTTCCTCGCGCTTTTTTTGGAGAATGGAGGTTACGAACTCGGTAACTTCTTCCCGGGAAATTCCCGCACGGAAGGTAATGCTCTGGATCTTTTTCTGGGTGAAAAGTTTAAGAATATTGTTGCCGACCAGTTGTATCTCTCGTGTTGCCGGTTCTTTGCCGTCGATGAGGAGCTTTCCGGTGAGCTCGCTTAACGTGACACTCGGAGCTTGTTCAAATATTGTCAATAAGGTTTTCGTTAGGGTATCGATGGTGGCCCCGACCATCTTACTGGTTGGCGGGTAAATCTTAAGATAGGTAATGGCCAGATGAAATGATTTTAGCAGATTTTCTGTCATTTCCTGAGTTATCATAAAACGACTCCTTTTACGCAGAAGATTATATCAAGAGCGGTTTTTTTTCTACTATGCCTACACGCCGGGGGAATTCCTTCGGCGTTGGTGCTATTTTTTTCACGACAACGATGCAATACCTTTTTTTCCCTCCGGCAGCATCAGGTAGGTCATAAGAAAACGTGTCACAGTAAGAGCCGCCCAGCAGCGTTATAATTTTTTCCACTGACGTGATGCCGTCCGGACCGTCTGCAGATTGTTCTGTTTTAAACAACAACAGATATCCTCCCACGGCAATGAGAGGCAGAGCGAATTCGAGATTAGGAGTGAGTTTTGCTACAGCTCGCGATAAAACAAACGAATACTGCTGGCGATGAGCAGGATTTTGTCCGACGTTTTCAAGACGATCATTAACAATGGTAAAATCTGTCCCTGTTTGTTGACGTATGTGTTCCAGAAAGGTACACTTTTTTGTTATCGACTCGACAAGGGTAAGAGAAATGGCTGTCTGGGCAAGTTTAACGGGAATGCCGGGAAGACCTGCTCCGGTGCCGATGTCAATGACAGACAGAGGCAGGGGAAGGGCAGCCATCGCGGCGGATAGCTTATTAATGATCCAGAGCCCGGCAAGTGAATCAGCAAAATGTCGCCAGAGGAGCTCCTCATCGCTTTTAAATGAAACAAGGTTAAACTTTTCGTTCCACTCTTTAAGCAGTGTCAGATACAGTTTGAAATGTTCCTCTGCGGTGGCGGACAGAGTGATGGCGAACGTCTCTCCAAGAAATGTGTACCATCTATCCCATAGTGCTGCCATCATTAAAAATCCTTTGATGTTCCGTTACAGGCTTTTACACATACTCCGCAAATCATCTGGCCGATACGTTGTATTTTGGTAAATTCCTTTAATTTTAAGTGGCAGGCATTTCTGTCAAATCCGTTGTCGGATATCGCGGCAGCGGGACAGCCATCGACACAACGGCGGCAGGCACCGCAGGTGTTGGTAATTTCAGTATCCGTTGTCAGCGGTATGTCGGTGAGTATCGTGACGTAGCGTACCTGGCTGCCATAGAGCGGGTTGACCATCAAATTGTTTCTGCCATACCATCCGTGACCGGCCAAGCGCGCGATTTCCCGGTGAGAGACGGACCCCAGCTGTTTATCCCAATCCATGATCTGAGATGCGGGAATCGGCAAGGCGTCATGTCCCTGACATTGTATCCAGGAACTTATCTTAAGAGCGGTCTGATCGATGAGCATGTTTGCCCGCTGATAATGAAAATAGTAAATCTGATTGGGCATATCAACAATTGTTTCGAGAACGGAGCGGGACAAACGGAATCCCAGTGAAATACCACGGGGAAATTTCCGGATAATGGTTTCCGGCAAGAGAAAGGTTTCGCGGATCGGTGTTACGTCTGCCACGCCGAATAGCGCCATTCCTTCTCGCAAAGCCAAATCTTTAAGAGCGGTGTAATTATTTTTCTGCATATGATCTCTCTCTAGTGAAAACTGAAATAGGGAATTATTTACTGTATTTCAACTTTAAAACCACTACAAACAACACGAACATAAATGTTACGATATTTGCCGCTATGATTGGCGGGGACTGTGTAAGAATTCCGTAGACAATCCAAAATAATGATCCAATAGCCAAAATGCCGAAGGTCGGCATGGAGACGTCATGGGCAGATTTTGATCGCAATATTTTAATGGCTTGAGGAATAAAAGAGATCGTAGTCATAAACCCGGCACAGTATCCCAGAAGCTCAATCATGGTTTTTTTTCCCTTTCATTTTTTCAAGGTAGATCATTATGACAGCGATGTCCGAGGGGGAGATTCCCTGAATGCGCTGTGCCTGGCCGAGTGTCGCAGGACGGATTGACTTGAACTTTTGCCGTGCTTCAGTTAATAAACTCGGGATCTTGTCATAATCGAAATCGGCCGGAATATGACGCGACTCCATGCTGTGTAATTTTGCCGCCTGCTGCTTCTGGCGCTGTATGTAGCCCGCATATTTCTGTTCTATATGAACTTCCGCGTCAACCTGCTCGGGTGTCCATGGAGATAGTTCTGCAGGTGATGGTAGATCTCCGCCCGCAATCCTCTTTGCTACAGCATCACGGTAGGCACAGAATTGTCTATACATTGTATCAGAAATGAGACCGATTTTATAGCCATGGCCGATCAGGCGCCGGTCAGCATTGCCGGACCTCAAGGTAAGGCGGTATTCGGCGCGCGAGGTAAACATCCGGTATGGTTCATCTACCCCCTTGGTTATTAGATCATCGATCATCACTCCAATGTATGCTTCGTCGCGGGCGAGGATCAGTGGTTGTTCTCCGGCCAGTTTAAGGCTTGCATTAATACCGGCGATCAAACCTTGTGCAGCCGCTTCCTCATACCCGGTAGTCCCGTTGATCTGACCGGCGAAGTACAGGTTGTCGATGATCTTTGTTTCAAGGGACGGCTTTAACTGTGTCGGAGGAAAGAAATCGTATTCAATGGCATACCCATAGCGCATGATCACTGCGTTTTCAAGACCTTCGATTGAATGAACGATATTTTCCTGGACGTCAGCAGGCAGGCTCGTAGAAATGCCATTGACATACAATTCGTTTGTATTAAATCCTTCAGGCTCAAGGAAAACCTGATGCCGTGTTCGATCAGCGAATCGGACTACTTTGTCTTCTATCGAAGGGCAGTATCGAGGGCCGACACTTTTGATAATGCCGGCATACAGAGGAGATCGATCGATATTGGCGCGGATAACGTCGTGTGTAGTCTCGTTTGTATAGGTCAGCCAACAGGATAACTGGCGGCGCGTTGCCTGCCATGTTTTTATGTCAGTAAAATGAGAAAAGGGGATGGGCGGAACATCGCCTGGCTGCTCCTGCATCTTTGTATAATCGACACTGTTTCCGTTGATGCGCGGTGGTGTTCCTGTTTTAAGGCGTTTGATCTCAAAGCCAAGTTCAGCAAGCGACGTTGAGAGACTGTCTGCAGGAAATTCGCCGAACCGGCCGCCGGGAAAGTGTGTCAAACCTACGTGGATCAACCCCCGAAGGAAAGTGCCAGCCGTTATGATCACCGCATCGGCAAACAATGTTGTGCCGATCTTTAGTTCGACACCTGTAGTTCTGTTGCCTTCAACGAGGATGCGTATCACCTCTCCCTGAAGGATGTCAAGATTCTTGGCTTTTTCGAGGGAAGCTTTCATCAGCAGATGATACAGCTTTTTATCGCACTGCGCGCGCGGGCTCCAGACGGCGGCGCCGCGGGACATGTTAAGCATCCGGAATTGAAGGCCTGCAGTATCTGTTACCCATGCCATCTCACCGCCCAGAGCGTCGATCTCGCGGACAATTTGTCCTTTGGCAATGCCTCCAATAGCCGGATTGCACGACATTTGTGCGATAGCGTCAAGATGTTGAGTAATAAGCAGCGTTTTAAAACCGCGCCTGCTCGCCGCCAGGGCGGCTTCGCAGCCGGCATGACCGGCGCCGACGACAATAATGTGATATTTTTTCATATGTTTTAAGCCAGGAAAAGTAATGACTGCCTGGGGAGAATGTCAGTTAAAGATGCCGTAGCGGAGAATACACCACAGAGCTGCAATACCGTCTTTCCATCCTATTTTTTTCCCTTCTTCATAGGTGCGACCAAAATAGGATATCGGGACTTCATATATCCGGCATTTGAGACGGGCAATTTTTGCCGTTACTTCCGGCTCAAAGCCGAAGCGGTTTTCAACAAGATGTAACTGAGCTATAATCTCCCGACGAAAAACTTTAAAACCCACTTCAATATCTGTCAGATTGAGGTTCGTTATCATGTTGGAAATCATAGTAATGAAGCGATTTCCCAGAAAGTGCCAGTAGAACATAACACGATGCGCGCCGGCACCGAGAAATCGTGATCCGTACACGACATCAGCTTTCCCATCTAAGATAGGTTTGAGGATAGCCGGATAATCCGCGGGAGAGTATTCAAGGTCCGCATCCTGGATTAAAATAATTTCACCTGTTGCCCGCGCAAACCCCGCCCGCAAAGCTGAACCCTTGCCCTGATTAAGCCTGTGTGTTATGACAACAACATTAGGGTGTGTGACTGTGGATAGTCGCGCGGTTGTTTCGTCACTTGAACCGTCATTAATCACAATGATTTCTTTATCTGTCGGGAAGGGTGCCAGTACCGTACGGTTAATTGCTTCGACAATACGGTCTTGTTCATTATATACAGGAATAATGATAGATATTTTCATAAAAAAGAGTTTCTTTTTAGTAGCATTATACTATATAAAAAAATTCTTTTTCAAGATTTTCCGCCAGGCGACGATCCCTTCAGAGAATCGGGCCAGACAGTGCTGGTGGTATAGCCGAGTGTTTCTAGGATGTTCCGGTCTGTACCGCGCAGGATGTGGCGTATCAATGCAAGGGTTCCATACGGTCCGAAATACGCACTGTGGATATCCATGCCGCCAACAGTGGCAGGAAAAAACTGTGAACAGTCGACGTCCCATACGTTGTCCTTGGCTGTCGGCGGCCGTTTAGCCAGGCCGCTCCGGCCCAGCCGGCGCGTTCCAAAATGTTTGAGACCGGCGGACGCACCCAGCACGGCGTCCCTCCCGCTGTAGAGTGCCGTGATACGGTACGTTAAATTAGCGATGGCGTCGCCATCAGTACCATCTTCAGAATTCGGTTCAAATAAATCGCAGTTCACATCAGCCGCCACCATCACCAGCTGATTGAGCAGGCTGGCCAGAAGCGGTTGATTTTTTCGTGTCCACGCTGCAACCATGGCTTTTTGAAGAACATAATTGCCCATGCTGTGTGAAATCAGGGAAACCTTGGCTCTGCATGCGTCCACGGGGTTATTAAAAACCGCCTTCTGTTTATTGAGCAGCCAATCGTACAGTTCGCTAAGTACATATGCCAGATCGTTGGCACAGGCGCGTGCGTGCTCTCTGTCCGGAAGATATCCCAGCACGCTGCCCAACGATGGCCAGTCGAAACTAATGCAAAGTCCCAAGCCGTCAGAGTCACTAAAAAGATCATTACAGAATTGTTCATAACGCCTGGCAGCTTCCTGCCAGCTGTTGTTATATCCATGTACAAAAAACGTTACATGGCATTGATCCTCATTATTGGCGTGATCAATCAGAGGGAACTGTCCGGCAGTCGCGCTGAGAAGCTTTTGAAAATCATCCTCTGAAACCGATTTCCAATGGCTAAATTCATCTAAGTGCGGTTGGTCGCTGACCCAATACGTTAGGGCTCCTCGTTCTTCTCCAGGAACACCATTTTTAAGAGCGCGGTTGGAAATCATCCAATACTTAGGCATTTGTGGTCCTCCGTAGCTGACTGGCGTAATTCGCAGTCAGCTGTATTTTTAGCAACCAAAAGATAGTTTGCATTTAACGGCTTTTCAGATAGAGATAAGGGTGTTATAACGCTTTGTTTTCTGGATAACGCGATTGCGATAATAAACCAAGGAAATCCTTACCCGTATCAGTGATAGATAGTACATTATTATTGAGATTGATCAATTCTGATCTGAAAAGAAATGCCAAATAATTATTAGTTGTCCACACACCTAATTGATTCGGGTTGTTTTTTTTGACGGTTTCAAAATATTCTTTTATGTTATCGTATGCCATGCCGTTTCCGGCATCTCGTAACATTTTTAACAGGGTAATTTGGCTTCCAAATATTGTGTTATAAATTCCTGCGAACCACGTATAAACCTGACTTGCGGCCAAATGATGTATCAGTACTTTTACGGTGTCACCGCCCGTATCGAGTTTTCTATTGGTTAAATCATTTTCAATGCGTTTTTCTTGATCTTTAATTATTTTAAATTCTTTGCCGACATCCAACAATTGTTCGACTTCTTTCCTGTTTCCATTGAGATTATATTTATTGCTCGGCACATTTTGTTTAAGTGTCTCGAGAAAAGATTCATCGGTACGATAATCTTCCGGACTGTATAATTTGTCATTATGCTTTGCCACCAACCAAAAAAATACAAATAAAACAATGCATGGAAATAACACGGTAAACCAGATCAAAGGTGCCCGTTCACTGCTGGCTAAATGCTCTGCGGAAAGACCAAATAGCAAACAAGCAAAACCATATACCAAAATTATAAACAACGCGATAATCCCCAGCGGGTTCTTTGACAAGTCTTTGGCGGATTTTGTAATTGGTTCTAAGTAACTTGGCATGTGTGTTCTCCTTCGAGGATGTTATTATATAAGTTTTTATTGTCTGATCTCATTCATTTCTTAGTAAGGAAATATCCTGCTGTGTTGAAGCCATCTGTGCACCCGTTGCCACGTGAGAATAATTAGCGGCAGTATAACGAAAAAAATACACCTTCATTATTTTGTTTTCCTTCTGTTTGACTCACATGCCAGAATAAAAAGTGCTCAGTGCGTATTAAAAATCCCAATAAACACCGGACGATCTCAGCGTCAGGTACTTTGAACAATCCACTGTTAACACGAGACTGGATATCTCACTAGATCATTTGGCGTACAAAAGGTCACTGCTTGATAAAGTCAAGACAAGTGACCTTCTTATAAATTATCTTTCAGTTGTCTATTATCTGTGCCCGCTTCCTCCACCCATCCCACCACTATGTCCACCACCACCGCCCCCACCCATCCCTCCTCCATGCCAGCCACCCCCACCTCCACCCCCTCCACCGTGCCAGCCGCCCATCCCTGTCCCGCCTGGTGCTGAATAATTTCTGTAACTGTTATAGCGAAACTCTCCCTGTTGACGGGCCCCTACTTCGCGATTCAGATTATTAACTTCATATCGTTGTGCGGATTCCGGTACTCTCGATGAATAACCAAGAGAATTCCATCGGCCCACTTGTCCCCGCTGCTGGTAATAATACACGTGCCCGGAGGGTGTTCCATACACATGATAGCCGCTTACGGGAGATTTATAGGATCTGTTCTGATACTCCGTTCTTCCAATGGCGTTAGAATAACCCTGTGCTGCAAAAACATGGTTTATAGAATGCGAACTTCCCATTATTCTTGTTCCCGTTATTGAATTGTACGCTCTTCCAAAATGGCCTTGATTTGAAAACGACATGTGCTCACCCATCCGGTAATGAAATCTGTTATATCCATTAAGAGCGGTGCTGAGTTCCCACGTGTGAAACCCGAAATTGAAGTTGTGTCGCCATCCAAAGAAAGGTCCCCAATAGGGAAATGGCGGGTAATACCAGCAATTGCCGAATCCCCATCCAAACCCGAAACCAAAGCTCCATCCATACCATGGGGTCCAGCATAGGTCAGACCCGAAACCGTACGTAGTCATGGGACCATACCAATCAGATGCTCCTATATATGATGGATAACTATATCCTGTTCCGTATACGACTGTCCCATCAGGACTTACCTCTGTTCCAAGATATCCCGGGGTATACCCATCATATACGTATCCTGGTGTTGAATCATATACTTTGACGTAGGTGACATAATGAAGGGGCGAATCAGTCGGTATGGAGTATATGACCGCCGGGACAGAATCAGCGACCGTCCAGGGTCCTTTCACATCATGTGCCGTAAACCAGATTCCATTGTATACGGCATACCATTTTCCTTCATCTACCTTTATCACCGGCAGTGAGCTGTTAAA
>JBELAT010000088.1:0-9568 GCA_049508565.1 Endomicrobiales bacterium | reverse complement strand
CTTGATGCGTATCTCAAAGCGTCCGATATTCTTGATATAGACCCGAATAATTCAGTCGTGCAAGGCATTAAAGAAAAAGCTAAAACAGAAATACTCAAACAAAAAGCTTTTTCTGCCACAGACAATTTTTATTGTGACCGGCTGTACCTTCTTGCGGCAAAAGCCCAGGCAAGTAATGAGCGCAATGAGGCGCGTGAAAACATTGAAACCCTTCTTCGGTTCAATCCAGTGCATGAAGACGGACGACAGTTGTATAAAACAATGCGAAAGGAGGGGATAGTAGAATAAGGCGTGCGATAAATAATCAGGCTTAAAAGTGTTCTATGCGTAGACAGTAAGAGAAACATGTCACTTTAAGTGCCGACTCTCGAATACCAAAAAGCGCAATAACTGAGCCGCTCAGTGACAATCAGCAAAGATTCGTATGAGAACAACAAATCAAATCGGAGGCATGTATGAAAAAACGTTTATATGCAGTAATAGCAACGATGTTAACCGTAGTGCCACATCTATTAGCCTATGGCGAAGAAGCTGCTGTGCAAAATTTCTTTGCGCAAAGCAAAGTGTTTCTTGTGCAGACAGTTGGCGGAGGAGTTTTCTTGCTGGGGCTTATTTATACCGGAATTTTGATGTCAATGCATAAAAAAGACGCTATGCAAAAGGGTGGTATGACACTGTTAGGCGGAATCGTTATTTTCATGGCGGCGACCATAACCGGATTGATTCAATCATGGACAGGTAACTGATGATCAACTGCTATAAGGACATATCGCGCAAAACATATGTTATGGGAATGCAGCCTCTCGATGCCGCGATATGCGTAATGGTATTTTTCATGCTGTTACAGACTATCGGAACGAGAACCGTCGGGGCTCTGCTTTCGGTGGGGGTATTCATTGTCACTATCGTGTGGGCCATGAAATGGTCTGCGCGCACATATAGTTATAAGGATTTATACATGTATTTCACAATGCCTGCACGGTTTACACTGGAAAAAGAATATGTTGATAACAACAATTTATGATCTTCTCAACCCTCAACGCACCATGCCGATTCATCAATTGCTCAATCTCTGGGCAATAGAAGATAACTGCATTATAGGTGTTGACGGGACTATCAGCGCGGTCTACGAGCTGAAGCTGCTGCCCGATCTTATTCACCTGACTGACGGGGAACGAGATTCGGCGCTGGTATCGATAAGCAGATCTCTGCTGACGCTGCCAGTAAACACGACGATGCAGCTTGTTGTTGAAGCACAGCACGACAACTCAGCACTTATAGACCGGTATTGCGAAACGGTAAAACCTGAACCAGGTATATCTGCACGTATAGTCAGAGAAAAGATTGCATCTTTTAGGAAGACTCCCAGCAGGCGGTCGACATATTTCCTGTGTATTTCTGTCCATCATGGCGAAATACCGCAAAGTCAGCTTTATTTCTCAAAGCTAAAGGATTCGGTTATCGACTGTCATAAGCGCAGAACTGAGATCTCAGAGTCGGTATCATTAAACCTGCTGCGCGATCTCGGATCTGCCGGCATAAAATCGGAGCGTCTCAACAAAGATGCGCTCGTGGGATATATATACCGTCATCTCAACCCCGGCCGCCCGGTTTCATGTAAGGTGCGTCCTGAAGAGACGCTGCGCAGTCAGGTGGCATTTACAGCCGCCGAAAACGCATTTACGAGAGCTTCTATCGGCACTATCAATTGTAAAGCTGTAAATCTCTACAGTCGTCCCGAAAATATATCTATTTATGATGTCGCGAAATTTCTCAATCGTCTTGATGTGGATTATAAGGCTGTCTTCACGGTACACGCGAACCCAGAAGAAAAACTGCGCAAATCGCTCAAAATGCAGTCAACAATAGATAAACAGGCAAACTTTCTTACGCCCTCGGTGAGATTTAAGGCGATAAGCATAGACACAATGCTTGCCGAGACCGAAGCCGGCCATCAAAAACTGTTTAACTATTCGCTTTCCGTATTGCTTAGCGATACAGATCCTGATGTGCTCAACAGGAAAGCTGAAAACGCGCTTTCAGCCTTTCGCGCACTTGGCGATGCTGAAGGGGTCATAGAAGACATGAACCATCTGTACGTCTATTTAAGTGCATTGCCCGGCCACAGTTTTTATAATGTGCGGCTTCATCCGTTCGCTCAGGATGCACTGGCGACAATGCTGCCTTTACACCGGCAATGGACCGGTTCGCCGGATCCCAAAATGCTCTTTCTAACCGGCGGTGGCGAGATTATAGGGTTGGACCTCTTTGATAAGGAGCTTCCCGCAAAACACGGGCTTGTCATTGGCAGTACGGGAAGCGGTAAATCGTTTACGACCAATTATCTGCTTGCTAACTTTTTGACGGAATCGATGCGTAACCAGGTCGTTATAATTGACGTGGGCGGGTCGTACCGCAAGCTGTGTTCCCTGTTCGGGGGCCAATACATAGATGTCCGGATGACCGCTGAATATGCTTTCAACCCGTTCCCGCAGAAACAATATTTTTATCAAGGCAAAGATGTTGATCCTGACATCATTTCATTTATAAGCCTTATCCTTCAGAAGATGCTCAAGATTCGCACACTCAGTGGTCGCGAAACATCAATACTTGAGAACGCCGTTAAATGCGCCTACAGAACCGCAAAAACAGATCCGCCCACGCTCAGTGATATTGCGGATGCGCTTCGATCAGTTAAAGGCGATACTCAAGACAGGGCAGTTGGTAACGGATTTGAAAAGGACCTGGGTCCCTGGGTTTCGGGCAGATATTCGGTTCTTTTAAACAATCCATCGCCAAAACTTGTATTGGACCCGTCAGCGCGTTTAGTTGTATTCGACTTGCAAAAACTCATCGATGAGCCGGACCTGGGACCGGTAATGTTTTTTGTTGTGCGTTCAGCGATTCAATCGCGTCTTGCCAACAAAGATCTGCAAAAAATGATTGTCATTGATGAGGGGTGGCAGTTTTTCAATGACGAAACGGGAAGCCAGCTTATCGAAAATCTTTACCGTACCGCGCGCAAATTCAATGCAATGGTTCTGTCGATATCGCAAAGCCCTGAAGATTTCCTTAAAACCAAGGCTGCCACGAGCATCATAGCAAACAGTTACACAAAATACTTCCTCAAACTTACCAAAGGGCACGACTTGCTGCCACAGTTCGGGTTGACCTCAGCCGAGACAGCGGAAGTACACAATCTTTCGGCTGTTCCGAAGAAATATTCCGAGGTTTTTCTAAAATTCCTCAACCGTTGCGCCATACTGAGGATAGTTCCCAATCCGCTTGATTACTGGATATGTACAACGGACCCGAGAGATGCAAAAGTCGAAGACGAGATGCAGAAAAACAATCCATCACTCAATCTGACCGATCTGGTTGTGAAATTATCCGAGGAGGCTCACCAATGAAAAAACTTTTAGTTGTCGCGGCGGTGCTATTACTATGTACACATCCATCGCATGCACTGGTCTTGGACTTGATAACCGCAGGCGCATCAGCGGTGTCAGGGGCGGCCGGAACGGTCTCAGATGCGCTCTTTAAACAGACTATGATTGCTCAAACTATCCAATCAGTTGCAACCCTCAAGAAAAATTATGATGAGAGCACGTCCTTTTACAATGAAATGCTGTACATATCTAACAATCCTAATGCCCTGCTTAACTCAACAGCAAAAGCATTTGAAACACGGGGTGCGGCGATAGCGCAGTCGTGCACTCAGAATGCCGAACGTGCCTACACAGCGGATTACAACAAGCCGGGTGTTTTGGGACAATTCCAGGCAAAAGAAAAGGCATGCATCAAGAGTAATTTTGATTTTTCAAAGCAGGTATTGGATATGATAACCCAGAAAGAAACCCAATTCTACCAGGATACGCTGCAAAAAACCCGTTCAAATAACAAGCAAACAGTTGATGAAGCGCGTCTGGAATCATCTATGCTTTCAACTGAGGCATTGATATCGTTGGAAAAGATATCCGCACGTTCGCTGCAAACATTAAATGCGCTCTATGACCAAATGACAAAAGGCGACCGCGAATCTTTCGATAGAGAACAATATTTTCAGCAGCAGATAAATGATTTGACCGCCCAGATGAAAAATTCTCAGCAACAGCAGCAGACAACGTCTGTTGACACTCTCAACAGCTTGCTGCGATAGGAGCATGTGTGTTTGGTCTCATTAATATGGATCCGGCTTCAATTCCACAGATAATGCAAATCTATTTCGGTGTTATCCAACCTCTTGCGCTCGTATGTGCACTGGCGCTCTCTGCACTGGGAATACTTGAAGAAAACACACGGATATTTACTGGTCAAACGCCAAACTATGCCGGCCATATTTTTAAAGTTGTTGCCGTATTCATCGGGATATTTATGTATAAGACGATATTTTTGTCAATCGTGTGCCTTTTTCAAGTAATATCTTTTCTGGTATTTTCAATGGAAGACTGGGGGCGTATTCAGGTGATATTAAATAACTTTCAAGTCTCAGGATCACTCTTAACGATTTCCATTGACAAAGTGTTCCTCTTTGGAGCGAAATACCTCTCAACACTCATTGAAGAGATATTCATGGTTGTGCGGTACGCTTTTCTATCGGTGCTTTATATGATCGGTCCCTTCGCCTTTGTTTTCGCTCTCTACAATAAGACATCTGGCATTATTAAAGGATGGTTCAAGAATGTCTTTGAAATATCTTTTTGGATCGTTGTTCTACGTATTTTGCAATCCGTTTATGCGTGCGCGGGAATGCTCGGGATAAATAGTCCGGATAGCATCCCCCCATCGCAGTATCTAATACTGACGGTAACCTATATCGTTTTGGTTATCCTGGTCCCGGTGATAACAAGCAAAATAGTGTCCGGTGGTCTACTCAGTCCGCTGGCCTCCATTGCTATCGGGGCGGCAACCTCACTGGCGACGTATGCCGGTGGGCACGCTGCGCGGCTGTGCTGTAATGGTGCAGATGATATTATCGAAGGAGCTATCAGTTTGTCAGATGATACATTACTGTCGTCATCGACTGGCGGGAGAACAACAGATGAAATACCTATTGCGCCAAAGCAGGATATTGATGATTGTTTATCATCCGTCTCTGGGCGCGATGTTGTCGTCACGACCCCTGCAAAGGGTACCCCAGATCTAGATTTCGCCGAGAAAACGAGGGATGTGTGTTCTCAACAATGATCTCGAAATTGAAGTTGATGATCAAACAAGAGAAACCTTCAATCATTGTCCCTAAATATCTGGAGACCTGGGGTGAGATCGTTGCTTTCGCGCGCTTCGCCCAGCGCGCTGCGCTCCTGTCACTCTTTTTTACGTTTCTCTTGTTGTTCTGGGCCCTGCGCACTCTAAACCGGCCGCCGATCGTAATCCAGGTGGACGAACGGGGTAATCCAACAATAACGGAATGCAAAAACACTCAAAACGTAACTCCGCAGGAAATACAAAACTTTGTCAGTTATTTCGTTGAATATTATACCGGATGGGACTATTACAAATATGATGAATACGCAACGCGCGCTTCAAAGATGATGACAAAAAAAATGCTTGCACAGGCTCGCGCTCTTCATGACAGAGGAGGGATCGCCAGCATTGTAAAGGCACAAAAGGTACACCGGAAAATCAATATAAGCGAAGTAAACATCAGGTCCGTTGGTAAATCTTATATTGCAGTAGAAGTGCGCGGGATCCGCTCGGAAGGATATTATGAAAAAACCGATAATAAAGATGTGGTATTTTCAATCAGCCTAAATCTAGTAGCGGTGCCCAGAACGCAATCCTTATGGGGATTGCTTGCAGACACGTGCGAAGAACATAATTACAATGAATAATTACATGCTATTTTGTTTAAAGACAATAGGTGCTCTGAGTGCGGCGGCCACGGTTATCGCTTGTTACATACCGAACCAGACGATATTACCGCACATTGAAGCTATTCCAGGAATTATATATTCCAATCAAATGCACATAGGCAGAGCTATTGTGACAGGATACGCTATTGATATTGAACATCCCCCGGCAGTCTTTTCGACTTCTGCAGCTTTACCGAAGACATGTGCTGAATCATCAAAATCGCGCGCACCCATTCGGCTATTAATGAACTCTGTATTAAAATCATCCTCATCACTTCACGCTGTCGTTGATACCAAAAAAGAAGTGCCGCAAGTGCAGAAACCGTCATACGACGAACTTAATCCCTACATTATAGACAATGCTATACGTCAATCACATAAATCATATTGTCTCAACTTGTCCAAAACCATCAAAGAAGTCAGTGTCACGCTTATATCAATTACCCCGTTTGAACATAAAAGTATTCTCAAATTCAAGATAGACAATAACTCAGATAAATACTTTATACCTCAAAATACAGCAATTCTCGAAACTCCCGCTCAGATATTCCTCAAACAGGTAATCGGCGGCAAGGAATCCGCTTTCGGTTTCGCCGTAATTAATGCACAGGATATCAACAGATATACATTTACAATGATTGAGTCGGGAGGAAGTTGTCGGGTGTATAACATCCTTTTTTAAAAAAGAAAAGAAGGTTATTGTGAAACGATATTGTTTGGTTCTTGTGTTAATCACTGGACTTCACCTGCCTGCATTGACTATGCAGCCCTGGGCGGGCCTAACAAAGAAACCACAAAATATCTGCAAGACTTTTCTTCATACCGGTTTTTCATTCGACGCAGTACTCAGAACGGCTATTTACTCTTACAACACTGAAACGCCTGTAATCGCTATTGCTGAATACGACATCATATTTCTTGATTCAGTGGTTATACCGAAGGGGACAAAATTTATAGGTACAACAAGCATTATAAAATCGAATGACAGGGTAAATGTTGTCTTTCATACAGCTGTCTTCCCCGACGGATACGAGATTCCGTTTGAGGCGCTTGCCTTAAATACCGATGGTTCTGCCGGAATTCCGGGCAAAGTGGACAAAGCCCGTGCATCAATTCCAGCGCGAGTTCTTCTCGAAGCAGCAGGGACGGGTGCTTCGCTTGCTTCACCCGTTGCCGGTTCGGCGGTTCAGGAATTATCAAAAGCAGCTCAGGATGATCTTGATAAAGCCTCAAGTTACAGCATAAGCGTTAGAAATGATACACCGATTTTATTATATATCGTCAAACGTATCGAATATTGAGCAAACAACCACGAAAAAGGAACGTATGTGAGACAAGTACACGGTCTTCTGGGGGGCAATGAAATATGTAGAGACCTCTCACGCGATGGCAACAGTTTTTATGTTGATGACGGGTCAACATGCGGTATCGTCTATTTTAGCAATGTCAAAAAGCTAAGAAAAGCCGCGTCACTGCTTAACGCAGTACCAAACGGACAATGTGCACGCCTGTGTGGTACCTGTGGTCTCTTTCGAGGTTGTAGCAATACACAAGCGTGTGATGTCTGGATACGAAAACTGTTGCAGGGAGTTGACATCATGTTTGTACCCGTAAAAATGCCGGGAGACCTGTTTAGCGAAAAGAGTTATGTCGCAAAAGTGGTTGGGATGGAATCTCGAAAAATTGTTAAAAGAGAATTTCAGCTTTTAAAACGATCGTTTTACTCATCATCAACGATGTGTGAGCTTGAAATTGATGCTCACCTTTTCAAAAAGGGTGAGTTTCTGTGCATAAAACTTATCTGGGGAAAAGCTGCAAGAACAGATAGTAAGGATGTCAATGCGCGTGCGATCAGAGAAAATTTCTATCAGATTGTTTCTGAGCCTTCAGAAAGCAAATCATTCTTAGAGTGTCTTAGAAAGATCACCTTTGAGAATCTTCAAATGGCTTTTTCAGTGTCTAGATCACTGCCACCTGTCAATAGTAAAACGATAAATGCAGGAATATGTCAGCGAAAATGATATTTACATCCAGCAGTTCTTACAAAATAAACGGAGGAACACATTTTTCAAAAGACAGTCCAACCATACAATGAATAGAGACGAGCATTTATAAAAGCGAGGTGATGAAGGTATTGTGCGACTCTCTCATTCAAAATCAAAGGAGAAACGACCATGACGCAGAAAAATCAGTTGTTTGTAGGACATCTCTCACAGAAAGAAGGAAGTCAGGGAAACATTTTTTTTAGTGGATACTTCGGTGGTGTTCCCATAGTTGGATTTCTAGGTAAGCAAGACCCGGATAAAATTCATATTGTGCTCGACGTTGAAAGAATAAACTATAAAAGAGAAAATGGAACCGATAATCAAGATTCGCAGGTGCCGCAAACGAGGGCTTCGACAGCTACGCCGGCACGAAAGAAATAATTCACTATTCCAGCCCTTCGCTACCCAGGCGGGGGGCTGGATAAATTGTTGACAAGGAGAAAGCATTATGTACAAGTTCTGTTCATACAGTAGTGGCTGGCTGATAACCACTTATTCGCCAAAGGAGATTGCCCGCTTTGCATGTTTCGATGCAGTTAATGAGGAGTCAAACGATGTGCTTGTCATTGACTCTAAAGATGTAGACTTTAAATCATTTGAATTTATAAAACTCTAAATTAAATCAAGGGATCTCACATGATAAAGACAGTAAATGCACATATTTATGAGAAACTCAATGTTCTGGGGCTGATAGAACTGCGAAAATCAATAAAGATAAAAAATAGTCCTTTCATGGATTTACATGTAGATATTATTTCACATAACATCATTGCGCTTGCGCATAATTATGTTCATAATGGCGACCTTATCGCAGATCCTGATATGACAATCCGTATTAACTATCTGGGAAAAACCGCAGAAGCAATGACATTTCAAAATGCCTTTATATATACAGCAGTGTACGATGATCAGCAACATGCGAGCCTGAAAACAAAAAATGAACTGGATAACTTTCTCAATAAATGGCTCGGCAACCTGTTAGACCAGGGATTTCAGTTTAGATTCAAAATACCGAGGCTATAAAAAAATAGGCAAGATTCGATGAACACTGCGCTACAGTATACTTTTATGACGGTTAGGCCGCGCCTGACAAGCGTAATCCACATAAACACGATGAGATAAGATCAAAAAGGGCTGTCAACACGGTGAGTTTCGGACAAACGCGGTTTTTGCATGGTGAAAATATCTAATGATTAATGGTTTCAAAACTATGTGATAATGGACAAGGATAAACGTTCAAATAAGCAATGAGAAATGGCGGCTTATGATGTATTATTGTTTAGACAGAGGTCGTAGCAAACAGCCACACTTAAGGGAAGATCGACGGAGAGAATTTGCAAAAATCCCTTGTGGGTTTTGACTTTGCGTAAAATGGTAAAATTATACCTCGAGAAGGGGGTATAATCAAATGAGCGATGAATTACTGGGAAACCAAGGGGCATTTGGACGGATCCAAGTGCTGAGAGGTCCGGAGGAAACGGAAGCATTAATCAACGGTCAGATATTCATGCGATGGGCAAACGTGGATGAAGCAGCGGAGCGGATGGTAATCGTACAGATGTACGAAACGGGAAAGGGAACGCAAGAGGAAATCGCGGTGGCATTTGGAGTACATGTCAATTCAGTATACAATTATATAAATTCGTATAAGGCGGATGGAACCCTAGG
>JBELAT010000087.1:0-11248 GCA_049508565.1 Endomicrobiales bacterium | reverse complement strand
GTGGGAGCGTGCGTACAAAATGCCGGGACAGCGATGCAGTTTTCCGACCAAGCCGAACAGCTTCCGCTGACGGCTAAAGCCGGATGCGCCTACAGCCTTGAAAGCGGGCTCATATTATCGGTCGACATCGATGCGCCGATCGATAACGCGCCCTATTTTTGCTGCGGGACGGAATACACGTGGAAAATAGACAAGAGTCTCTCCGGCTCAGTGCGGGTAGGGTACACGACGTTGACGCAGAATGTCACGGGTTTTGAGGGGATCAGTGGAGGGGTGGGCTGCACGTATAAAAATTACAGTCTCGATTATGCGTTTATGCCGTACGGCGATCTGGGGTCAACCAACAGGATATCTCTGGGAATCAAGTTCTAGGCTTTTATATTTAAACGGTGCAGTAATAATGCAAAACTGAAATGTAATGATGTCTAAATAAACTCAAATAGCACAGATGCTGACGGTGCGAAAAGACACAAAAGTGTGCAGTGATGAGGTAAAACAATGGAAACAATGCAAATATTTTGCTAAAAGATAGCATATGCATAGCGGTAGCAAGTCGGTAGTCAAAAACATCAATGACAACAATGAAAAAGAAAGCGGGGGACAGTATGAATAAAAGGTTTTTGTTTGTTTCGATACTTTTGACGGCATCACTATTTGCTTCAAGCGGGTGTGCGAAGAAAAATATCAACTATTACCGAAAAGCTGAAGATAATGGTAAACATGATATAGTCGGACGATACGCCATATCCGATGGGAGTGCTCGGAAGATTAATTGTTATCACTTTATGTATGATGAGAAAATGAGACCGATTAAAATAGAGTATCTTAAAGGTGGTACATTACACCGGGATGACTATTTCCAGGTTGCTCAAATACAAATAGAACATCAGGATGGCTATGACAGAAGGATATTCCTCGATGCGTACGGAAAACCAACGCAAGACGATACCGGTGTCTATTCTATAAGCCTGCAATTGGATAAAAACAACAATGCAACGAATATGTTCAACTTCGATCAGGACGGCAAACCCACTGAAGACAATAAGGGGGTAGCACAATATATATGGGAGCTCGACGACAGAGGTCTCGTTGTGAAATCTGATAGATTAAATAAAGCGGGAAATAAAATAGTAGATGCAAATGGCGAATATGAACTTGTTAGAAAATTTGATGCGTCTGCCAATTGTATCGAATCGGCAAATCATGGGCAAGATGGTCAATTGCTTGAAAATAAGTACGGCATTGCTATAACCCGGTGGAAATATGATCAACAGAAAAATCAAACCGAAGAAAGACTCTATGGTGCAGATGACCGGTTGAAAGAAAACGAAGAGGGAGTTGCTATAACGCAGTGGAAATATGATAGTCATGGAAATGTGGTAGAGGTTCGCTATTATGGAACCGATGAACAGTTAAAGCCGACCAAGTTCGGGTTTGTTATTGTTCAAGGAAAGTATGATAAGCGTGGCAATAGGATAGAAGAGCGGTACTTAAATAAAGACAGAAAATTAATTGAAAATGAAAATGGAAGTGCTATTATTGATATGAAATATGATGCACTAGGAAATGATGTTGAAGAAAGATATTTAGGCGTCGATGGTCAGCTCAAAGACACTAAAGCGGGATTTGCCAGCCATGCAGATATGGTCTTCTTGCAGGGGATATATCATAGTAAAAGTTTTTCTAAAGTGCCTGAAAAGACATGCCCCTTATGAGGGCTTTACGCTGGATGATGAGCAACTAAAATATTCATGACATGGCACAAAGAGCTCATGCGCCGCAGGAGTGAAAAAGGCAGAAGAAAAAAATCCAACTACGGGGGGTAGCAACGTATGGCAATAGTGCAGCTGGTTTTGCTGGTGCCCGCATTATTTATGTTGATGACAGGATGTGCCACTTCTCAACACGCATCTGCACATCATACATCGATTGAAACCATTGGTGCTAAACCGGATTTTTATAATCTGTCAGCGAAGCTCAGCAAAAGATTTGTTGGTGGCAACATAAAGAGAATAGGTTTTATTGATTTTGTGGATTTGCAAGGCAGGACCACTGAGCTTGGAAGATATCTTGCGGAACAATTGTCTGTTGAAATGGTTAATGAAGAAGGTGTTTCAGTTGTTGATCGTGCAAATATCAATAATATCCTGGCGGAGCATAAACTTACCATGTCGGGACTTGTTAATCCCGATAACGCTAAGGAGCTTGGCAAATTTGCCGGCATTGACGCGATAGTGACCGGCACCGTGACAACGATGGATAGCTACATAGTGTTGACTATTAAAGCTATTTCTACCGAGACAGCGCAGATTGTTGCAGCGACAAAGACCACGTTTAAGAAAACATCAGATCTCGAGCAGCTTTCGTCCCGGCTTGAATTATCTGAGTCTCAGCCAAAAAGCGCATCTTCCGGGAATGTAAAACAAAAAATGAGGGCTGGTCCTCTTATTGTTACCGTTGATTCTGTTCGGCTCAACAAGCAGGGTGTGGTCGTATTCTTTACGATAGATTCTCAAATAAATTCCTCACTGGAAGTAGTGAAGGGATTGTTAATCGATAGTGAAGGCAAAGAGATCAAAATTGAGCGTTCACAAAAGACCAGCCTTAATGCCCGCAGTAAAAACCAGCTAATGGTGGTCGCGGAAAAAAAGACGGACGCTACCGCCAATGATCTTAAACCTCCATTTGATTTAGCTATTGATTTTGGCTTAGACACTGGGACCGGCGATGAGCAAACCCATTCAGTGTCTTTTCATGGACTTAAATTATAAATGGTATCAGTCTGGCACACCGATTGTTTAACACATGTGAACACTCATGATTGAAATCATGTTTTAAATCATGGTAGTAGGGGAGATTAAAATGAAACAAATGGTTTTGAAAGTCTTGTTTATTCCTTTCATTATTGCCTTTTTCGGGATGTGTGCATTTAGCGATTATGAGCTTGATGGTAAGAACTATGCGTGTTGGGCTGGGGTGGGTACATTTACAGGGGACGTAACGTATCAAATCGGAAGCTTTTTTGTTGACCCGACACAGCAGATAAACCAGTCGATCCCTTTTCCTGTAAGCAAACTGCAATTTCCGATTAATGTCACTATAGCTACTGTCGGAAACGAATATTCGATAAACAAAAATATTGATATCCGGGGTGAGCTTTCTAAAAACATTACAACGTTTGCCGGCCAGCAACAAGATACCGATTATCTTATCCCCGGAGTAATACAAACATATTCCAGCAATGATTCTGACCTGCAAACAATAACAGTCGACATGGGTGCTCGTTATTGGTTGTCTAAGTACGATGCTGAAAACATACACTTTAAATATGGAGTCGGCGCCGCCTATCTGTATGAACATCTTGAATGGGAGATGAGCAATCTCAATCAATTTGATTATTATGATCAAAACGGAAATCCGTATATTCCAAGCATACAGACCACGCAACCCGGACTGATAGGAACCTATGCAACAACAACGAGTATGCCCTATATAGAACTCGCCACTGAGTTAGAGAAGACTAATTCATTTTCCGTGCTTCTGAGTCTTGGATACTCTCCCTTTGCGCAAATTTCCGATGAAGATGACCATATCCTTCGCCAGATAGACTCAACTACTAATTTAGTAGGGAGCGCTTATAAGATTTGCATACAGGCACGGTACAATTTAAGTGAAAAGTTGTTTTTAATGGGAAAATGGGATTGGATTAATTATGATCTGACCGGGACTGAAAATGATCAGGCTTACGATGGTACAAGAGACTATTGGACTGAAGGTCATGAAATTTCAAGTTCACAGTCAATATTGTCGCTTTCACTCGGAGCAAAATTCTAACACTGATTCCATCCAATTAATGTCTCGATCGGACCAGAAATGTAGTTATACTCGGGGACAAATAATCGTTGACGTGGAAACAAAAGGGTATATCCCTTTTTGAAAAAACGAGCTCGTAATAGATAGCAAAGCGGCGAAATTAAAGATGCTTTGATGATGCATCAGCGCAGTAGCAATATCAAAAAGTAAAGTCCCGACCAACAATGGCCGATGTGCATAGTTGTGCTGTCTGCCATAACGTGTGCCTATTGCTGAATCCGCTGTGTGGAAGTACCTTTTCTGTCGAGTTTGCCCCAGCCAATATTGAGGCCATGCATGGCCATTTTCAATGATTTGATCACAACTGCGTACATGAGCTGTCGGTACACAAATCGCTGCCAAAATAACCACCATAATAGACGCATTTTTTCTTTCTCGATCCTAAAAGCCACTACCCCGCCGATAAGTTCGATAACAAAAAAGAAGGCATACATACAACCGATAAAATACAGGTTGTTGAGCGCATGCAGAAATGGTTGCCAGTCGTGGTTTAAGAGCCCTCGGCCGAACCATGATTGAACAAACGTTGTCAGTACCCATATAATCTGCAGATCGATCAGCGGCGAAATAATTTGAAAGCCAACCTGAAACACCCATAGTGCGGGAAGCATGAGCCCGCCAAACCATCCATAATGGCCGAGCATAGAACGATGTTTCCACAGGCATTGTATTGTTCCAAAAGTCCAGCGAAACCGTTGCGTAAACAATGAGTGAATAGTATCGGGAGTTTCTGTATAACCAATTGCCTTGCTCTCGTTATCAACACGCCAGCCCGCTTTTCTGATACGCCAGGTGAGATCCATGTCTTCGGCAAGGGTATCACTCACATACCCACCCACTGCCAGTAATGCTTCTTTACGCCACGCGCCAACGGCACCGGGAATTACAGTCACGGCGTTGAGACTCGCATATGCACGACGATCGATATTCTGGCTTGTTATATATTCAATGGCCTGCCAATAGGTTAATATATTTATCCGATTACCGACTTTAACGTTGCCGGCAACTGCACCAACCCGGGTGTCAATAAAGCGCCGCACCAGAAAAGAAATTGTATCAGGGGTAAACAGTGTGTCTGCATCGAGACACACCACTATCTCACCCGTTGTCAGGGCTATGCCTTTATTAAGCGCTGTCGCTTTACCGCTGTTTTGCTGATGAATAAGCTTTATAAGGGGATACTGATTTCCGCATATCTGCGCTTTTGCAAAAGTATCATCAGTTGATCCATCATCAACTATAATTATCTCCTGGAGCGGATAGCGGCTTACAGCAACAGCGTGGATGGTGTTTGAAATAACCTTGCCTTCATTGAAGGCAGCAATGACAACACTGACTTTCGGCTTAAATGAGGAGTCAAATACCATTCTTTTTTCTTTGCGATAAGCGATCAGTGCCAGGACGGTAATCATCAAGACGCGCAGGGTGCCCAGAATGATCGCTGAGATAAAAGCTGTTCGCAGGGCCATTTCAATGACATAATTCGTTTCAAATACTATGCGGTCAGTATCGATAATAAGTGCATCATTTGATTTCACCGGAGGCATCACTTCATCACGTGTCATAGAGAGCAGCTGCGAAACCGTGACAAAATGGTACCCTTCCCGCTCAAGCGTTGTAATAACAGTCGGCAGGCAATCTACAGTCAAATGACGGTCCCCGCCCCCGTCATGGAGCAGGACGCAATTGCCGTGACCGGTATGCACCATGGAAATGATCTCTGAAGCGATATCTTCACCCGTGCGTTTAACGCGTCTCGTGCCAGGTTCATCAGTTTCAAGCAGCCAGTCTTGCGGATCAATATATTCGCCGACCGTAATATAACCTAATTTTGATGCAAATACTACCGGCCAGACTTCTTCGGCGCTGGTTGGTTCAGCGTCGGCATTATACGGAGCGCGAAATAATATCGTCGATCTTCCCAGAACACTTTGCAGCGCCCGTTCGGTAGCGTTTATCTCAAGCGTTGCGCGTTTTTCTGATATCGTCCCAATGTTGGGATGCGTGTAGGTATGATTGCCGATTTCGTGGCCTTCTTTCCAGATGCGTTCAATAACATCAGGATGACGCTCGAGATTTTCTCCAATAACGAAAAATGTCGCCTTGACATTAAACTCTTTGAGTTCATCGAGAATTTCCGACGTGTAGGGTTCATAGGGGCCGTCATCAAAAGTAAGTGCCACCATCTTGTGACGAAGGCCGTCGCGCTGAAACACAAATGCTGAAGGGAAACTGGTATAGGATTCGTCGGTGAAAATATCTGTTTTCGGATCAACCTCGATAACGCGGTGTCCCTGCCGTGGCAATGATTTAACACCCAGAATATCACCTTCTCCGATAAATTCCACGTCATAGGGAAAAGTGATGTGTTGAAGTGACGCAGACCCAATGGGATGTTCCAGTGTGTTTGAATTAAGGATATTCCAAACTGCAGGGTCTTCAGATCCCAGCACCCACAGTGCTGCTCCCCGGACTTTCATCCTTTCCGCCAGTGTCCACTGATTGGCCGCTGTCACGGCATCAAGCATCCAAACCTCATGTGCCTTGTTTTTATCGTCGGTATAGGTGTAGGTTGGATTAAGAGCCTCAGGGTCAAAATCTATGATTTCCGATGGTTTTTCGTCCGGTCTGTTATCTGATGCTGTTATCAGGGCCTCCTGAAAGGTCAACGACTCAGCATGAGACGTCCCTTCGATCCAGTCGTACCCGTAATTGCCTAGTCCTACTACCAGCTTATCCGGCGGAATCAGTTTCGCTGCGGTATGCAAGAGAGATCGATACCACTTCATTGACGCGATCGGTCCGGCCGTACTGCCATCAGCATGTTCATCGTAGCTCATGAGTACGACAAAATCGCAGGCGCCTGCAATGAGTCCCCAGGTGGTCCTGTCACCTCCCGATTCTATATCGGCACTCAGGATAAGGCCTGAGGTGTGGAACGATTTTTGCATCTTATACAGAAATGCTGGCAGCCGTTTCACGTCACCGGGTTCCATATTTTCAAAGTCAATATTTAATCCCTGATAGTGATTGTTGACAAGCCAGTTGCGAACGCTGTCTATTACTTTCTTCTGCCGAGCCATGTCCGACAAAAGAATATGCACCCTGTGCGGATCGAAACTGGTCTGGTCGGCATTATTGAGTATAGGTATGATAGCGACATTGTTTTGACGGGCGACTTTTTCAACATCGCGGTTGTGAGGCACCACGCTGGGGTTCCAGTCGTTGAGCACAAGCCCCATGGCGTCAGGCGACAGATGTACCCATTCCGGCATGAGATGGGTCAGATTGCCGGCATTGGCCTGCAGAGAGTGCAGACCTGTCTCCTGCCAGACGGCGTAGAAAGCAGCGACTATTTTTCGTTTTTCTGTCTTCTGTTGAATTGCACCCGGTTGCAAACTGCGTTCACGGGATATTTCATGTTGAAAATCGGCATGGATTCGTTTGAGAAGATACTGTTGAAGTTTTTTCTTGTGTACCGACATCGACGGGAGAGGAGGATGCGTCGTATGGCGTGCCGGTGAAACAGCGCTGGCCAGTGGTTTAAAGACTGGAATGAATACCAGGCTTATAAAAAATAGCGTTGACACCACAACGCCAACAAGAGCAGCTGCCATGCCAATACGTTTAATCCAGCGCCATCGTTTCAGTGAAGCATCGTAAAAAATAACTTTTTGGGGCATATGTAAACATCCAATCTACAGTAATCTTTTTGTCCTTTGAAACGTCCCCGAGCTTTTGTGATTATTATGTGTGAAAACAATAATGCCAAAAACCACAGGGTGACCCGCTAAAGGTTAGTCACTTTTTTCTTTTTTAATCCCTTATAATTTAGACACTTTAAGGGCAAAGAAAGTTGCAAAACGTATTCTAAATTATACTAAAACTTTACACAAACACAACCAGAAATATATATCGCCCTAGCGGTGATACAAACAACTTTCTTTAAACAAGCTCCTACAGATCCCTTGAGATATCTGAAGATTACTTATATAATAATGTGAGCAAACTCAAAGGATGTAATAAAAAGCCACATCTGATATTCTATGTGTACTCACCGGCAATACAATAACGGCTGTGTCTACTTATGATAAAAGAGCATGTGATGTCTATTAAATCAACGTTTAGAGCATTTAAAAATCGCAATTATTGGATGTTCTTTGTGGGACAGGGAACGTCCTTAATAGGCACGTGGATGCAGTATATTGCAACAAGCTGGCTGGTATATCGTCTGACGGGCTCGGCGGTTTTGCTCGGCCTTGTCGGGTTTGTCAGCTGTATTCCTTCGATTATTCTTGCTCCAGTCGGCGGGGTCATGGCTGATCGGTGCAACAAAAAGACTCTCTTGCTTATTACCCAGATTCTTGCCATGGTGCAAGCGCTTGTCCTTGCTATACTTGTTATAAAAGGCATGATAACCGTCTATTGGATAGTCGCTTTAAACTTCATGCTCGGAATAATCAACGCTTTTGATGTTGCTGCCCGTCACTCATTTGTATTTGAAATGGTTGAAGATAAAGAAGATCTTGGCAATGCCATTGCGTTGAATGCATCAATGGGAAATGGAGCACGGCTAATAGGTCCTTTAATTGCAGGGCTATTAATTGCTTCAGTAGGTGAAGGAATTTGTTTTTTTATCAATAGTGTGAGCTACATTGTCATTATAATAGCTTTATATGCCATGAAAATACCTCGCAAAGTAAAAGAATTCAAAAAGTCGAATATTACGGCTGATTTTAGGGAAGGACTATTCTATGTGTACCGATCAGTTCCCATGCGGTCTATTTTATATTTGCTTGGACTGGTAAGTCTTACGGGAATGTCGTATCAGATATTAATGCCAGTTTTTGCAAAACAGGTCCTTGGTGGCGGTCCTCACACCCTGGGATTTCTTATGGGTGCTGTTGGTTTTGGAGCGTTATGCGGAGCGATATATCTTGCTTCAAGAAAGAATAGCTATTATTTAAGTGCGTTGATACCTGTCTCAGCTGCTGTATGCGGGTTTGGATTAATAGCGGTATCTTTCTCAAGACTGTTATGGCTTTCTTTAATTCTTGCTGCAGTCAGCGGTTGTGGGATGACAGTTCAAGCAGCTTCAAGTAATACGCTGCTACAGACATTGGTTGACGATGACAAAAGAGGGCGCATCATGGCGTTTTATGCAATGGCAATTATGGGAATGGCACCGTTCGGTAGTTTGATCGCAGGTAGCCTTGGGGGAATCATTGGTGCTCCGCATGCTCTGCTCTTTTCAGGAATACTGTGTGTTAGTGGTGCTTTTTTGTTTTCAGAAGGTATTATGTCGGCAAAACAAACGGAGCCTCCTCAAGAACAATACTCTTCTCATTTAGCATTAGGAATCGAGTCTTCGGAAGCTCTATAGTCTTTATGGGGTCTATGGATAGGAGATCCTTTGTTGTGCACGAGTGAATAAGAGAATGAGTCTCGGCTACATGAAGCATGTAGTGAACACTTGCCTCGTGTCGGTTTATTATTGACAGCTTCCCTCCATCACAATGCCATTTATATCCATTCTTTCGCAGTTTTTCATCATTTTTTTGGAACCGTCGGACAATTGATAACTGCCATCCGTTCGCACCACTGTGCCGTTAAGCATGACCCTGTTGGTGTCCATGACCTTTTTTACTCCGTTTTGTACTATCATCATTGTCCCCTCGTTCATCTCAACGTAATCATACGGACTGAGACCTTGATTTTCGGTTGAAGTATCCTTTTTAATTGTCATATCTTCCGAATTCATATCTGCTGCGAATGTGTACATGCTGAGCAGAAACATTGATACGAGCACGGTTAAGTAAATTTTCATCATGAACTCCTCATTTATTTTGGCATAATACAATATCATGAACTCATTGTGACCCCGTGCAAATAATCGTTTTAACCTGTTTATTTGCCGTAAACAGCCTTCAATTGTTTCATTGTTGGCATAGACTCATAAAATTCACCATCTGGTCCCACATAGCCATTTCCTTTTTTTACCAACATGACTTTTGTGGAAGTTCCATCACTATTGGAAATGATGGTTGTAACGCTCCCTGTGTTATGAATTGGCGATGCAGGCTGAGATTGAACTGGAACGTTTTCATAAGAAGTAACTGGCCGGTTTTGCATTGGTTCGACCGGCTGAACAACAACATAGCCATTGGGAGAACCTTGATAATAGTATGTACCATCAAAATAGTAAGGAATCCCTCCGACATAGACGGTACTGCAATGAGGTGGGAGGGTCGCAATAACGGTGCCCACAACCAGTCCTTCAACTATCGCATCTCCCAGCCACCAATGGCCGCCACGAAAATAATATCCATGATGACCCCACGGAAATGCTTGGGCAATATTGCCACAAAACAACATACCAACTACGACAAAAACCGTCAATAGCTTCTTCATGTTTTGCTCCTCTGTATTGAAAGCCTAATAATGGTACAATCTGTAGAATGTGGTAAATGATGCCGGTTCATTTTCAGTCAGTCAAATCACCATCCATATCCATCTTTTCACCTTCTTTCATTTTCATTATTGTTCCATCTTCCAATCGGTAAGTGCCATCTTTCATCATTACGGTGCCGTTAAGCAATGTCATATCTGAATCTAAAGTATTTTTGATACCATCTATTACTACATACATCTTTGAGTTTTTCATCATGACGTAATCTTGCAGCATTTTTGTGTGGTTCAGTGTTGACGTGTCAGGTTTTACAGACATGTCATCTTTGTTTGAATCTGATGCTAGAACATACCCATTTAGCAAAAATAATGCAGTAATAACTGCTACATAATTTCTCATGGTGAACCCCATTTTGTAAAATTAACGTCATCAGATTGAAAAGGCATACTGACAGCTTATTTTCCCAGATTCGGTAGTGCTTGTGAATAGCCTATATCTGCTTTTACATGACTTTATTTCACGTGCTGTTGTTATCGAATAAAGTATTACAGCCGACCCAGAGTCTATAGACAAATAGAGCACTTCTTTATCAGGTGTAGGAAGTCGTTTGAAAAGAGTTAGGAATTAGCGCAATGAATTAGCGCAATTTCACAACTTGTCGTTTAAGTTGTATAATAAAAAAAGCTAAGTCCTTCCATGAACTCGCCCAAAAGGGCTGTCAATAAGCAATGAGTAATCATCGGGCCGAGTGGACCAACTACTGCAAGTCGTATCTTCTATTGGTAGGCTTGCTTTGTACTAAGATTTACCATTATAATATGAAATGTACTCTCATAAAACGTGCTTTTCATTGAAGCGTTGTCAGTTTCATTTCTTATGATAGACTTAATCAATTAGTCGCAATCGAAAGTCAACTATAAACGTCAAAATATCTGAGGAGGGTTTTTGTGGTAGAAAATAAGGCAA
>JBELAT010000086.1:0-9684 GCA_049508565.1 Endomicrobiales bacterium | reverse complement strand
CTCATTCGCGTGATTTTCGAATCGTGCAAAGAACGTCTTCGTCCTGAACTCATAACCCTTCTCATGAAAACTCTGGGACTTGTTCCGATGGTCCTTAGTAAGGACGAGGCAGCGTCCATGTGGCGCTCGCTGGGACTTACGGTGCTTTTTGGCACCATAACCGGCTCCATACTGACGTTATTTATCGTACCGGTAGCATATCTTTCGATGGAGAAAGCGACCCATTACGTAGAAGATACCGTCCCGCAGTTATGGCGTTCCCTGTGCGATTGGGTTGGACAATGGGTTGAATTTTTGTTAAGTAAACTGCGGTTGATTTATTCGTGGTGAGATTTGAGTTCATCGTAGCAATAAGGTTTAATAAGTAGGGACTTTTTTTTGAGACCCTCAGGAACATTGAGATAGAGCAACTAAACGTGATATAGATGTGGGACCTTTAATTTATATGACAGTATATCAGGAGCTTTTATGAATTTCATGCGACTGCCGGTTGAACGGCCTGTAACGACAATCATGATTTTTGTTGGTGTGATCATCATGGGGTTGATATCATGGAGCCGTATTCCGCAGGAATTGTTTCCCTCTATGGAATATCCCCAGATTACCATTATCACCAAATACGAAGGTGCAGGCCCCGAGGAATCCGAAAAACTTATCAGTAAACTCATTGAAGAAACTATCGGCACGGTAAAAAATGTCAAAAAAGTCACTTCAGTATCGAAAGAAGGATCGTCAGTCGTCACCGTTGAGTTCCGTTGGGGAACGAACATGGATCTGGCGACAATGGACGTGCGGGAAAAAATCGATCTTATCAAAGATACCCTCCCCCGGGACGCCGACGAACCTGTCGTGCTTAAGTTCAACCCAATGCAGGTGGAGGCAATGATTCTTTCGGTAAGCTATACCAATGATGAATCAGATCCCTGGAAGATGTCAGATCTGCGTACCTTCTGTAAAAAAAGTATTAAAGATGAGCTAGAACGTCTTGATGGTGTTGCTAAAATAGAAATCAGAGGCGGAGAAAAAAAAGAGATTCTTGTTGAAATCGACAAAGGCCGGTTACTGGCAAACCAGATCGCAATCACCGATATTATCAGCTCGTTGCGCGACGCCAATATCACCTATCCCGCCGGCACTATCAAGGAAGAATCCTCCGAATATCTCGTCAAAACGGTGGGTGAATTTCAGACCCTCAACGATATCGCCCAGCTCTCATTTGGCAAGCATATGGATGAAAATGAACCCTCCTACCGCCAGCGCCGCATCCGCAACGCGGAACCCGTGCGCAGCGACAAGGTCGTTTTCATGCGTGATATCGCCGACGTTAAAGACTCACTCAAAGAGAAAACAGGTTTTTCCCGCTATAACGGCAGAGAGAACATTTCTCTCGGCATTTATCCTCAATCAGGTGCTAACCTCATCAGTATATCTAAAGTAGTGCGAAAAAAACTCGCTGAAATAACCAACAAAATCCCAGCCAATGTCGATGTCAGGATCATCTACGATCAGTCGGAATTTGTCAGCGCATCCATCAATGATATTTATAAAAACGCACTGGAAGGAGGTATCTGCTCGCTTATTATTCTGCTTATATTCATGAGAAGCCTTTCGGCCTCTATTATAATCAATCTTGCTATACCTCTGACAACGTTTGTCACCCTCATATTTATGTATTTCGAAAATATTACGATAAACACCATGTCGCTCGGCGGTATCGTCATAGGGTTCGGCATGGTCGTCGATAATGCCAACGTCGTTATGGAAAACATCATTGTCGCGTACCACAAGGAGCCCCGGAAGAATAAGAAAGATCTCATTTTCGATTCGGTCAATGAACTGGTTCCCACAGTCCTGAGCTCCACCATAACCACGATCGCCATTTTCATACCGTTTATCTTTATTACCGGAATGGCGGGACAGCTGTTTAAACAACTCGCACTGACCATATCGTTTGGAATGATTGCCTCTATTTTCGTCGCATTATTTCTTGTGCCCACACTGCTTCTCAAAATGGACCTCTCAAAATTCAGCACTGATTTTGGCAAGAAATTCGCGGATCACACCTTTACCCCCCTCTTGCGCAAGGTCTTGAAGTGGCCCTGGAAAAAACTACTGCTGGTCCTGGGCGTCTATACTGCTCTTGCAGCTCTAGTCTTTTACGCTATCCCTAAAGAATTCATGCCGAAATCCGATGACAGGCACTTTGTGCTTAACATAAACATGCTTCCTCAAACTCCACTAGCGGACACCAACAACCTGACCAAGCGTATTGAAAAGGTAATCTCCCGCTACAGTGAAATAAAAGATCTCTCAGCCATAGTCGGGTCAACGGGTGATGAGCTGGGTACTGCGGCCACCGAATCTCTGGCTTCCTACCAGGCACGAATCGTCTGCCGCCTCACGGAAAAAGGACTGCCAACTGAAGAAATTGTGGAAGACATAAATAAAGAAATAAAAACATGGAACATACCGGGACTTGAAACGGAATTTATTACCCAGCAGGGATTGTTTGGCACATCTATCGGTGCCTCATCTGGTCTGACTATTGAAGTAAAAGGCAAGGACCTCGATAAATTGCGGGCCCATTCCGAAGATATCAAAAAAGCGATGGGTGAACTGCCGGAATTTTACGGTATCAAGATCACGCCAATGGATCTTGTCCCGGAACTTAAAGTACAGGTGGATCGTGAACGCGCATCGCTTTTTGGACTCTCTACTCAGGACATTTCCGCCATGGCTCTGGCCGCGATTAAAGGTTATGTTGCTACCAAACTTAAACTCGTTGATGAGGAACGCGATATCCGGGTAACGTTGCGACCGGAAGACCGCGACACTCTTCAGAAAGTCATGGAAATGACCGCGTATTCGCCGTGGGGTATGACCATACAACTCAAACAGGTTAGCGTGGCGGCAATGGTGAGATCTGTTCCTGAAATTAAACGGTCTGAAGGACAGCGTATATACCTGGTCACCGGCAGCATCAAGGGTAATTTCTCCAGTGCCGTAAAAAGATTACAGAATGTTCTCGATGATATGCCTCAAAAAGACGATATAACCACAACGATTACGGGCGAAATGCTGGCCATTCGAGAATCAATGCAATCTTCAGTTTTTGCCATGATTTTGGGTGCAATAATTATTTACATGATCCTGGCCTCAGAATTTGAAGCGCTGGGACAGCCTCTTATCGTCATGACAGCGGTTCCCCTGGGCGTTTTAGGAGCCGTGTATACACTCTTCTTTACCGGTCAGTCGATTAACTCAATTTCGATGCTGGGGATGATCATGTTAACCGGCCACGCGGTAAGTATATCTATCTTTCTGGTCGACCGCTATAATTTTATGAGTAAAAACAACACCGCAGGACTGCCTCTGGATGATTTGATTGTTCAAGCAACCGTTTACCGGCTGCGCCCTGTTCTTATGACCACGATGGTCACCATCATCGATCTTATGCCTCTGGCTCTGGGCCTGGGAAAACACGGATCGGGTGCGACGCAACCTATGGCCATTACTGTTATCGGCGGTCTTTCTTTTGCGCTTGTTCTCTCCTTGCTCTTTGTCCCTTTGATCTACCGCCTTTCAAGTAATCAGGCAATAGAAAACACCCCGGTCATTGCGAACGACCCACCACCCACCCTTCCCCCATCTCCACCCTCACGCACTGTCAAACGGAAACCATCTTCAGCTTTTTAAATTAGGGCCGGCAAGGCCGGCCTGACTTATCTGAACTCTAATATTTTTGTATAATCCCGCTATGGAATTCGTCAGCGGTAAAGTTAAACTCAGGGATATTTTTCTTCATGATGGCAACTGGTGGAAGCTGTTTATCAAACATCGTGCCCTCATAAGAACCGCCATTATTATCAATGTCCTGAAACTCCTTGCCTGCAGAACTTCTTTTCTGGGGTATCATATTTATAAATGCCTTACCTGTGGACACATTAACTCTGCTCCTCATTCCTGCAAATCCCGCTTTTGTCCACCGTGCGGCAAGAAAGCTACCGACATCTGGATTCAAACCAAATTTAATACTCTCCCTCAAACTGACTGGCAGCATATCACCTTTACGATGCCCCGCGAACTCTGGGTTTTCTTCTGGATTAACAGACCCCTTTTTAATAAAGTCCCTATCCTCGCCGCCGATATCATCAAGCAATTGTCAAAAGACCAAGGGTTCCTGCCAGGCATTTTTCTCGCCGTCCACACCTTCGGCAGAGACCTCAAACGCAACTTCCATATCCACCTGTCCACCACCGCAGGCGGCTTGTCCTTCCGCGATAACCTCGGTCTGTGGATCTATGACGCCTACTTCTATCACCAATCCGTCAAAGATATGTGGCGCTACAAAGTTATCACCCTTTTTCGCTCAGAATTTAAAAAAGGTTCCCTTAAACTTCCTCCTGAGCTTAAACACATTAAAACCTATCAGGCCTTCTCTTCCTGGCTCAACGTTTTATACAACAAGCAGTGGGTCGTCGAACTTTCTAAACCTTCAAAAAACATGAAACGCAATGTCGAATATCTCGGCAAATACCTTAAACGACCGCCCATCGGCGAAACTAGAATCATCTCGTTTATTGATAATATCGTCACCTTTAAGTATCTCGACCACTACACAAAGTCTACCAACACCATGTCCCTGCCAGCGTTAGATTTCATCCAAAGGCTTATCGCTCACATCCCGGACTCCTATTTCAGAAATATCCGCTATTACGGCTTCCTGTCCAACAGAACCTCCGCTGAACTTTTACCCATTGCCAATGCCTTATTATCTTCAAAACCTTCGCCCCAAATTCAAAAATTATCCTGGCGCGACATGCTCATCAAAAACTTTAACTTCGACCCGTTGCTCTGCCCCGTCTGCAAATCTACCATGATTTTCTTTGGCCGCGTTACTACAGGCTTTAAAATCCTATCGTTCCATAAGGAGATCGCCAATGGGCATTTTCAGCTGGTTTAAAAAACATCCTCCCGTTCTTTTCCGCTGCACTCATTGCTCGTTTGAATTTGATCTCCCTATTATAGAGGTGCGCCTTCTTGAATACCAGAATCTTACTGATACGGTCTGCCAAGCCAAAGAACCGTGCCATATGTGCCACATCGGCTTTATGATCCCAGTAAACTATACCAACAAACAGGGAAAATCATTCCTTTTTCATCAGATTAAGCCTCTTATTAAAAATCTTGATCCAGACACGGTCATGGAACGCATTTTTGACGACGCTGATCAAGAAAATATCCAGTTCTTCGGATTCTTAGACGACGATTTTAAGAAACATTGAAATTCCTTAGCATTAAATTAAAATGAGACACTGACCAATCACATTTGCACAAAATGGGTCAGGACCATTTTCCTGTCTTCCGCGGTACCCCCAAAATGGGTGTCTTGATCAACGGAGAGGAGTAAAAAATAGGGTGTCCCGTGGTAAAACAGAGGGATGTTTATCAGGAAAAAGCACAACAAAAGCGGTAGAAGTATTAAAGGTACTTTACTGCGATTTTTTGAGCGGAAAATTAATAGTAGTAGTAGTTCCCTTATTGATTGTGCTTTTCATTGACAGTATCGCGTTATGTAAACGAGCTATCTGCCAACAGACCGCAAGGCCCAGACCAGTACCTTTTGCTTTTGTCGAGAAAAAGGGTTTAAATATATTTTCCATATCTTTCTTTTCTATTCCTGAGCCGTTATCTTTTATTATCAGTTTTAAATATTTACCATCATGTGTACCTCGGACCTGTATGATTCCTTTTTCTGACAACGCGCCATAAGAATTATCCAAAATATTAGTGACCAACTCTTTAAGCTGAATGGGGTCGGCGTCTAAAGTGACATTGATTAACGATTTGAATGAGTTAATTACTCGTATCTTTTTATTTTTGTTCTTATTCTTTTCCAGTTCAATGCATTCCATTAAAATGTCATATATTTGCACCGTTTCATAATGCGGAACTTTTGCTTTTGAAAAACTAAGGAGATTATTAATAATTGTTGAGCTCTCTGCGACCTTTTTCGTTATATTCTCAAAATGTCCTGCTAAATCAGGCCTATTGCTTTTTCTTTTAAGGTTATACGCCGCAATAGTTATAGCGGCCAGCGGGTTGCGAAGCTCGTGCGCTACCGTTGCGGCAAGCTCTCCCAGATCTGAAAGGCGTTTAAGAACATCCATTTCCTGTTGAGTCTTAATGAGTTCTCTTGATTTCTCTTCTACCATCCCTCTAAAAGTCTCCTTATCGTTTCGCAGGACTTGTTCTGCCATTTTAAGTTTTGTAATGTCCTGCATTGCCAGGAGAATGTGCTCCGGTTTTTTTGATTGATCAAGTATCTGACGCGCGTTGAGCGATATGGTCCGGTTACCAATTCTGGGGAAATTATGAGTAACTTCAAAATTATTAAAACTTTTTTTCTTGGGTAATATTTCTTCCAGTAATTTCCTTAAAGCGGGTATATTCCACTGCCCGTCTCCGACCTTGTAAATGCTTTTATTCTCCGTTTCATATCTTTTCACATTAAATGTTGTAAAGAAATTCGCATTTGCCGAAATAATGCACATATTCTTATCAAGAACTACCAGCGGCTTATGTACGGTTTCGACAAGATTGCGAGAGTATGTGAGGGCTTTTTGCAGTTCATTTTGAAGCGACTTGAGAGCATTTATATCAATGAATGTTACCACTGCACCGTCAATTTTGTTGTCAGGAGCGAAGTAGGGAGTTATGCGCACTGAATACCAGTGGCCGTGAACGTCTGTCGCTTCTCGCTCTATTGTTTTTGAATTGTTAACGACTTGTTTGGCCAGCCTTCCAAGGTCCGGCATTTCGACCTTCAGCTTGATCTGGGATATAAGCCTTCCGATATCCGAAGCAACAACATGCATCACGTTCTTTGCTTGGATCGTCAGACGCCGTATCTTCAAGGTCTTGTCTAAAATGACCACTGGAACATTGATGTTAACCATCAAATTATTGAGATCAGCATTAATGTTGACCAGTTCGCGGTTTCTGTTTTGCAGTTCATCGTTGAGCGTAACAAGCTCTTCATTCGTCGATTCAAGCTCCTCCTTGCCCGTTTCAATCTCTTCATTAAGTGTCTGTAGTTCTTCATTGCTCGACTGTATCTCTTCGATTGCTAACCGCAGCTCCTCGTTTCGTTTTTCATTCTCAGTAATCACCGAGCGCAGAGACTGTTTAATGGAACGCAGTTCTTTCCTCAGCTTGTCCGTTCCGGAAGCAGTGCCCTGACTCTCGTCAACGACTGAACTACCACTGTCCGATGGAATATTCGCACTTTCGAATATGATCAGGAAAAAGTGCTCTGAATTGATATTTACCGGCGTAACTTCAATAGTGACACGGTAGAACATATTCATGAATTTTATCTGGATGCCACTTTTTAGTATTGATGCTCCGCTCTTTTGCGCCTGATGGATAGCCTCATATAACTCTGTCTTCATATCGCTGCGGATTAAGGTGAGTATGTTCGGGCTCATTTTTCCGGGTGACAAATGCACATACAGGTCGGTTTCTCCGCGTGTCTCAATGACCTCCAGTGCCTCATTGACTAATATCCCGGCAGGCTTATACTTTGAAAGGAATATTTTGTCCACTTCACGTTCGAACCCATCACGGCGTTTTTCGGGGATAACTGCCATCTCCATCCTTTTTGACTCCACAATATCATCTGATCGAGAAACTCGTACCGTATCCAGTTTGCCTTTTCGTTCTGACGAAACCTTTGAATATATTTTGTTGCGCTCGTCTATCAGGTGAAAAAACTCGGGATATGCTGTGAGCGATTCGGATGAACCTAGGATAATATATCCGTCGGGTTTCATTGCATAGCGCAGCATGGCTATGACTTTCTTTTGAAGGATAGGATCAAGGTAAATCATGACATTCCTGAAACTTATAATATCCATTCTGCTCAGAGGGGGGTCTTTAATAATATTATGCCTGGCGAAAATGCACATGGTGCGGATATTTTTGTTGATCCGGTAATTATCTTCCCCTGTTTTCGTAAAATATTTATCGAGGTAATAGCGGGGGACGCCGGTGACGCTGGCTTTCGCATACAACCCGGAGCGCCCCGTGCTTATGAGCCTTTCGTTTATATCTGTTCCGAATACGAGAACGGGTGTATCAAGATGTATTTCTTCCAGATAATCGTAGATAGTCATAGCGAGCGAGTAAACCTCTTGCCCGGTTGAACATCCTGGAACCCACACTCTGATAGGTTCTTTTGCGTGCCTTTTTTTAATGATTAATGGAAGAATCTTTTTTCTCAGAGCGACAAATGACGCAGGATCGCGGAAAAATGACGTCACGGAAATCAAAAGCTCATTGTATAAAGTAGTTATTTCCGTCGGATTGTCTTTCAGTTTATCGTAATAATCCTTCAAATCATATAATTTATAACTTTGGAGCCTGCGGGTGAGTCGCCGCAGAATAGTCGTGCGGCGGTAGTAGGTGAAATCAACACCAAATTTGATTTTTAACAGTTCAAATATTTTTTCCATGTAATCAGTATTTTCGGGTAATTCCTGATGCGCAGAGATCTTTACCAATTGAGGTCGTTTATGGCTTATGATGCTCAATTTCTCTGCGATGCCCTGTGGTGGAAGCACAAAATCAACATTCCCTGTTCTGGCTGCATTTGCTGGCATCGTGGGATAGGCAGCCGTCGCTTCATTCTGTGCGAACGTTATCCCGCCAGCGGCTTTGATGGCCTTAATGCCATCAGTACCATCAGAACCGGTACCAGAAAGAATAACGCCTATTGCAGAATTGCGTTGCTCTCTGGCCAGGGAAAAGAAAAAGTTGTTTATTGGGAGATATTTCTGCTTGAAGGATGTTCCCCGGCCAGTAATTTTAAGTTTGCCGCCAGAGATTATTATATTCGCATTGGGAGGAATAACGTACATATTGTTTGTTCGTATGCGTATGTTATTTTTTGCTTCAACGATTTTAAGAGCTGAATGTTTGGAAAGAATCTCCGCCAGCATGCTTTTGTGCTTAGGTTCCAGATGCTGTATAAGGATAAAAGCCATGCCTATATTGTGCGGTACATTTTGGATGAGTGATGTCAGGGCTTCCAATCCGCCCGCGGATGCGCCAACACCAACAATATAGAAAGGTTTAGTGGTGGTTCTTCTTTTTTTGTGGGTTTTGGGTTTTGGGTTTTGGGTTTTGGGTTTTGGGTTTTGGGTTTTGGGTTTTGGGTTTTGGGTTTTGGGTTTTAAAAGTTTTTTCATATTCATTCCTCTGGTGCATATACGCCTCCGTCTTGTTGATAGATTCTATCATATATTGTTATTAGACACCGTTGCCACATAGCCTTTTGTACTATCTTTTCTCCACCTCGCGAATTAATCTTCTTCACCTGACTTTCGGGGATGGGAGGGAACGGATCGCACTGGTGTTGACACGGCGTTACAAAGACGATAGAAATGCATTTATCTCATTGCATGTTCATGAAAGAGAGGGCATTATACTTGAGAAAACTCTCTCATGACATGATAAAATCTGGTTCAAAAAGACCTTGTTGTGACCGTGCAATTGATGGCAGATAACAATGTAAATAGTCGATGCTGAAAAAGGTCTCAAGCGAACAATCTGTCGACGGAAGAAAAGTTGAATACCGTCAATAATAGTGGTATAATATTGCAAGGAAAGCCGAAAAACCGA
>JBELAT010000085.1:0-9734 GCA_049508565.1 Endomicrobiales bacterium | reverse complement strand
GGAGCATGTGCCAACAAACTTGCCATATGAAGCCTCACATAATGGAATAACTCAGTGACATGAAAAAAGACAAGTCAGAGAAATAAGACTTCATTTTCATATCATGAAGGTGACATTTTCTCGCCACTGTCTCTGGATAGAACCATGAAAACAAGAAATGGTATAGTCAAAGTTTTCGATGCGGCAACTGAAGTGCCTGATGCGGACACGTTTACCGTCATGGGTGACCCTGGATGTGACGGACTTGGTGTCGAGATCATGAATACTTTTGCCCGGGCACTGTCAACCGGCACGCCGGCATTTTCTTTCATTTTGGGGGATATTGTTCCCATTGGTAAGCGAGAGATCTACGAAGCGGTGAAACACTTCGTCGACACGGTCGCGACATGTCCCGTCTACCCGATATGCGGTAACCATGATACGGCATACTATGATGAATTTTATGGTATGCGGGATTATGTCCTATACAACGCACGTACAGTATTTATAATTCTTGATAACTCCCGGCGAATGCTCTCAGAAGTCTCACTTGCATTTCTCAAGAAAAACCTTGAAGCTTACTCTCGCAATAATATCGTCGTAATGTTCCATATACCTCCTCCGAACTCAATGAGCACAAACAGCATGGATCCGTCATCATGGATCAATGTGTGCGAGATCCTAAAACCATATAAACGAAATCTGTCCTATATCTTGTGCGGACATGTTCATACTTTTTTCGAAGACACTGTCGATGACATGCATCTGGTAGTATCGGCGGGAGCTGGAGCGCGGCTGGAACCTGTTCAGGGACATGTCGATCCGTTGAAGGCCTTTCATCATGTGTTGAAGTTTTCTTACCATGACTCCGGAAAATTATATTTCGAGCATATAAGTCTTGACGGCACATACTACGACAAAGAAATCGTCGATCCGCAGATACGCGAGTTCCTTGAAAAAGATCTGGCCGGCAAATGCGAGATGTTTGTCGCCTCAACACTTTTTGCCCATGACGCACACGAGAAGGGGTTGCACGGACTTGCGCACTTTTTCAGGGCAACCGCTGAGTCGGCACTGTATCATGCGCGCAACCATTTTACTAATTTAAACCGTCTGGGAACCGTTAAGGCCAACCTCGGTTCACTCATGCACGTAAAGCAAAAGGCGGCACAAACCGTTTATACTGATGCCTTACACTACACGCAGGAGAACGCGTTCGGACTTGCCCGATATAGTTTCTATGATATGGATCAGGCGGAGAAAGCACAGATCTCTCTCTATCCTGGATTTCTCGCGAAACTGACCGAAGGCAAGGATATTGCGGAACAACGGTATTTCGTGTGTAATTCATGCGGGTACACCGCGATTGGTGGGGAACATCCCGTTCACTGTCCGCTGTGCGGCGCCCCAGCAGACAAAATTCACGAAGTTATTTCAAGTTCCACCACATACGCTAAATAATTAATAGATTAATTACGCTTACTTTTCGAGTAACGATTGAATGCTGCGACTATTTCATGTACTTTTGACTCGCTTATTAGGAGTTAAGTGTAAGACACATACGTCACAATTATGAGTATAACATGTCTTTATTAGACAGAAAAACGACCTTAACTAGAATAACGATGGTTATTGTCATTGTCATCACGGCATTTCTCACTATTTTCATTGCAAAGTTACCTTATCTTCCTGGCGATGTGTTTATTGCAAGATGTATTCAGTCCCTATTACCTGCCAATCCCGGGTGGGCCAAATGGGTAACCTCTTTTGCCTTCTTCCCCGGTTATATAATTTTAATCGCTATTGCCTTTTTCTGTTCCTGGTCCATCAGTGGCATGAAGGCCGCCATTTTTTCTCTGGCAAGTTTCGGCGGGATACTTGTAATTGATAGACTACTGCGACTTATAATTTTTCAGCCGAGACCGGCACCCGGATTGATTCATGTCGCGAGTATGTCGCCCGGCTCGGCTTTTCCGTCAACTGCAGCCTTTGTCTATGCCGCAACGTTCGGCTATGTGTGCGTGCTCGCGGTGAGAAAAGGCGCAAAATTTAAAATCAACGGAGTTGTTCTGATTGTGTGCGTACTGGGTCTTGTCATCGCCTTTGCTGCTAGAATCGCTTTAGGTGCTCACTGGCCAAGCGACCTTATTGCATCGTACCTCTGGGCTTATCTATGGATACTATTTCTTATGAGATATGTGAAGACTCAATAATCGGCACCGCGTGTTGAATCACATAATATGTTAGATTTCGGTCAAAAAATGAGTAAAATGCGCATTATGGAAAAAAACACCATTTTTAGAAGCACGTTTGGATTTGTGCTGATCATAGGCATTGTAAATTTATGTGCTGACTTTACCTATGAGGGAGCAAGAAGTATCAATGGCGCTTTTTTGTCTAGTTTAGGAGCGAGCGCTGTCGCGGTTGGATTTATAGCCGGTTTTGGAGAATTAATCGGGTATGCTCTACGCTCTGTGACAGGCTTTTTGAGTGATAAAACTCAAAAGCATTGGATATTTATCTTTGCCGGCTATTCTATCAATATGCTTGCCGTACCCGCTCTTGCTTTAGCAGGTAATTGGCCAGTGGCCGCTATATTAATAATAGCAGAACGTACGGGAAGAGCGATCAGGAAACCAGCGATAGAAACAATGATTTCACTGGCCGGCAAAGAAATGGGCAACGGCTGGGTATTCGGACTTAATGAGTTTTTAGATCAATTCGGCGCAACGCTTGGTCCTTTAGTTGTAGCCTGGGTGTTATTTACAAAAAACAGTTATAAACACGGATACAGCATTTTGTTGATTTCCGCGCTGATGTGTTTAATCATGATTATAACAGCCAGATTGTTTTTTCATAATCCTCAGGATTTGCATAATGAAGAAACAGCAGGGGAAAAAACAAAAGGATTAGCAAAGCTTTACTGGCTTTATTTATTGGGGGGCGCTTTAATCGGAGCCGGCTTTACGGATTTTGCATTAATAGCATATCATTTCAGCAAAACTAATACTATTCCTTTACAGTGGATACCAATTCTCTATGCGATGGCTATGGCTGTAGCGGGAATAAGTTCCTTGGTTCTGGGACGATTATTGGATACAATTGGTCCGAAAGTAATGTTGGCCGCCTTTTTAATAGGGGCATTTTTTGCTCCATTTGTTTTTTGGGGTAAAATGCATGTGATTATTTTCGGAATGGTACTTTGGGGGATCGGCCTGGGGTCTCAGGATTCGCTCATTAAAGCAATGCTTTCGCATGTGATCTCAGCAGATAAAAGAAGCACGGCATTTGGCGTCTTTGACACCGGATTTGGAATTGCCTTGTTTCTTGGAAGCGCCGCCATGGGTATACTATATGCCAGATCTATAATCGCTCTTATTATCTTCTCAGTAGTCGTACAGATTTCTGCTTTACCCATTTTTTATATCGCAATTAACAAAGAAAGATCTTACTTTTAACTTCCGTGAAGCAGATAAAAAAGCACGGCGAGAAAATCTGGCGGTATGAATCCGAATATTAGGACATTAAGACGCAGATTAAGTCAAAAGACCAGATTTAGAGACCATACTACCATTTCTATAATATGTAGCAAAACGGAAACGGGTAGAATATTCTTTTCAAGGTGCTAGATGGGTTGGTTTGAGTTATGCAATTTTACCATAAGCAATCATGCTTGCGTGTAGTATTTATACAGTTTGTATAGTCTAGTTGTCAATCTGTATAAAGTATGTTATCCTTATTCCATGATCAAACGCACTGCACAGAGTACGCTGGCCGAAATGGCAAAAGGATTCCCCGTGCTTGCCGTCACGGGGCCACGGCAGTCGGGCAAGTCAACACTGGTCAGAGCAACATTCCCCAAAAAACCCTATATCAGCTTTGATGCTCTGGATACGCTTGAATCCGCACGTTCCGATCCGCGTGGGTTTCTTGCAGCCTACCCGCAGGGTGCCATCATTGATGAGGCTCAGCGTCTCCCGGAACTGTTTTCATACATTAAGCTCATAGTTGATGAGAAGAAACAACACGGTATGTTCGTGTTGACCGGTTCGCAGCAATTTGGATTGATGGCATCCATTACTGAATCATTGGCGGGCAGGGTGGGCATAGTTGAACTTTTGCCATTTTGCTTGAAAGAACTACAGTCGGCCAAGAGATCGCCGTCAACCCTCGATGAACTATTATACAAAGGGATGTATCCACCACTTTACGACAAAAAGCTTCGGCCCGACCAGTGGTTCTCGGGGTATGTAACCAGTTATATCGAGCGGGACGTAATAAGAATGTTGGCGGTAAAGGAACTTAGTGTGTTCAAGCGTTTTCTGCGTTTGTGCGCAGCACGCACGGGGCAACTGCTCAATATATCGAATCTTGCCAACGAGTGCGGCATATCTTTGCCAACCACTCGTTCCTGGATCGCGGTGCTTGAAGCAAGCTATATAATATATCTGCTGCAGCCTCACTTTGTCAATTTCGGAAAGCGACTGGTTAAAACACCGAAACTGTATTTTTATGACACCGGTCTTGTCACATGGTTATTGAACATACAAAACGCCGACCATCTGTCCATTCATCCCAGCCGGGGATCTTTGTTTGAGAATTTTGTGGTGAGCGAATTACTGAAGAGAAGGTTCAATAAAGGATTGGTTTCAAATATCTATTTCTGGCGCGACAATCTGGGTGACGAGATTGACGTCCTTATCGACAATGGAACCGAACGCGTTCCTGTTGAGATAAAATCCGGCGCGACTGTGACTGACGACCAGCTCAAGACCTTGTTAAAATGGGAAAAAATATCCAAGAATAAAGCGCCCTCCTACCTGGTATACGGTGGCGATCAGACGCATATCCGCCACGCCATTCGTGTTCTCCCATGGACATCGACTGAAAAGATCTGACAACACCAACCCACATAGATAACCGGTTGAAACTAATATTTGATTTAGGAGGTCAAGGGGTGCAAACTGAAGACCAAACCTTAAAAATAACCAAGAAGATGATTAGTCTTGGCTAATACATCTCATAAAGCAGTCTTCCAGTCATTAATAATAGTAATCTTGTATGCTGAATGTCGAGTAGAGAACATGCTAAACTATCCTTTGTAAAAAGCAAATTTATAAAGGAGACATTCAAATGAACAAGGCACAAATGGCAACAAGATTCATTCCCAACGAATATGATATATTCGCTGGATTAGACGTCGACAAAAAAAGCATCGCTGCGACATTTTTAGAGCATGATGGCAACATGAAACAGATAAAGATGCCCTACAATGGGGAACATTTAATGAATTACGTGAATAAACGTTATCCCGATAAGCGAGTGGCATTTGTTTATGAGGCTGGTCCCACCGGATTCGGATTGTATGACGAATTAAGTTCACACCATCAGTATTGTATGGTTACTTCAGCATCCAATATTCCACGAGAGCCAAGCAATCGAGTTAAGACAAACCGTCTTGATAGTAAAAAACTATCCGAAAATTTGCGTGGCGGTCAACTAAGACCAGTGCATGTGCCTACGCAAGAATACCGTGAACTGCGCCACCTGATTCAGATGAGAGATACTTTTGTTCAACAAGCAAAATCCACGAAGTACCGGATAAAATCTCTTTTATTGGTTAATGGATTAAAGTTTCCCGAGACTGAAACTTGGACTATAGCTGTTATGGAGCAACTCAAAGAACTTCCATGTACAACGGCTATTCGATTTCACCTAAACAAACTTATACTAAGTCTCGAATTTTTTAACAGCAACGTAATTGATACTACCAAAGCAATAAGGTCATTTTGCAAACATGATGATGACATAAAGAAAAATATTGGATTCTTAATGAGTATTCCGGGTATCGGATTTATTACTGCCAGCCAATTAATGGCTCGTATAGGAGACTGGCGAAACTTATATCGCTATGATCAAATAGGTTCGTTTCTTGGTCTTGTACCATCGGAGAAATCAACCGGCGATGACATAAAACGTGGTTCTATAACACGGATGGGCAACACAAACCTAAGAAGTAAACTGATACAGTGCGCATGGTCCGCAATTCGCAAGGATCAAGAATTGCAAAAGTTTTATTTGTCTCTATTTCATAGAAATCTCAATGATCATGGGGCACAAAAAGCTATAACCGCAGTTGCTCGCAAACTTACTACGAGGATTTATGCTGTGCTTACACAGCAAAGAAACTATGAAGTGAGAATACAACAAAAAAAAGAACAAAAAGAGAAGATTGCTCCATTCGGGGAATGACTCGAAACCTGTTAGAAACTATTGATGTGCATAGTTTCGATCTGTAATAAGAGATCCCCACTCAACTTTGAAGAGAGCGAAAACGTATTTCCAAAAAGTGAGAACACCAGGATGAGTGTTGCCACGAATAGGAACAAGCATTTCTCTTTTAATAGTTGTATTTGAGTCTGCACAAACAACATTTTAAAAAATGACAAAATTATGACGCACGGAAAGGGGCTTTTAAGAGGTTATTTTCCCGAGGGCAACCCATTTCTACCTTTTGTTTTATCTATTTTTTCAGTTTCGGGGTTATGCAACAGATTCATTTAAGTTAAAGGACTTTTTACACGGATTTTAAGCTGTCTGCTATTGACATTCACATAGGAACAGGTTAGCTGCCAGAAGTCGCTGATAAAAATATCGTAAGACCACTTGAGCGAACATTTGATGTGAGCTATAAATATTTACCCTGGAAAACAACAGGCAGATTTTGTAAAATAGCGACATGAAATTTGAAGGGAGCATGGTACCATTTATAGAACGGTTTCCTGAACAAGGGAAAACGGAATGCCGGGTAGCAACCATTCCCAAAGAGGAGCAAGACAGAACCGGACTGCCGTGTGGTCAATATGCATTTATTGAATTGTACTGTGATAAAGCCGGGTGTGACTGCCAGCGTGTTTTAATAAATGTGATAAAAGTATCCGGATGGGAACACGTGGCAACGATCAATTATGGGTTTGGTCCCACCGATGCAATGCCCGGTCCATTTCTTGATCCCATCAACAAACAAAGTAAATACTCCCCAGAACTTCTCGATTTATTCAAATATATACTCAGCGATCCGACATATGTGCAACGACTCAAAGCACATTATCGACGGTTTAAAGAGTCTCCGAAGCATCCCACCAATGGCAATAATAAAAAAGGTTCTCGTTGAGGTTAAGGACTTTTCCCGCAGATAGTCAGGGAAGGCGTATGGTGGCAGGTGAAAATATCATTGATCATTGCAACGGATTTCTTGCCGTTAAGCTTGCCCGTTTGCAGGACTGACATTAAGACACTGTGATTGAGCGTGCCCTTGGGGGATCTATGTCCGAAGGTAATTTTGCGAAAGAGCACACTGGGACGAATCATTCTCTCAGCGAAATTATTATGATAGGCAATCCCCTTGTGATGCAAGAAGGTCAACAGTTCATCCTTATGGCGAATCAACCGTTTTGTAATGCGATTAATAGTCTTACCCTGCAGTTCAGGGAACTGAAAATCTTTCAGCGATTTTTCCAGGGCTGTGCGTTGTTTAATAAAATCCCGGCGGGATATGGTATGGTCAGTAAAGCTCTCGCTTAAGGCTATAGCTTTCTGAATAAGGTCTTTGAGGTTCTGGCAATAGATATGGGCGGGGTCAGTAGCTGCGCTGCATTCCAGAATCTTTTTGAGCTCCCGCAAAAGGTGCACCAGGCATCGTTGCTTGGCTTTTGCAGTCAGCTTATTGTAGGCGCTCAAGAAATCGCACAACAGAATTCCACCATACTTTTTTCCGAGGATTTCCTCGACCACTTTCTGACCACGGCCCTCACGGATCACATGCAGGCACATGCTGGCGGTAGCAAATACCCAGTCCCAATGGTTTTTGCCATCTACCGGACAACCCGTCTCGTCGGCGTGGATATACGGCTCCTTCTTCAGCGCTTCTTTGAGCGATTCGTATAGCGGGATACATTTATTGCGCGCTTGATTGTTGAACCCATTGACCGTTGACGGGACAATCCGTAACCCGCACAGCTCCGCAAATATCTTCCCGATATCATTATTTGAAACCTTGACATCATATTTTAAGAAAGCAGCTACTGACTTTGCCCGGGGACCAATGTAGCTATTAGCAAGCTCCTCTTTGCCCGTGCCGCTCACCACGGCTTTGCATCTGCGGCACCAGTACTGATGCTTCCGGTATTGGGTGACCACTACCCGGGGAAGAACGATATCTTCCTGAATATGTTCTTCTATATCGTCGCATTCACCTACTTTCCCACCGCAGTGCGGACAGCATCCTAACGTCACCTCTTCAACAACATCAATATGATCAGGTTCCTGTCTATACCACCCCGGATGACCTTTCGGTGCTCCCCGTTTCTTGGGACGCGCTTCAACGCTTTGTTCTTCCGGCGATTTCTTCTTCCTGCTAAACCATTTTTCCTTGAGCTCCCGGATGTTATATTCCAGCAGTATCTTTTCTGCTTTCAATTGTTCTATTGTTTTGTCTTTGACGGCAAGCATTTCCGTGAGCGTTTGACAGTGGGGACAATCATAATGTATGCCGGGCGTTTCGCTCACTGGCCCCCCTGTAACGTTTGACGAAAATCTGTCTGGAGCGGATACATCCATATATCTTTTATGGGCTCTCGATGTTCGTGATGTACATCTTTCTTGCCACGCCCTTGCGTCGAACCAACATACACCCAGTTCGCTGCTTTATAACAGGTTCCTTTAAACCGGTCTTTTTCAACAAAGGTTTCAAGCAGCACCGGTTCATAGGCATATCGTGCTTTCCAGTCTGCCCGTATCCGCCGTGCACATAACGATAATATCTTAGAGGCTACATGTTTAACCCGTACCCACGGTACTATTAAATACCTCGAATTATTGACTACCAACTGCAAGTTTTTTTCCCGCCGCTCACGGTTCCATCCTATCCACGTGTCACGCGGCGCCGTCTTCCAGGCTGCCGCTGAAAAACCTATCGCTCCCAATAACCCCTCACGGCAATAGAGTAAATACCGTATTTGTGCGCCCGGCAATGGTTTGTGCCCAAGATAATGGTACCGTTCTATCAACTCGTTCCACAACCGTGATTCCATCTTTGTTGCTACCGGCTTTATTTCTATCGCCCCTATTTCTTGTATCGATTTGTGCAGGCTAAAACCAGGGTCAGACAGTGAACTGATTTTTACGGCGTATCCATTATTGCTTGTGCGGCGCGGTGCGGGTAACTCTATGAGCCCGTTGCGGTGCAGTTTTAACATCGCCACTTTGCAGGACATTTCTTTCAATCGCCCATTGGGCGCTATCCATTGAAATTCTTGACAAATCATCCGCGATAGATTTTGCCGGTTTACCAAAGGGTTGGCCTGTAGTATTGTGCGTACTTTTTTCAAATCAGTATTGGAAAATGGCATGCCGCAAATGTTTGTGATTGTTTCCGGAAGCATGAAAAAATAATAGCAAATTTATTTTACAGTGTCCAGCTCGGGAGAGGAATGATTCAGTCGGTGTTAATTCTCGGAGGTCTTGTCACAACTGTGGTTATTGCGACCTGCTCACGCTACGTCGACAACTACTAACAGCTAACCTGTTCTAATAATAATAGTCAACAGTGAAGAATTTGACAGTAGATACACCACATAAGATACATTAATCGCAATAAATTGAGTTCGTCTCATAAATAGTCGATGCTGAAAAAGCCTCTTTTTAGGCTACTGAAACTAATAGATCGTACTCGTACCCATCTTGAACCCGAAATC
>JBELAT010000084.1:0-9831 GCA_049508565.1 Endomicrobiales bacterium | reverse complement strand
GGTCTGGGATTATTTGTTATCTTTCTCAACCTGGGTGTGTCGATCCTTGCCGGAGCGCTCACGCTTTCCATCATGGAACTGCCAGTCATTATTACAACTGCACGAGGTGCACTTAGTAGTGTACCTCAGTCGTTTCGCGAAGCGAGTTTGTCGCTCGGTGTTAGTCGGTGGCAGACAACTCGGTACGTTGTTTTGCCCAATGCCCTGCCGGGAATAATGACAGGTGCTATTTTAAGCATCGCCCGCATTTCCGGCGAGACAGCGCCGATTCTTTTTACTGCTGCAGCGTTTTACGTGCCACACCTTCCCCGTTCAGTATTTGATCAGGTCATGGCTTTACCGTATCATCTGTATATCATTTCGACACAAATCCCCAATGTGCCTAAAAACCTGACATATGGAACTGCTTTGGTACTTTTGATGCTTGTGCTGGCGATGAGTCTGATAGCAATTATTACCCGGATACACTTCAGAAAGCGGAGAAAATGGTAGATAAGATTGTTGCTACAGGGCTAACGTGCTCCTATGATACTGTTGAGAGTATCAAATCGCTGAATCTTACGGTATTACAACATGAAATACTGGGTATTATCGGTCCTGCTAATAGCGGCAAGACCACATTTTTACGGACTATCAACCGTTTAAACGATATGCTTGCGAACTTCTCGTATACCGGGACACTGACGATGGATGGCACGGACATTTTTTCAATGGATCCCGAAGCATTGCGACGCAAAGTCGGCATGGTATTTGCATTGCCACTACCACTTCCCATGACCATTTACGACAATGTCGCCTATGGCCCGCGACGCCACGGGATAGCACATCATAAAGAACTTCCCGCAATTGTTGAACGCGCCCTGATAGCCGCCTCTCTCTGGGATGAAGTTAAAGACCGTTTGGATGAGTCAGCTATGAAACTTTCAGGTGGACAGCAGCAGCGGCTCTGTATAGCACGCACGCTGGCGGTTGAGCCGGATGTCATCTTATATGATGAACCGTGTTCAGGTTTGGATCCTATTTCTACCGCAAAAGTGGAAGAGGCGATGATAGAACTCAAGAAAAAATACACGATAATTCTGGTTACCAATAATGTTAAACAGGCTTCGCGTGTGAGTGACCGGACGGCATTTTTTCTGATGGGTGAGCTTGTCGAGATCGACTTGACCGCTAAACTCTTTGTATCGCCGAAAGATAAACGGACGGAAGATTATATCACGGGACGATTTGGATAGTGAAGTTATGAAAAAAATTGATGTTGAAAATCTTAATCTTTACTACGGCAGTTTCCATGCTCTCAAGGCGGTATCCCTCACTATTGCGCCTAACCGTATTACATCGATCATCGGGCCGTCCGGTTGCGGGAAATCGACATTGTTGCGGACGTTTAACCGCATCAATGATACCATTGAAGGGATCAGGATTTCTGGTGAAGTGCGCATTGACGGATCCAATATATATGATACCGGGTACGATGTCGACGGTCTTCGGCGAAAAGTGGGAATGGTATTTCAACGACCGAATCCTTTCCCGCTTTCAATTTATGAAAATGTCGCTTTTGGACTGAAGATCCATTCAATGGCTTCCGGGACTACCCTTTCAGGGATCGTTGAAGAGAGCTTAAAGGCGGTATTGCTCTGGAATGATTTAAAAGACAAACTCCGCCGATCAGCGCTCGAGTTGTCGCTAGAACAACGTCAGCGGTTGTGCATCGCCCGGCTGATTGCGGTGCGACCAGATATTATTTTGCTTGATGAGCCCTGTTCAGCGCTTGATCCGATAGCCACCTTGCGGATCGAAGAGCTTATGATTGAGCTCAAAAAGAAATATACAATTCTTATTGTAACACATAATATGCAACAAGCGGCGCGCATTTCTGATGATACGGGATTTATGCTGTTGGGAGAACTTATCGAGTTTGGCGTCACCTCCAAGATTTTTACAAATCCGGCGATGAAACAAACCGAAGACTATGTGACAGGGAGGTTTGGCTGATATGTCCAGACATTTTGAAGAGGAACTAAACGAGCTTAAAAGTCGTCTGCTGCATATGGGTGCTCTAGTGGAAAGTATGATACATCTGGCCATAAAAGCTCTCGTAGACCGCAATGAATCAGTTATCAAGGAAGTGTTTGAAAAGGAAGATGAAGTCAATAAGATCCAGGTGGAAATTGACGAGAAATGTCTGCAGCTGATCGCTTTGTATCAGCCGACGGCGGTTGATCTGCGCTTCATTACTTCCGGGATGAAGATCAACAGTGACCTGGAACGCATGGGAGATCAGGCGATCAATATGGCAGAAACGGGAGTTGATCTGCTTCAGCAGCCTCCTCTTAAACCCCTCATCGATCTGCCGAACATGGCCGATATTGTCAAAGGAATGGTCAACAATAGTCTCGATGCGTTCGTGCGTAAAGATGTCGAGCTGGCTCAGTCGGTTCTTAAACGGGATGATGCAGTAGATAGTCTCAAGGACTCGATATTTCGGGAACTCCTGACACTCATGATTGCCGACCAAAATAATATTACCCGCTCTCTAGATTTGATATTGATATCGCGCAACCTTGAACGTATCGGCGATCATGCAACGAACGTTGCCGAAGATGTTATTTTCATGGTGTTGGGAAAAGATGTTCGCCACCATTTTGACGATAATCGTAATTGACAGTTTTTTATGTGCATAAAGGGAGATTTACATGGATATGATTACTGAAAACAACATCATTGATTTTCCACTTTTCCATCGGGGTAAGGTCCGGGACGTATACGATTTGGACCAACAACTTCTTTTGGTTGCCAGTGACCGTATTTCGGCATTCGATCACGTTCTGCCGACACTTATTCCCGATAAGGGAAAAGTCCTGCATAAACTTTCTCTGTTCTGGTTTGATTTTCTGCAGGGTGTTGTGCCCAATCACGTCATAACCGGCGATTTTGAACAATTTCCTGCAGCTCTTAAAAAATTCCCGTACCTGTCTGAGCGCTCAATGATAGTAAAAAAAGCGCGACGGGTTGACGTAGAATGTATTGTTCGAGGATATCTGGCGGGGTCGGGGTGGAAAGAATATGGAAAAAACGGCACTGTTTGTGGTATAATGTTACCTTCGGGATTAAAAGAATCATCGAAACTCCCGGTGCCGATTTTCACACCGACAACCAAAGAAGAAGGCGGCAAGCACGACGAGAATATTACCTTTGAAGAAATGTCCCGACGTGTTGGCGCTGACACGGCAAGCAGGATACGCGATATTTCTCTTGCATTGTATATTAAAGCGAGCATCTATGCCGAGTCGCGCGGGATCATACTGGCAGATACGAAGTTTGAGTTCGGTATATATGACGGAAAGCTGATCCTTATTGACGAAATATTTACTCCCGATTCATCGCGGTTCTGGGAGCGTGAACTCTATAAGCCCGGGACTGCGCAGGACAGTCTGGACAAACAATTCGTCCGGGATTACCTGGAATCCATTGCCTGGAACAAGCAACCTCCGGTACCATCGCTGCCGGAAAAAGTCGTTCTTCGTACGCGAGAAAAATATATAGAAGCGTATACCAAACTGACTGGCAGAAAATTTTAGTATATTTTCCCGGTCATGGCACAATATAAGCGGTTTGACCTTGTTTGTTATATACCAGTTCCAGGTGATGTAGTTGCGGAATACACTTTCGAAAAACAAGTCAGTCGGATTGTAAAAACTATGAGCATGTCTCTTATAGAAGTGAAACTGAAATCCCAATTTCGTGATCGACATGGCGAGCATGTGCTCCATGATATCGTCGATTCTGGCGTAAAAAATGTCCGGAAAGTCTCAGCCGCCCAGGTGTATCGTTTTGAGGGAAATTTGAGCGACGTGGATTTAAAAGCAATCGCCCAAAAACTCTTAGTCGATCCCATCACTGAAGAGTTTGGGATTTGTAACGCTCCTCGTACATCAAAATCGGGTGTTTATTCGATATATGTGTGGCTGAAGCCGGGTGTGACTGATACCGTGGCCGATAGTGTCGCTAAAGCGTTGCGGGATATGGGCGTTGTTACGCCGGTCACTATCAAAACCGGACATCGATTTACGTTTGAAGGCTCGATTTCCTTAGCAGCAGTTAGGCGTCTCGTTGAGCGGATGCTTGTTAACACGATGGTGCAGGAGTATACGGTTAACTAATATGACAGTCAAAATAATCGCCATTATTGACCAATCGGATACACGCTTGATGCAACTGAGTAAAGACAATATTTTGTCACTTTCTCTTGAAGAGATGAAGGCAATTCAAAAATATTTTCGCAGCATCAAACGTAATCCTACCGATGTTGAACTGGAGACCATCGCACAGACCTGGAGCGAACACTGTAAACATAAAACCCTCACGGGAAACATAGAGTTTACCGGTGCCGGCCAGAAAAAAACATATCACAACCTTTTAAAAGAGACAGTGTTCAAAGCGACTCAGGAACTCAATAAACCGTGGTGTATATCAGTTTTTAAAGATAATGCGGGTATCATTGATTTTGATGATGAAAATGGGATAGCTTTCAAAGTAGAAACGCATAATCATCCTTCTGCGCTTGAACCGTACGGCGGAGCGGCTACGGGTATTGGCGGTGTGATACGCGATATTCTCGGGGTTGGTCTGGGCGCCAAGCCGCTGGCAAATACTGATATATTTTGTTTTGGCAAACCGGACCTTCCGTGGTCAGAACTGCCGGCCGGGATATTGCATCCCAAACGCATCGCCAAAGGTGTTGTCTCAGGAGTGCGCGATTACGGAAACCGGATGGGCATACCGACGGTTAACGGGGGCGTTTATTTTGATTACGGGTACATGGCTAACCCGCTTGTCTATTGCGGCACCATGGGCATTATTCCAAAAAATAAATGTTTTAAGTCCGTTAAATCGGGCGACCTGATTTTGGTTGTTGGCGGGCGGACCGGTCGGGATGGTATCCATGGCGCAACGTTCTCTTCCGTCGAACTTGACCATGAATCCGATGTTAGTGCTGTTCAGATCGGCAATCCAATTGTCGAGAAAAAAGTTATGGACACCCTCCTGATCGCGCGGGACAAGGGATTGTTCCGCGGCCTGACGGACTGCGGTGCTGGCGGACTCTCCAGTGCGGTCGGAGAGCTTGCGGAGCAAACCGGTGCCCGCGTATATCTGGATCGCATTCCTCTGAAATATGCCGGTCTTAAACCCTGGGAGATTTGGGTGTCTGAAGCTCAGGAGCGCATGGTGCTTGCGGTTCCGCCGGAAAACCGTGATGAGATCTCCGCAGTTTTTACGGGAGAAAACGTTGAAGCTACATTTATCGGAGAGTTTACCGATGATCATAAACTGACGCTCATGTTTGAAAAAGTCGTGGTTGCTGCCCTTGATATGACCTTTTTGCATGACGGTGTTCCGAAATTAACGAAAAAGGCTGTCTGGAATCCTTCTCCAAAGAAAGATACTTTCCGTAAACCGGTCGTTTCTCGGGACTGCGGGAAAGATCTTAAAGACCTCCTTGCATCATATAATATTTGTTCACGCGAGTGGATCATCCGTCAGTACGATCATGAGGTACAGGGACAGACCGTCATTAAACCTCTGCACGGAACGTCGCTAGTCAATGCGGGACCCGGCGATGCAGCTGTGATCTGGCCTTATGCATCAGGAAGCAGTCTGCGGGAATCGGGCAGCAACAAAAGCTATAAAGGTGTGGTGTTGTCAAATGGATTAAATCCGGAGTACGGCAAAATTGATCCCTATTGGATGGCTGCCTCAGCTATTGATGAGGCCCTACGTAACGCGGTGGCAGTTGGCGGGAACATTGATAAAATAGCTATTTTGGATAACTTCTGTTGGGGAAACCCTAATAAACCGGAGATTCTCGGCAGTCTTGTGCGGGCAGCAGAAGCCTGTTATGATATGGCAAAAATCTATGGAACACCATTTATATCCGGAAAAGACAGTCTTTACAACGAATATGCGATTGGCAAGAAAACGTATTCTATTCCGGCCGCGTTGTTAATCTCCGCGATGGGTGTTATTGATGATATACGCAAAACGGTGACGATGGATCTCAAAGCGGTCGGTAATCTCCTCTATATAGTCGGGATAACGCGCAACGAGCTGGGCGGTTCGCAATATAGCGTTATCCGGCGGTTTTCCGGTGGAGCTGTTCCAACCGTCAACGCAGGTGTGGCACGCGCGGCAATGAGCCGGTTGGGACAAGCGATTAGTCATGGTCTGGCTGTGAGCTGTCATGACTGTTCTGAAGGTGGTCTTGCGGTTGCTCTTGCCGAGATGGCATTTGCGGGAGAGAAGGGCGTGCAGTTTAGTCTTGACACTGTCCCTGTTCTAGGATCCTTGACTGTACCCGAAATTCTTTTCTCAGAATCCAACAGCCGTTTTATTGTTGAAGTACAACCTGATCGTGCAGCTGATTTTGAAAACGCGATGGCTGGCAGTGTTATGTGCTGTGCAGGCACCGTTACTGACACTGACACGGTGCGCGTCAGCTCTCAAAATACGACGGTAATCTCAGAAAATATCCGTGCATTGCATGCGTGCTGGAAGAAGACGTTATCATGGTAACACAATTACCCAGAACAATCATAATCAGGACAGCAGGGACTAATTGCGACTACGAAACGCAGGCCGCTTTCGAGCTAGCCGGTTCCGCGGCGGAGCGCGTACATATCAATCGTATCATCGACGGATCTGTCCGGCTCGATGATTATCATATCCTTGCCATCCCTGGCGGGTTTTCTTACGGCGATGATATTGCGTCAGGTAAAATCCTTGCTAACGAGCTGAAGTACCGGCTGGGTGATGCACTGCAAAAATTTGCAATGGCCGGCAAACCTATCATCGGCATATGCAATGGTTTTCAGGTGTTGGTGAAAATGGGGTTATTGCCCGATCCTGTAGCGTTCCAGCAGACGACCACTCTGACATTCAACGATTCAGACAAATTTGAAAGCCGTTGGGTATATTTAAAGCAGGATAACGATGAAAAAAAGAAGCCAAACAAATGTTTGTGGGTGAGAAATATGCCGGATATTATTCCTCTGCCGGTAGCGCACGGCGAAGGAAAATTTGTAACGGCAGATAAAAAGGTGCTGGACACGCTTGAAAAAAACAATCAGGTGGTGTTTCGCTATTGTGATCCTCACGGAAAGAATGCCCAGTACCCTCTTAATCCCAATGGTGCGGTTAATGCCATCGCAGCAATAACCAACAGTGCAGGCAATGTGTTCGGATTGATGCCGCACCCTGAACGATATATCTTTTGCTGGCAACATCCCAACCGTCAATGTTCCGAGGGTGAATACGGGTGGGGATTGAATATTTTTAAAAACGCCGTTACTATTACGGGATAACGGTCCTGTGATAAAAAGGAGTCAATAATGGGAAATTGTGTCAACTGTTTTTTTCAAGGGGACATGAGCACGGATGAAAACGGTGAGAACCACCTTTTCTGTCTGGTGAAAGGCAATTGGTTTCGTGAAACAGCATCGTGTGAGAATTACCGGGAACATGCTCAGGTGAGCAATGAAACTCGTGGTATGTTCGCGCTTGAAATCCGCCGCGAAATGGAAGAAGATGTGCGGTTGAAAAAAGTGGTGAGATCCATGTGGAAAATGGTGATTTTTACTTTCATCATTTCTTTTGCCTCATTTGTTTCGATTGTCAAATTCTTTGACAAGTATATATTTTAATGTGCGGCATATTCGGTATTTATAACCACCCCGAGGCCGCCAACCTGACCTATCTGGGCATTTTCGCCCTGCAGCATCGTGGACAGGAGAGCGCCGGGATCGCTTCAGCTGACGGAAAAACCATGTACTCCCATGTCGACATGGGGCAGGTTGCCGACATCTTTACCCAGGACAGGCTTGCGTCCCTTCCCGGTTCGATTGCTATCGGGCATGTACGGTATTCTACTACCGGTATCAGTCAAATAAAAAATGCGCAACCGCTGGTAATCAACTACGCGCGCGGACAGCTTGCTATTGCCCATAATGGCAATCTTATCAATGCCCCTGCCTGGCGCAAAAAACTCGAAAAAGAAGGATCGATATTTCAAACCAGTTCCGATACTGGTGTTATACTGCATCTTATCGCCAAGGCCAATAAATGGTCGTTGCCGGAAGCACTCCGTTTTGCGCTGAGCAAACTGGAAGGAGCCTATTCTCTCGTGTTGATGACGCCCAACCAGATGGTTGCTGTGCGCGATCCCTGGGGGGTTCGTCCATTGTGTATCGGGCGTCTTGACGAAGGGTGGGTTGTAGCTTCTGAAACCTGTGCGCTTGATTTAATCAATGCCGAATATGTCCGCGATGTTGCTCCGGGAGAGATGGTGGTCTTTGAAAAGAACACCATGAAATCAATTCAGCTCTTTGAAAAAAAGTCCGATGCCGCATTGTGTATATTCGAATATATTTACTTTTCCCGGCCTGACAGCCTGGTGTTTGGCAAAAGCGTCCATGCAATCCGCAGAGAACTCGGCCGGATCCTCGCGCGCGAAAGTTATCCGCAGATCAAAAAGGCCGACCTGGTCATATCTGTGCCGGATTCCGCTAACAGCGCTGCCATCGGATACGGGCAGGCAGCTGGTATTCCGTATGAAACGGGGTTGATTCGTAATCACTATATTGGACGGACTTTTATAGAACCCAGCCAGACCATACGTGATTTTGGTGCTAAAATTAAATATAATCCGGTACGCGATATCTTGAAGGGAAAAAGTGTCGTTGTCGTCGATGACTCCATTGTCCGCGGAACGACGAGCCGAAAACTTGTTAAAATGATCAAAAACGCGGGAGCAAAAGAGGTGCATCTCTGCATCAGCTCACCGCCGATTACTGATCCGTGTTTTTATGGGATCGATACGCCAAACAAAGAAGAGCTGATTGCCGCTAATAATACGGTTGAGAAAATTCGCAAATACCTTGGAGTTGATTCAATGCACTATTTATCGATCGAAGGATTGATCGAGGCGACCGGCAGTCCACAGGATCGGTTCTGTACGGCATGTTTTACTGGAAAATATAAAATCGGGAAGTGTGATTGAGACTATGAAGGTTCTTGTTATCGGTTCGGGCGGGCGAGAGCATGCTCTGGTGTGGAAAATGCTTGATAGTCCGCGGGTCAAAAAAGTATATTGCGCGCCCGGTAATGCGGGAATTGCGCATCTGGCCGAGTGCGTTTCCATCGGCGCAGATGATATTCCACGGCTTATAGCGCTGGTTGAAGAGCGTGGCATCGATCTCACTGTTGTCGGTCCAGAGGTGCCGTTATCGCTTGGAATTGTCGATGAGTTTAGGAAGAAAAAACTCGCCATTTTTGGTCCTGACAAAAAATCCGCGCAACTCGAAGCAAGCAAATTGTTTGCCAAGAGCGTGATGAATAAATATTCCATTCCTACCGCCCGGCATGAGTCGTTTATCGATAGCAAGGCCGCCACTGCATACGTGCGGTCGTTCCCGAAAACAACGCCGCTTGTCGTTAAAGCCAACGGGTTGGCGGCCGGAAAGGGTGTTGTTGTCTGTAAGAACACCGTTGAGGCGGTAGATGCGATTGATGCAATGATGCAAAAAAAGGAATTCGGTACTGCAGGAAGTGATATCATTATCGAGGAATTTCTTGAAGGACAGGAAGCTTCGATTCAACTTTTTGTCGATGGGAGAAACTATTCTCTCATGCCGGCTGCGCAGGATCATAAGAGAATTTATGACAATGACCGTGGACCGAACACGGGCGGGATGGGAGCATATGCACCGGCCCCTCTCATGACCCCGTTACTGACAGATAAGGTTAATAAAACCATCATTGAACCGCTTATCTCGG
>JBELAT010000083.1:0-9853 GCA_049508565.1 Endomicrobiales bacterium | reverse complement strand
TTCATCAGGACGCACTGCAGAGATCCTGTGCAAAAACTGGATAAACAAATTCCACCATGCTCCGGACGCACTGATCGTTGAAGGTCCTATGGCAGGCGGGCATCTGGGCTATAGTTTTGAAGACTTAGAGCAAGAGCCGCCGGTAAAGAAACTTGAAGACATACTGCAAGAAGTACTGCAAGTGGCAAAAAAATACGAAGAAATTGCACATAAGAAAATACCTGTGATTGCTGCTGGCGGTATTTTCGATGGAAAAGATATCGCGCGCATGTTGAAACTCGGCGCATCCGGCGTCCAAATGGCAACGCGTTTTGTCTGTACCGATGAATGTGATGCAGCCATGCCGTTCAAACAGGCATATCTTGACGCGAAAAAAGAAGATATAACGATAATCCACAGTCCGGTCGGCCTTCCCGGCAGGGCATTACGTAATACATTTCTGGATAAAGCAAAAGCCGGGGAACTTAAATTTAAATGTGGTTTCCAATGCCTCAAAACCTGCGTTCCTGCTCAATCGCCCTATTGCATTGCCGATGCATTGATTAATGCGGCTCGGGGCGATCTCGATAATGGGTTTGTTTTCTGCGGATCTAATGTGTATCGCGTAAATAAAATCGTCTCCGTAAAAAATCTCATCAACGAACTCGTCACCGAAGCAGAACAAAACTACTAACCAAAAAACAGCACAATAACTACTGTTTTTTCTTCTTACACATTGTATTTACCGGCAGTGACTTAAGGAAAAAAAGATATGATCAGCACGGACAACATTACTCTTGCCTTTGGAAAACGAATTCTTTTCGAAGATGTATCTATTAAGTTCCTTCCGGGAAACTGTTATGGAATCATCGGAGCCAACGGCTCTGGAAAGTCAACTTTTCTGAAAATCCTTTCTGGTGAAATAGACCCGACTCGCGGAACGGTGGCAATCACGTCAGGTGAACGCATGGCGGTTTTAAAGCAAGATCATTTCGAGTTCGATGAGGTCTCTGTTTTGCAAACCGTTATCATGGGGCATAAACGTTTGTTCACGCTTATGCAGGAACGTGAAGATATCTACGCAAAACCGGACTTCAATGACGAAGATGGTTTAAAAGTTTCTAGTTTAGAAGAGGAATTCAACCACCTTCATGGATGGGAAGCTGAATCGGAAGCAGCCCGGTTACTGAGCGACCTAGATATTAAAGAATCGCTCCATACGCTCAAAATGAAAGCACTCAATGGCGGTGAAAAGGTTCGCGTTCTTCTGGCCCAGGCACTTTTTGGCAATCCTGACATTCTCCTCATGGACGAACCAACCAATAATTTAGATGTAGAGGCCATTGTCTGGCTGGAAGATTTTCTTTATAATTTTCCTAATACTGTTATTGTTGTTTCCCATGACCGCCATTTTCTCGACAAGGTCTGCACTCATATTGCTGACATTGACTTCAGTCACATCAATTTATTTTCCGGCAATTACAGTTTCTGGCGCGAAGCCAGTGAGTTAGTACTCCAGCAAAAAAGAGATTACAACAAAAAAATGGAAACAAAGATTGAAGATCTTAAATCATTTATCGCACGATTTAGCGCCAATGCTTCAAAAGCGAAGCAGGCTACTTCACGCAGAAACCTTTTAGACAAGATAACACTGGCAGACCTCAAACCTTCTTCACGCCGGTATCCTCACATAAGCTTCAAACCGCAACGCGAGGCAGGCAATGATCTTCTTACCATCGATTCACTCACGAAAACAACGGAAACAGTCGCTCTTTTCGAAAATCTATCTTTTACCATTAACCGTGGCGAGAAGGTTGCATTTGTGGGCAAAAACAGACTGGCAATTACCGCATTGTTTCAAACACTCATGGGTGAAGATAAAGCGGATTCAGGCGCATTTAAATGGGGCGTTACAACAACACAGGCGTATTTCCCGAAAGAAAACACAAAATATTTTACTCAAGAGGTTAACTTAGTTGACTGGCTCCGGCAGTATTCGGTGGAAAAAGAAGAGACGTTTATTCGCGGTTTTCTAGGAAAAATGCTTTTCTCCGGGGATGAAACTCAGAAAATGACCACAGTGCTTTCTGGAGGAGAAAAGGTGCGGTGTATGCTTGCCAAAATGATGTTGACTGGGGCAAATGTTCTTGTCATGGACGAACCCACCAACCACCTGGACCTTGAATCCATTACGTCACTCAACAATGGTCTTATTGATTTCAAGGGAACGATCCTATTTACATCACATGATCACCTTTTCGTTCAAACCATTGCCAATCGAATCATTGAAATTACCACCCGAGGATGCATTGACAAACAGATGACGTATGATGAATATCTGTCAGACCCGCGAGTTAAAAAACAGCGTGAAGACCTCTATCTGTAAGAGTCTAAAGCTGTCCAGCTCGTTTCCTACCCAACCTGATCTGCTTTTTTTCCTAAACTGCCTTCGACTGAACTTCTAAATCCGCTGTTGCATTGCCCGTATCTCCTTGAAAACATTTTCGCATTCACACGACAGTCTATAGCGCACAACGAAAAAGACCCCCGATTACTTACGTAATCGAGGGTCCTTTGTTAATTTCAGAAAGGGTTATACTTTTCTGACGTTAGCCGCTTTGGGACCTTTGTCGGAGGTTTCGACGTCGAATTCGACGACATCACCTTCAGCCAAAGTTTTAAATCCATCAGATGCTATCGCCGAAAAATGTGCAAACACATCTCCGCTGCCATCATCGTTGGAAATAAAGCCAAAACCTTTTGCATCATTGAACCATTTAACTTTACCACGTGCCATTACTAACTCACCTACTTTTCTTCTTACTCCATACTCTTGCGTTTGGAGTGATGATTCTAGGCTTCACGTATTGTGAAGCAACTATAGGTTAGCATATATTCCTGTATAATGCAAGCACTTTTACAACAGTTACCATTGATCCACAAGAACCTTAAGAACTATTTTAACCACTTCACTCGTTCCCGACAACGGTGCGTGAGCATCTTCAGGGTACAAGATCACAAATGTCCCCGGACCAAGATTGACCCTGCTTTCAGACATATCTGAGAAAAAAATGATATCTTTATTTTGATTATATGCGCCAATTGGAAAATGACATGCCCGCAGAGCCTTGACGCCGATTACATCGATACCACTTATCACGCATTGTATATCGATATATTTACGATGAGCTTCAAGTCGCGCTTCGGCAAGCCCTTTTCCAGAACCACGAAACAGCGTCGCGTATACTTTGTCCCCATCAATTTCATGACGTCCGGGATCAAGTGAATGTAGGTCTGTTCTTTGCAGGAACGCAAATGCATTTCTAAATCGCAAGTTCAGCGTAAAATAGGTTTCCGCATTTTCTAAAGTATCAATAATCATAGGGACAGCTCCTCCGCAACTTCTCGTTCTAATTCCCGCATTCCTATTGCTTTCAATGCACTGACCCAGCGCATGTCTTGAACTCTGAGACACATTTCGGCAGCAATTTCATTACGACGGTTTTCCTGTAAAACTGTTTGAATCTTGTCGATTTTATTGACAACAACTCTATAGGCAATGCCATTACTCTGGAGCCATAAAGCCATCTGCCGATCTAGTTTTGTCGGGCCGACTTTAGCATCGACAAGCATGAATACCATTTTTAGCGACGGTCGACTCGTTAAATATCCCTCGATCATTTCAGGCCATTTACTCCGTTCGGTTGCCGACCCCACAGCGAACCCATACCCGGGCAAATCAATTATCCATCGACCTGCTGCAACTTCAAACACATTGATGGTACGGGTTTTTCCCGGGGTCTGCGATGTATATGCAAGTTTCTTTTGCCCGCACACAGCATTTAAGACAGAGCTTTTGCCCACATTTGATCGTCCGACAAAAGCCACCTCGGCAAGGCAATCGCCGAGCAGTTGATAGTCAACAACAGTCTTTACATATGACGCATTACGGAGTCGTGTCATTGCACCTCATGGAGAACGTTATTTTTTCCTTTTGCTTTAACTTTATACATAAGCTTATCGGCGGCGGAAATCATTTCATCAAGAGAAAGATGCATCGTATGATAGGTTACCATCCCAACGCTAAACGTCAAAGTCCAGCGATGTTTTTTCATTTTCTCCGCCAACGTCGTTTGTATTCTTTTGATGATTTTTACTGATTCTTGCTTTTCCGCCCGACTCAGCATCACAACAAACTCATCGCCACCCATGCGTGCCGCAAAATCAATACTGCGTATTGAATCTTGTATGCTTTCTGCCACTTTCCTAATTATATAGTCGCCAGCCGGGTGACCATAGGTATCATTCATGCTTTTAAAATTATCTAAATCAATAAAACCAATGGTTAGCGCATAGCGAAATCGTTTAGCCCGCTCAATCTCCTTGTTCGCCATCTCATAAAAAGATCTACTGTTCGATAGTTCAGTAAGCGGATCGATGAGAGCTAGTTCCTTCAAAGCATCATACGCATTTTTCAATGTTGCAAGCGTATAAGAAATTATCAGAAAGAAACCCAACCTGCCTATGAAATCCCAATAAAGGGTGATTGAGGTGACCGGTATCAACCGGGATGAGATATCATCGGCAAAAAGCATGATGACGCTCATAATAGATGCTACAATAGCGAAACGCCAGCCGGCGAACCAGGCAACCAAGGTGACAGGAAGCAAATAAAATACCGTAAAAAGGATTTCATTTTTAATTAAAAGATCAATCGTACCGAATAACGCTACCATCGAAATCCCCAACAAAAAAATAAGGGACTTGGGCATTTGTCCAAAAAATCCATTTGCTTTGTACAGCATTTTTTTCATGTCAAACCTGATTGGAGCAGCACCATACTAATCGGTGACGCAATAAACTATCGCTATTTTATTGCTTTGACGCTATTTTTTTCTATTTTTGCCCAGGCATCTTTCAGGGTAACTGTCCTGTTAAAGACAATTTTCCCTTCCCGGGAATCAGGATCGACACAAAAATAGCCATTTCGCAAAAACTGATACTGTTCACCTGGGCGAGAACCTGCCACAGATGGCTCAATCTTGCATGACGACAAAACTTCTAGCGAACGTGGATTGAGATTAACCAAAAAATCCTGTCCGGGAGGAACATCATCGGGGTTTGACGAAAGCATGAGCCGATCGTATACACGGACTTGCGCATCGATGGCATGTGCTGCTGATACCCAGTGCAGAGTTCCTTTGATCTTCCGGTTATCAGGTGTTCCGCCTCCCCGGGAAGCGGGATCGTACGTGCAGTGAACCTCAGTAACTTCACCAGATTCATCTTTAACCGCATGAGTACAAACAACGTAATATGCGTGTTTGAGCCGGACCTCGACACCGGGAGAAAGCCGGAAATAACCTTTGGGAGGCACTTCACGAAAATCATCTTTTTCTATATAAATAACTTTAGAAAATGTCACGATTCGTGTGCCCGCAGAAGCATCTTCAGGATTGTTCTCCGCAACAAATTCTTCGCTAGAACCTTCCGGATAATTATCTATGACCACTTTCAGGGGTCTCAAAACTGCCATCACGCGTCGGGCTCGCTTATTTAGGTCTTCGCGGATAAAGTATTCCAGCAGCGCAATATCAACGGTACTGTTTGTCTTGTCGACGCCGATGCGATCACAGAAATTACGAATAGCATCCGGCGTGTATCCTGCACGACGCAGCCCGCTGATCGTTGGCAAGCGGGGATCATCCCAGCCGCTGACGATTTTATCCTGAACCAGGCGGAGTAGTTTGCGTTTGCTCATAACAGTAAAAGTAATATTCAATCGAGCAAATTCGACCTGACGCGGATGACAGTCTATGGTAATATTATCGAGAACCCAGTCATAGAGAGGGCGATGATCCTCGAACTCAAGCGTACAAATAGAATGGGTAATATGTTCAATCGCATCTGAAATGGGATGGGCGAAATCATACATTGGATACATGCACCATGCGGATCCTGTTCGCGGATGATCGGCAAATTTGATCCGGTACAATGCGGGATCACGCATATTAATGTTCGGATGAGCCATATCTATTTTAGCACGCAAAATACAGGCCCCTTCAGAAAACTCGCCATTTTTCATTTTTTCAAACAGACGAAGATTCTCTTAAACGCTCCTGTCCCGAAATGGACTGTTTTTCCCCGGCTCAGTAGGGGTACCGCGAAATTGTCGAACCTCATCGGGAGAAAGATCACACACATACGCTTTCCCTCGGTTGATTAGTTCAATAGCGTATTTCCAGATACGTTCATAATAATCTGATGCATAGTACAGATGTTCTTTCCAGTCAAATCCCAGCCATTTAACATCTTCCTGAATAGATGTAATGTACTCATTTTCTTCTTTTTCGGGATTAGTATCATCAAACCGCAGATGACAAATCCCGTTATAATCCTGCGCAATTCCAAAATTCAAGCAAATGGATTTGGCGTGGCCGATGTGCAGGTAACCGTTTGGTTCCGGAGGGAATCGCGTTTCGACCCTGGCTTCATTTTTTCTTTCAGAAATATCCTTGTCAATAATAGTTCGTATAAAATCTTTGCCTTTTTTTTCTTCCGGTTCCAGAACTGTCATATTTTCACCTTTTGTTATATATTTGAACTATTTTATTATATTCTTTTTGAGGCGCCTTGTAAAATTGGAGGCGTTTGTCCTAATGAGCAAAAGTTTTTCTTTTCTGGTCAATTTTTTTATTCTGGCCTCTCTTTTGAGGGCATCAGAGCGACTTGCGCACCGTTCCGTATACAACAATCGTACCGGTTTAAAAGCACGAGTAAAATGTCCTCCCTTGCCATTACAATGCTGTTGAAAGCGACGGGCAACATTGTTAGTCATACCCGTATACAGCCGTCCGCCGAAACAATCTAGAATATAAACAAACCATGAACCTTGAACATATATCTCTTTGGCAGCACTCTTTTTCATATTATTCACACAATAGGCATCATTTTTATTGGATTAAGAGTTTTTCAACAATCCAGGAATAATTAGGGTGTTGCCGAAACAGAGAATATAGTACTGCCGTTATTTTTAGAAATTATTTTGTCTGCTGTAAGATTTGCGATTAACCGCGCAGAGATTATATCTGAATCCGGGTTCGTCCCTGAAGACTGGATGCAATCATCGGATGTCTTTTCTGGCTCGTTAATATGGATTGAAATCCAATTGTTTCCAATCCCTTTGCATTTGACAAGATATGCTTTGCCTGCATCTAACCGAACGACCGTTTCAACAGTAGAAACAGAACTTAATATACTTTCGCTTTTATATCCAGGCTGTTTATTGTCTTGCGCGCGAACCAGGGTGTCGACATACTCTTTCACAATATCTCCGGCACCTTTGTTCCATATCAGCGTAACGGAATGCTCTAGTTTACTGACCACCATAGTACCGTGACGGACGGAAACCGGAGCACGCTCGGGACGACTGGCGGGTGAATCTGCGGCAGAAGCTTGCACCGTGGATCGGGGCGTAGTTTTGCGCCCTTGTGTAATAGTGGGAACCTTTTTTGGATTCACAGACGGCCGCTCGGGTGATGCCCTCTCTCTCATCTTGAGCTTGGAAAGGATGTCTTTGCGGGAAGCAAGGGAAACACCGCCACTGAGAAAGAAGCTCTGTCCCATGAGCGGGTAATCGCGTGAACCCAGGAGCATCATGCATTCCGTATTTTTATGATATATATTTCTATCTTTAAAAGGTAGTTCCGCTTTGCTTTTTAAATCAGTTGCATTGCCATACCACTGCACAAAGTCTCGATCATGAACAACGGGTACTCCACCAAGAAAATCAAGCGCCGGCGATTTCACTTCTTTTAAAACCATGAATATGCAGCCCCATTTTTGAAGCTGGTTAAGTTTGTAATAATATGGCTCATAATCAGCCACTGCCGCAAAATGCAGGTCCCACCAGCCAAGAAATGCCGCGCTTTGATAATTTGGTTTCGATTCCTTGCCCGGCTTTAACGGATCGGATGACGCCGCGTACACCCGTGTTGCAATAGGAGCAAACCTTAATTCATTGCCTTGAATGTCAAAACTTTCCTGACGCAACCCGAACCATAACCGCGTCTGGGACAACGCTATAAAATCGTTCCAGTACAATCGTGGCACTTTAATCTCTGGGATCGTTAAAAAACCTTTTATTTTGCCCTGAGGTGCTAAATGATTATAATCAAGCGCCCAGAGCTTTGCGGTGAGATCAGTATAAAAAAGTATCATACCGGGAACTGTCCCCTGGAGACTGCCATCATACCGCGCTGTCTGATACGAATTCTTTATTTCAATGGTTTGCAGGATCTGCGCGTACTTTTTCCCCGCGTACGAATCAGATTTTTTAAATTTATTCACCACGCGCAACAGAGGAACAATATCATGCTTATCGCGCAGCGAAACAACCAGATTATTTAATACAACCGTTTGAGAATCAATGATCTGTGACAATGCTATATCAGCGGAAGGAACCCATTGCTGATCTTTGTTAATCAGGCGCGTTAGGTCACGCCCCAGACCCGGGAAATTCCGTTCGGGATCTAAAGAAAATCCGACTGCGGCATCTGCAGTATCTAAAGGAGTATAGGGGATTTTTTTCCGAATTTCATTGAGTACGGATCTGCGAGATATTTTCCCCGAAGCCAGAGCCTTCCGTAATGAACTGTCCTTTTTTACGGTTTCGTCATACTTGCGTCCAATAAATGCCTCATACGCTCGCCGTCGAGCAGCATCGCCTTTGGGATCAACAGGTTTATTATATGCTTGATACAATGCGGCAAGTGCATCGACAGAAAGGCCTGAAGCAGTATGCTCTTTTTTGCGCCGCCCTCCGAGCACAAGTTTCTTATCTTTCCAGTTAACGCTGGTAACATCGTCAACGGCATCGACAAAAGCACTAAAATCATTCAAAGTGCGGATTTCCTGTTCATAATACCCATAAGCCGCCGAAAAAAGATCCTTCCCTGCAACAGTTCTATCATACTCTATCTGTATGGAGCGCGAATCTACTCCAAGACTGTAACTCAAGATATACACATGCGTGGGAATTGTTTTAAATTCTGCTTTTTCTTGATCGACAAGTGTACCGATGAGCAAAGTATCCGAAACGGCCTCCCGGGGAACAAGAACAAGACCTTCTTTTCCGTTGAGGATAGCCACGCGACCGGGAGACAATCGGTTCTCGGATACCTTTCCAGAATCTTTTGAGCGAATCGGCACTCCGCCGTTGGAACCTGATGACACATAACCTCGAATATCAATACTTTCAAGTAAACCATACATTGCCCAGTCTCTGATCTGTTCATCTTTCTCATCAGCTGAAAGCGTTTCGTAAATGGAAAGAAGATGTGATATATCAACACTAAAAGATTTTTGTAATGCCAAAACAGGTGCCACTTCACCCTGAGCGCTATGAAGCGGGATACCAAGAAAGCAGATTGCTAACAGAAGAAACAGTATTTTAAACACGAGTTTCATAAGTATCATTTTACATAACTCACACTTAAAATACTATTAGTGGGTGCATATAAACTACCATTGTATCAGTGCTAATCAAGCGACTAGAAAAAAATGGAGAACTTTATTACGACATTTCAGCTAACCCCTGACAGCTAGAGATATTTTACTGTTTTTTCTATGAAATAGCTGACATGAATTATCCCCCCAATACCCATCTCGGACTGCCTTTAATCAGAATAGACCCGGTTTTGTACATGAAAAATGTTTTTCTTCGAGCATAATATAGCCAAGGCTCCCGTAAGTACTCTCTGTTGCTTTTTCCCAAGATGGTGGAGCATATCTCTGCAACGTATTTGGGGAGCCCTGTAAATAGTCATCCAAATATATTGCCATGATTAACGATAAGGTTATTAACCCATGATAA
>JBELAT010000082.1:0-9866 GCA_049508565.1 Endomicrobiales bacterium | reverse complement strand
TGAGAATCTCCCGCCAAAACCCGTCACGGGGAACTCCCACGCGATAGTTTGTACGCAAAACCGGCGTGAGATTCAAAACACAGAGAATAATATCGTTAGTCGTCTTTGCCTTGCGAATAAAACTGATTACGGACTGATCTTCATCTTTAAAATCGATCCATTCAAACCCTGCCCAATCATTGTCAATTTCAAACAATGCTGGTTCCACACGGTAGATTGCGTTTAAGTCTGAAATCCACCGGCTCATACCGCGGTGCAACGGAAATTCAAGCACATGCCATTCCAGACTCTCATCATGATGCCATTCCCGCACCTGCCCGAACTCAATGCCCATAAAAAGTAGTTTCTTCCCGGGATGAGCGTACATATATCCGGTCATCAACCGAAGGTTTGCAAACCGTTGCCATTCATCCCCGGGCATCTTACCAATAAGTGACCCTTTGCCCTGGCAGACTTCGTCGTGAGAGAACGGAAGAACAAAATTTTCCGCAAACGCATACCATAAACTAAACGTAAGTTGATGCTGCCGATACTTGCGAAATACCGGATCCGTCTTAAAATAACAAAGCGTGTCATTCATCCATCCCATGTCCCACTTCATACCAAAACCAAGACCGCCGTGATATGTCGGTTTTGAAACCATGGGCCAGGCCGTTGACTCTTCTGCCATAGTCTGCACATCAGGAAAGTTTTCGTACACGACATGATTGAAACGCTTGAGGAACTCAATTGCTTCAAGATTTTCATTTCCGCCAAAGCAATTGGGCATCCATTGCCCCTGTTTGCGTGAATAGTCAAGGTAGAGCATGGACGCAACTGCATCCACCCGCAATCCATCGATATGAAATGATTCAAGCCAGCACAAGGCACCTGAAATCAAGAAACTTCTTATTTCGTGCCGGCCATAGTTAAAAATGCTGCTCTTCCAGTCAGGATGAAACCCCTGACGACTATCGGCATGTTCATACAGGTGGGTCCCGTCAAAATATGACAGTCCGTGCTGATCAGTGGGAAAATGCGAAGGAACCCAATCGATAATAATACCAATATCCGCCTGGTGAAGCTGGTCTATGAGAAACATGAGGTCCTGCGGCGTACCGTACCGGCTCGTTGGAGCAAAGTAACTGACTGTCTGATATCCCCAGGAACCGTAAAATGGGTGCTCCATAAGCGGCATAAACTCGACATGAGTAAAACCCATTTCACGACAATAGGAAACGAGATAGGGAGCTATTTCTCTATATGTGAGAAAACGATTTCCCTCTTGCGGAACTCGTCTCCAGGACCCGAGATGTACTTCGTATATTGCCATAGGACTGTCCAGACGATTGCGATCGCGCCGTTTGAGCATCCAGGAGTCGTCATTCCACTGATACTGCATTTCCCAGACTACAGATCCTGTTTTTGGAGGGATTTCGCAATATCGCGCAAAAGGATCGGCTTTCTCAACCGAGTAATTGTTATGGTGAGAGACAATCCAGTATTTATAAATAGAACCCGCACATACGCCGGGGATAAATCCTTCCCATATTCCCGAGTTATCCGTGCGGACGAAAAGCACATGAGTATCCCTGTTCCAGCAGTTGAAATCACCTATAACTGATACCACTCGAGCATTGGGTGCCCATACGGAGAAATAGGTACCCACAACGCCATCAACCGTCATAACGTGAGAACCGAAATGATTGTATAGTCTGAAATGGCTACCCTCTTTGAAAAGGTAAACATCCTGTTCGGTAAATCGGGAGATTGCAATAACATTGGTCATATAATTGTTAACCTAGCGCTTTCATACTATAGAGCCGTAATGAATGTTTTTCGATCATCCTCGCGGGATAATATGACTGTTTTGCTTTGCGCAAGCCGACCAGGCCCAAGTCTTCTTCTCGATTGATATAGTGCACCGTTGCCGGCAGATGAGCGCAAAAGAGCTGGTTTATCATCTGATACGCTCCCTTATAGGTCACCAGAGCATTCTCATGATGCACAATAGCAGTCGAAAAACAGTTATCATCGTATAGAAATTTATCAACAATAGTTCCCAGAGTTGCTGCGACTATCTTTCCCTCAACCAACAATAATCCTCCAATAACATTCAATTCAACATAATGATCAAGCAGGCGACAGGCAAGACAGTACGCCGCTTCTCCCAGCATTTCATTTTTTCGATCGAAATGCCATTGATTGATAAATTCATATGTTGACTGGATATTCTTCTGGGACAACATTTCGTAAGAATATGAATATACTTTCTTGAACTGTTGAATCAGGTTACGCTTGGGTGAGAATTTCTGCCCCTTCAAGCTTACTAAATCTTCGCGCAAATACACATAGTCGAAATTGTCACGGTCGGGCGTGATTTCAAACTCACTGAGCGGTAAATGGCGAATATAAACTGACGGCACATATCGAAACATAAAATCATAATTGTTTTCGCGAGCATACTGCCCCAAAACGCGCGCAAGGTCGGCAAAGTGTTGTCCAAACGCTACATCCGTTGGAGAACCTTTCCATAATAATGGAGGCATGAAAACCATGGTATTATTTTCAATGTAATATATCAGTAAAAAATTACCCAAGGTACAAAAGTAATAATTGAAGAAGTTCTGCCATCCGAAAAGGCAGGAGAAAACCACATCGCTCGTTGCAGGAGCACTGCACCGGTATGCTTCCTGAAAATACTTTTTACTTTCTAGATCGATGAGAGCTGACTGAGGGAAAACGGGAATATTCATGTGATATTAATTCGCATTTTTTTGCTGACGATTAAAGTCGGTCATACACGCAAAACAAACCGAATCCCGGTTTATGAACTAAGCTCCTTTATCATGATATCGCATTGTTTACCGCGAGTAAGATCGAGTTCTTTTGCTTTTTTAAGATTCCTAATTGCTGGCTCTTTGTCACCTTTTTTTGCCAGAACTGATCCCAGACTGAAATAAGCAGCAGCATATCGGGGGTTAAGCTCTAAAGCTTTAGAAAAATCTTGTATTGCACTCTCAAGATCGTTGTTAGTAACAAAAATAAGCCCACGGTTATAAAAAGCTCCCGCAAATGTGGGACTGATGTCAATTGCGGTGTTAAAATCGTTAAGAGCATCGTTGAGCATATCTTTTTTTAAAAATGCTATGCCACGACCGATATAATTCTGAGCATAATGAGGATCTTTTTCAATTGCATCATTAAAGTTACCAATCGCAGCATTATAATTTTCTTTTTTAATATTCATAGTACCAGTATTATAGAGAGTCATAACCTCTTTTGAGACACTGTTTTGATTTTTCGCAAGAATATCCTTTTTTGTTACAGAAGGCGCTGCTTTCCCTTTAGAAACTGGATTTACCGTAAGCGGCGGCTTCTCGTTTTTAGTCTCACCAGAGACTGTGGCGTTAAGTACTGGCTTTTGAGAAGCTGGTGGTGTTTGCTTGCTTTTCTCAACAGGCACAACCCTGGCTTGCGGTACGGGCATTTCAGAAGCGGGTGCAATTTCTTTGACTGTCTCGACAGGCACAACCCTGGCTTGCGGCACAGGTATTTCAGAAGCGGGTGCAATTTCTTTGACTGTCTCGACAGGCACAACCCTGGCTTGCGGCACAGGTATTTCAGAAACTGGTAACATTTCTTTGGCTGTGTCGATGGGAACAACCGTGTCTTGCAGGTCCGGTTGGTGAGATATTGGCGGCTTTTCTATAGTTATCTCGACAGGCACAACCTCGGTTTGCAGTACGGGTATTTCAGAAGCAGGTGAAGTTTCCTCGGCTGCCTCGACAGGTATAAAAGTGGCTTGCGGCACCGGTTTTTCAGATACAGGCGGCTTTTCTATTGCTGCCTCGACAGGCACAACCCTTGCTTGCGGTACGGGTATTTCAGAAGCGGGTGAAATTTCCTTGGCTGTCTCGACAGGTATAAACTTGGCTTGCAGAACCGGCTTTTCTAATGATGGCTGTTTACCTTTCCCTGCCTCAGAAGGCACACCCCTGGTTTGTAGGATTAGTTTTGCTGGCACTGGCGGCTTTTCTATTCCCGATGCGAACTGGGGCATCTTTCCTTCGGTTTTAAGATTTGTAGAATTGCTTTTTGGCACCTGTTTTGAAATAAAAGAGAACAAAGACTTTTTCACGCCTGAATCATCACGAGAAGGTTCGACCTTTTTCGCCGATAATGATCCGGGCATGAGTTTAAACCACGGTTTCGCGGGTATTGGTGACGGCCCCATCTTCTTTACAGGAATCTGTACAGGCGTTGATTTAACTGATTTCGGCTTTAAAGTGGATTGATTAACTTGAGCATACAAGTTAATGGCAAAATCAGTCGAAGCTAAATTGGGATCTAAGCTGACAGCCTTATCAAGATCGATCTTTGCCTTTTTCCTGTCACCCAAACGCGCATAGGCAACGGCCCGATCATAATAGAGTTTATTGTTTTTGGAATCATGATCGATCGCTTTAGCGAAATATTTTATTGCATCGATATAAGAACCTGTTCTTACATATAATGCCGCTCGCGCGCTTAAAGCTTCTGTCATTTTTCCATTATTTTTCAAAGCAGAATCATAAAATTTAGCAGCTTCGGTGAACATTTGTTTGCGCTCATGAACTTTCCCCAACCGATAATACAAATGAGCATCTTTAGGATTCATTTCAAGGACCCGGTTAAGATCTTTAATCGCATTGTCAAAATCTGAGATAACTTCATACGCAGAAGCACGGACTAAGAGCAGCTCGCGATCAATAATTCCGGCGGATAGTGCAGCCGAAAGATCAGCGATGGATTCATTATAATAGCCCACCCTGAAATAAGATATCCCTCTTTCTTTAAACAATTTTGGGGATGTCATTCCCCGTTGGACTGCCGCTATAAAATCGTTCACTGCGCGCGCATGTTCACCCGATTTTGCATACGCGATACCCCGTTCATAGAACGAATCGCGATGTTCAGGATCCAAAGATATGGCGTGGGTAAAATCTTCAATGGCATTGTGGTAAACACCCTTATTTAGCTGAAATATACCACGCAAAAGAAATGCTTCAGGGTCATCATGTCCCCATTTCAACGCTTCTTCGAGATCCTTATGAGCATTTTTTTCATCGCCTTTTAACCGAAATGCTTTGCTCCGGGCAACGTAAAGTTTCGCGTTTTTAGGATCAAGTTTTAAAGCATCGGCAAAATCACGTTGAGCGCTGTTATACCGATTTTGAAGCATATTTATTTTTCCACGCCCCTCATATGCTGCAATACTTTTCGGATTGTATTTGAGTACCGCATCATAGTCTCTCAGGGCATCATTTAATCTGCCCTTTTTTATATACAGCATTGCACGTTTCAGATATAACGAGAAATCCTTTGGAGTATGTTTAATACTTCTGTCCAATTCATCTAACTGAATTGATATATTTTCCGGCAATTCATCTGAATGTACAATTTTCTGAGAAATAACGATTTGTTCCGGACCTGCAGGAGTTGTCCGTTGAGACCGTCTCGGTGGCATCTCAGAAACCGCTTCATCTGGGTGAACAATTTTCTGTGAAACAATAATTTGCTCGGTAGCTGCTGGCAACTCTTTCTCAGGCCGTGGAGCCGCCTCACGAACCACTTCTTCTGGATGAATAGTTTTCTGAGAAGCAACGACGTTCTCGGGAATAGCTGGTACTGACTCTTCAGCCAGCCGTGGCGCCATCTCAGTCTCCACTCCTTTTGGATGAACAGTTTTTTGAGAAACATCGATATGCTTAGGAACTTCAGGCTTTGACTCTTCCACCGGTCGTTGAGCCGTTTGAGGTACCATTTTTTCCGGTTGAGCAACTTTTCGAGCCGAATCGACATGCTCAGGAACTGCAGGCACTGACTCTTTGTCCGGTTGCGGCGGCGTTTTAGGAATAATTTTTTCCGGATAAACGGTTTTCTGAGAAAGAGCGACTTTCTCGGTGACCGAAGGGGGAGCCTCAGTATCCACTTTTGGCGGCATTTCAGGTTTTGGCGGCGTTTCCGGAACCGTTTTTTCCGGATGAACAGTTTTCTGAGAAACAACTATTTTCTCGGCGCCAGCATCGGCGGCATTTTTTTCCATTCGCGCCGGCTGCTCCGCACTGACTTCATTCGCTTTTTCCGAGCCAGGCATCTTAGGCTCAATCATTGACTGTTCTTTATATTTGTTCTGCATGGCTTCTTGTTCTGCCAATGTTCTGGGTTGCGTGACACTGTCCGAAACTATTGGACCGACAACTGGCGGAACAACCTGGTGAGCAATCGGTTGAGGTCTTTCAGGTGACACAGGCTTTGAAACAGGGGCGGGAAGTGGCTTGTTTTTCAAAGGAGCCTTGATCACCATTTTGGGGGCAATCGGAGCAGGCGCAGGATGTGCAACAACCGGTGAAACAGCCGGCTGAACCGGAACCGGTATCGGAACATTGACGACTTGTTGTATGATTACAGGATCTTCCTTATATCTTTTACAGACGCTCACCAAGGGATTATCAAGAACAAATGCGCCCCGAGGATCAAGGGCAATGGCGGTATCATAATCCTTCAATGCGAGAACATTCTTGCCTTGATTGCGGTATCCGAGACCGCGATAATAAAATGCCTGCGCATTCTTTGGCTGCAATTCAATGATTTTGGTTAAATCTGCTATCGCTTTATCATTTTCTCCCTGTTCAAGGTATACCAGCGCCCGTTTGAGATATATTGCCTGGTTTCTTGGTTCCCGCTTGATCGCAAAATCAAAATCGGCAATTGCATTTACGCGATCTCCTATATGCATATAACACTGAGCGCGCTGCAGATAGGCAGGCAGAAAAGTATTTTGAAGTTCTATACACTTAGTATAATCACTGATTGCATCATGCGTGTGTTCCTGCTTTTGATGCAGGCACCCGCGGGAGAAGTAAATACTTCCCAGGTTAGGATTGAGCGTCAGCGCCCGGGAATAATCTTTTAAAGCATCGTCAAATTTACCCATTTTCTCATACAAATATCCACGATTTTGGTAATTAAGCGCATTTTCCGGGTCAGTTTGAATTGCCATTGCAAATGAATTGATGGCACTTGAAAAATCTTCTTTAACAGTATATGCATGCCCTCGCGCGATAAAGAGATCTACCCCTTTAAAGCCCAGATCAAATGCCCGTGATAAATCTTCTAAGGCCTTATCCGGATTTCCATTTGTCAGTGCCAAGCTGCGCAAATAATATGCCTCGGCATACCTATGGTTTAGCTCTATCGCCCGCGTAAAGTCTGCTTCAGCTTCTTTGTATTTATTTTCAGTTAGATAGGATTTGCCCCGTCCGATATAGGTTGCCACGTCAGCTAAGCCCGCAGTGATCGCTTGAGTGAACTGTTCGATAGCAAGGGCAATCTCACCCCGAGAATTATAGGCTCTGCCCAAATGATAGTATGCTTCAACCATTTTTGAATTCAGTTTAACTACTTTTGAAAAATCTTCGATAGCTCCCGTCATGTCATTTTGATTGATAGCTATTAAGCCGCGGGCATAATATCCTTCAGCTGATGAAGGATTGATGGCGATAGCTTTGGCTAAATCGCGGACGGCGGCGGGCTCATCTCCGCTTGCTGCGTCAATGAACGCCCTAAACAGGTACCCGAAAAAATAGTGGGGCGCAAGCGTTATTGCCTGACGCACATCTTCTAAAGCGCTTTGAAAATCATTCTTCTCGAAATAGTAGTTGGCCCGGGCGAGATAGGCAAGCGAGAAGTTCGGGTTGATTTCGATTGCTTTATTATATTCTTTAAAAGCCTTTTCGTAATAGCCTTCATAGCGATGAAAATTCGCCATATTATAAAAAGCAAAGAAATCGTCGGGACATAATTCAATGGCTTTTTTGAAGTCGTCCGCAGCCCGCTCTTCTTCCAGCCTTTTGCGATAGGCGATACCGCGGTTATTGTAGGCAAACCAGTCGCCGGGCTTGAGTACGATTGCCCGGTTAAAATCTTTTATTGCCTCTTCCAGAAAGTTCTTGCTGCGGTATGCGATACCGCGATTATTGTAAGAATAATCATCGTTGGGGTTAATATCGATGGATCTGGTGAAATCAATAATGGCACGGTCATTATCTCTCATCATCCGAAACGTTAAACCCCGCCCATAATATGCTGCCGCATACTGGGGGTTGAGTTGCAAAGCAGCACTGAAGTTATCAATTGCTTTTTGATAGTCTCCTCTGCGCCGATAGGCTGTACCCAATCCGCTATATGCTATTGAATTCTGGGGATTGATCGAAATTGCCTTCCTGAAATCGGCTATCGCGGCAGTGATGTCTCCGTGTAACGCATAACTTTCACCCCGCGCAATATAAACGAAGTTAAAGTGTCGATCAATAGACAGTGCCCGATTATAATCCGCTATGGCATCTTCATAATTGCCAAGGGTGGCAAAAACAAGGCCGCGGTTGTAATAGGCAGATGCGTCCTCCGCATTGAGTATAATAGCCTTATCATACACGCGGATAGATTTATTGAGCTCATCGATATGCTGGGCATTGACGATTTTTTTAAAAGGTATACTCGAATCCTCGGGACATAATTCTATGAGCTCGATCTGCTGATCAATGAATTTTTGAATATATTTATGCGGTTTTGCCATGTGTCACCTCTGCAAATAAAATTTCTCCTGTGCGCTTCGCGCGACCTTTAAACGCCGGCAATATTTTTCGTGCATTGGCCCGGAAAGCATCGCGCCAATCCCACACGTCCAGGATCACTGCCAGTAATGCATAATGATTAAGATCATCAAGATGGATAATATTCTTCTGTCCCATTTCTCTCAAAAAACGGTCGATCTTTGGATCGTCGGATATACCAATATGCGGAATACCATATAATGCCGATAATATCAAAGCATGCAACCGCTGGCTGATAACCATGTCCGACTGAGCAAATACATCGTAGAGATCGCGGAAATTGCTCCACTCAACAATCCGCGATGGTGATTTCATTGCATTCTTAACTGCCAAAGTAAACGGCAAATCTTTGTCCGGATAAAACGGTACGAATATAATCTGGGCATCCAATCGCTGGCTTAAACTGTCAGCGAGTTTGGCAAATATTTCAACCGGCCATGGACCATTCAAAGGCGGACGAAGAACCAGCGCGATCCGCGGCTGTTCGTCTTTTAACTCAACCGCCTGCACATCATTTAAAAGCACCGGATCTGCTGTCACCTCTATGGGGGTGGTACACCCCCATGATTGAAGCAATTCCCGAGAACTTGTCTCTCTCACGGTAATCTTATCAACTCTTGATAATATCCATGCCGTAACAAATCGATTGAACCGTTTAAGGTTGTTGACCCCGGCTGCATAAACAAACACCTTTTTGCCCAGCAACTTGGCACCACCGATGATAGCAAGATAATAATAGAGACTACCTGAACCCGTCCGGTCTTGAAATAGCCCGCCACCACCGGAAATTAAAATATCAGCTTTTAGTATAGCCTGAAATATCGTCAGCCAGTTCCAACGATCAATAGATTTCACATCATGCATCTGCCTGGTTTTTTGAGGATCACTTGAAAGTACAGTGATGGTGCTGCCGGCATTCCGCATTTTTACTTCAGAAATAATGGACTCAAGAATCAATTCATCGCCCGCGTTATTAAACCCGTAATATCCTGATATAACGATATTCATAATAGCTCGACACCTCCGCGCGCATTCTCATCTTTCTGCAAAGAGGATGAGAGTAACGGGGAATCACCGGTGTCATGTAACCACATTTTCTTTGTTACACGCACTATACATGCCAGCACCATCCCGAGAAAACCGCCAATCACCACTCCGTACACCGCTCTAATCAACGATAGCAGTACCGGAGTATGGGCATGGAGAAACGTATTGATAATCGATACCTGC
>JBELAT010000081.1:0-9934 GCA_049508565.1 Endomicrobiales bacterium | reverse complement strand
AGAACCAAGAGAATATAATATGAGACTTTATCGGAAGTGTCCCCATTGCAACAAAGACTGCGGTAACGACAAGGTTACTAAGCGACCCTTGGAAACATGTCCAGCTTGCGGTAATGCCTTGAAGAAACAGGAGTGGATTCTTGACTATTACGTATCTGGTATCAGAAAACGAGAATTCATAGGTGCAAGCAAGAAGTTAGCAGAAGAAGTTTTGGCTAAACGAAAAGTGGAAATTAAAGAAGACCGTTTCTTTGACATTAAGAAAGAACAACGGCATACTCTGCAAGAGATAACTCAGGATTTTCTTCAATATTCACGTGTCAATAAAAGGTCATGGAAAAGAGATGAACATATTGTCAGAAATTTACTTGCTTATTTCGGCAATAAGATGTTAGTGCAGATAACACCGATTCTTATAGAACAGTACAAGTCTCAGCGATTAAATACTGATGGACGTAAGCCAGCTACAGTCAATCGGGAGATTGCCTGTCTTAAATGTATGTTCAACTGGGCTATTAAAAATGGAAAAGCGGATACTAATCCTATGAAACAGGTTAAATTGCTCAGGGAGAATAATACCCGAATCCGCTTCCTGTCAGGTGAAGAAATTGAAAGACTGCTTAATACCTGTACTGTTGCTGTGAGACCGATAGTTTTTGCCGCTTTAACCACTGGGATGAGGCAGGGTGAAATCCTTAGTTTAAAATGGGCAGATGTTGATCTGGCACGAGGGCTTATCATATTGAAGGTAACTAAGAATGGTAAGATGCGGGAGATACCAATATGTGCTTCTCTGTCAAAAATCTTGCATGAGTGCCATAGTAAATCAGATGGTATCCATGTTTTCTGTAATGAGTCGAAACAACCTTATCGGAATATCAATACTCATTTTCATAGGATACTTGAACGAGCAAGAATTACTGATTTTCGTTTCCATGATTTACGTCACACCGCTGCTTCTAATCTTGTAATGCTTGGCATTGATTTGGTAACAATAAAAGAGGTTTTAGGGCACTCAAACATCAATATGACCTTGAGATATGCCCATCTCTCTCCCGTACATAAACGTGAAGCTATGGAGACATTGGGTTTAAAAATGGACACTTTTTGGACACCTAACCCAAACAAAGAAAAATTTGTTATAATAGAAAATAAGCAAAATATATTGTACAATCAGGCTGTATCGTAGTATGGAGAGGTCGCCTAGCTGGCTTAGGGCAGTGGTTTGCTAAACCGCCATACGGGTTTATACCCGTATCGAGGGTTCGAATCCCTCCCTCTCCGTGTACTTATTTTTTTTAAAATACTATGTTGTGTGGATGGCCTTGCCTTCATCATGGCTGGGCCATTTTTATTCATAGCATCCTTTTTTCAGATAATGCATATCTTTATGAGAGTATTGAGCATGGAAAATAAAAAATCATGATAGAATCCTTTCCGCACCCACTTGCTTTTCTTGATGTTGAAACAACCGGGCTGTGCGCTGCGCGACATGATAAAGTATGTGAAATCGCGATATTGCGAGTAGACAAAAAAGGTTTACGTGAATGGCAGTCACTTGTAAATCCCGGAATACCTATTCCGCCTTTCATAAGCCAAATCAATGGTATAACCGATGACATGGTACAGGATGCTCCGCGGTTTTCAGCAGTAACGGAATCAATTGTTAATATGATTGAAGATGCTGTTGTCGTATGCCACAATGCACCATTTGATCTGGGTTTTCTGACGGCAGAATTTGTCTCATGCCAAACGGCGTTTCCGTGCCGTCCATTTCTTGATACGTTATCAATTGCACGAAGTCATTTTCCTTTTCCCTCAAATTCGTTGTCTAATATTGCCAGTCATTTACATATTCCCGTCACTACAAAGCACCGCGCTCTCGCGGATGTTAATACCACTTACCGCATATTTGATCACTTCTGTTCTGTGATTGATAGTGCCGTTCTACTATCACTCATACAAAGCTTTGGTAAACATTCTGCAAAATATTGAATCTTAAGCGTTTCACCGAGGGGTTTCCCTCTTGACAACGAATAACGCATAATGTATAACTATGGCAAGTAATACAAAAGCAAGCAACAAGGTGATAGAATATGGAAACCTCAAATGCTCCCAAAGAATGCAAACAGGTCATGGATATCATGGAATTGTCCGATTACCTGGGGATTGGCAAATCAAAAATATATAATTTAATTCGTACTAAAAAGATTCCCGCTTCACAGATCGGGCGACAGTATCGGTTTTCAAAAGACGTGATCGATGCCTGGTTAAAAGAACGGATTATTACAAAGAAAAATGAGCCGACGCTTCCATTGTCTGATGAAGATATTAAATAGATAAGCAGATCATTGTCTTATCGATGATTGTTTTGCAGGCGCAGTCGGAAAATTTATAAAGAGAGGGGGTGAAGTAAAAATGGCAGAAAAAGTGGCGAAAGCAGGAGTGAAACGGCAGGACGGTTATCTCTACTTCCTCGACAAAGCTGGCGATGTCTCCCGGGTGAAAATGGCTCGCGGTGGCAAAAAAGGCGGAAAAGCCGAGAAAGTCACGAAAGTCGGTGTGGAGAAAGAGGATGGGTATCTTTACTTCATCGACAAAGCCGGAGATGTTTCTCGCGCGAAGATGGTTCGTCGCGGCGGAAAATCTAAGGTTAAAGCAAAAGCAAAAAAGAAAAAATAAGTGGCCCAGTGAGGGACCCTGTAACGCCTTGCGTGACGGGGGATTGAACCTCAGACTATTTATTCGAACACATTAAAAGAGTCTCGCTTTGGCGGGGCTCTTTTTTTGGGTACATATTGCTCAAAGGCCAGCAATGGTGGGAGAAGTTAAAAAAACAGGAGAGAACATAACATGCTGATCTGAAAACAAGATAACTGTAATCACTGCAAAGACGAAATGAGCATCCCTAAACCCACTAATTGAAATAATAATCAAAACGCTAAAATAACGCCTGAAGGTTCAGCGAATCATTTTGTTTACGCCTACTACATTTTTTTAGGAGCAGAAACACCGAGGAGATTGAGGGCGATTGAGATGGTTGTTGCAATGCCGTGAACAAGCCCCAGGCGCGCGCTTGAGAGATCATGGTCATCGGTTAACACACGACACTGTTCATAAAACTTGTGGTATAGGTCAGCTGTTTCCATGAGATATCCTGTCAGATGATGCGGGCTATTCGTTTTTATACACAGCTCAAGGGTATCGTCAAAGAAGGCAATTTTTTTCAAAAGGTTCCGTTCAGCGGCAGTGGCAAGCAGCGGGATAGTAGCGGGATTGAATACGAACGGTTTTTGTGACCGTAATTCATATTCCCGGAAAATAGAACAGCACCGGGCATGAACATATTGTACATAAAACACCGGATTTTCACTTGACTGTTTCTTTGCCAGTTCGAGATCAAATTCCAGCGCAGAGTCTGGTGCCCGCAGCATAAAGAAAAACCGGCATGCATCGCGGCCGACTTCTTTAACCACGTCTTCCAGCGTTTCAAATTCGCCCGCACGCGTTGACATTGCGACGGGAACACCGTTACGAGACAGCGAAACCAGTTGGTAGAGAATAATGGTGAGCACACCCGGATCTTGCCCGAGTGCCTGGATGGCGGCTTTCATGCGCACGACATATCCATGATGATCCGCTCCCCAGAGATTGATTAGTTTTGAAAATCCCCGTTCAATCTTGTTCTTATGATATGCGATATCCGAAGCAAGATAGGTATATCTGCCGTCGGAACGGCGAAGAACGCGATCTTTATCGTCACCATATTTTGATGAAGCAAACCAGAGCGCACCTTCTTGCTCAAATGCCATACCGATGGTTTTGAGGTTTTCGCAGATAACCGGCACCTGGTCTATGATAGACGATTCTTCAGTCCAGGTGTCGAACCGCACATCGAAACTGATAAGGTCCTGCTCGATAGTGGCCGTCATTGCCTTCAGTGCGGTGTCTTTAAAATCAATAGAATTTGCCGGAATTTTCTGATCGATCAATGTTCGGGCGATGTCTTTGATGTAGTCGCCTTTGTATCCATCCTCGGGAAAATCTATGGTTTCGCCTGAAAGTTGCCGGTACCGTATCTCCAGTGATTTGCCCAGCATGAGCATCTGGTTGCCTATATTGTTGAGATAATACTCTCTTTGAATGTCATAGCCCATATATTCATAAATCCGCGCCAGTGAATCGCCGATGGCCGCACCCCGCCCATGACCAATGTGTAGCGGGCCGGTTGGATTTGCCGAGACAAACTCAATAAGAATCTTTTCAGAAGATGAGCGGGTCGGTTTTACGCACGCGATTCCCGCGGCAAGAGCGTTGTAAAGGATAGTGTCGGCGATAAGAATATTTAAAAAGCCCGCACCCGCGACATCAACTTTTTTGATATATTCGGACAGTTGCGTTTCAATCAAGGTTGCGAGCTCCTGGGCGATGGTGCGCGGAGGGGTTTTCAGCGATTTGGCAACCAGAAGAGCAATGTTAGAAGCCAGGTCACAGGCGATGCCTTTTGGAGGCTCTTCGAGACTGTACAATGGCAGCGCATCAATACCATGGTTTTGTATCCATCCGGATAATAGCAGGTCAAGTTTTTTGCGGATTGTAAATTTCAACATAGAGTGTTATTATATCTTTATAAGTGGTTTTGTCAAGCGGTGTGATTTTTGATACAATTTTCATTGAGAGCAACCTGACAAATTCTTCAAAGATATTTCCGGAACAGTGCGAGCTGGCGTGGGAATCCTGAGATCCGGCGGAGCCATTGTAAGGATTGCCGGCGTCATATAAATCACAGTGTGCATAAACAACTAACACATGAAAGAGGCTTTTCCATGATTTCATTAAAACCAAAAATATCTATCATCGGCTGTGGCAACGTCGGTATGCGCTATGCGTACGCCCTGATTATCCGGGGTCTTGCGCGTCAACTGGTATTGGTCGATATGGACCCGCGCCGCGCCGAAGGCGAGGCCATGGATCTTTCGCATGGGGCACCATATGTTTCGCCGGTCGACGTCATTGCCGGCGGCTACCCTGAGACAAGGGATTCTGATATTGTTGTCATTACGGCCGGGAAAAAACAGAAACCGGGGCAGACACGGCAAGACCTTGTGAAAGATAATGTTGAGATATTCAGGTCTATCATACCTGAGATTGTCAAACACAGCCCCTCGGCTATTTTGCTCATTGCATCCAATCCCGTCGATGTTATGGCATATGCTGCCTGGAAATTTTCCGGCAAACCGGCGCACGAGGTTATTGGCTCCGGCACGGTGCTTGATTCTGCTCGTTTCCGTTTTGAACTTGCCAAACACTGCGTCATTGATCCGCACAATATTCACGCCTATATTCTGGGCGAGCACGGCGACAGCGAATTTGCCGCCTGGAGTAAGGTGATGATCGGCGGATCGTTATTTAGCGAATATTGTGTTGTCTGTAAAAACAATCACACGTGTTCGCATCCGGGAGACCTTGAAAAAATATTTCAGGATGTCAGGAACTCGGCATATGAGATCATCGAACGCAAGGGAGAGACATCATATGGAATCGGACTCGCCCTGGTGCGCATTACACGAGCCATTTTAAATAATGAAAATGCGATTTTGCCTGTGTCATCTCTGGTAGAAAATTATGCCGGGATCAACAATGTGTATTTAAGTCTGCCGGCGGTTGTCAATTTAAGCGGCGTCCGCGAAGTATTCAAGCTTACCCTTTCGACCCAAGAAGAACTGGCCCTGCAAAATTCAGCGGCTACCATACAATCCGTCATACAACACATTACTTTTTGAAATCTTTAAAAAAAGACTTGACAACAAGAAAACAATCTTTTATAATGTCTACAAAACCTATAGACAAACATTGATAAGAATCTTAATGAAAGGGATAGACATTATGTACAATTCAATTCAGGAAAAAGTTGTTGTCAAACACGATAGCGGATTACATCTTCGAGTGGCTTCAGACGTGGTAACAATTTGCAAGAAATACCAGTCGACAGTCACCCTTTCATGTAAAGATTGCGAAGAGGCTGATGCCTGTTCAATAATGAGTATATTGTTGCTGGGGGCGCATCGGGGTGATTTGGTAACGGTGACTGCGTGCGGCAGAGATGCTCATGCTGCGGTTGAAGAAATAAGTCAGTATTTTATGGAAGGAGGTGGGATATGAAATACCAGCAAAATGTTATAATATGCAAAATTTGTGACCTGGGGAAGTGACGCATCTGAAACATATAAGGAGATATTATTATGTCTAAAATTGATTCTAAGCTCAAAACGGAAACAGTGGTATTACATGGAGGGCAGGAAGCAGATCCTACAACAGGATCTAGAGCTGTCCCCATCTATCAGACGACGTCATACCAGTTTAAAGATACTGACCATGCCGCGCGGCTGTTTGGTCTTTCTGAGTTCGGGAACATCTATACCCGCTTAATGAACCCAACAACCGATGTGCTGGAAAAACGTATTGCGTTATTGGACGGGGGAGTCGGAGCACTCGGGGTGGCAAGTGGTTCTTCTGCCATTGCCCTGGCATTACTCAATATAGCTCAGGCCGGTGATGAGATTGTTTCTGCGGACAATCTATATGGGGGAACATACAACTTGCTCCATTATACATTTAAACGGTTCGGCATCACGGTCAAGTTTGTCAAATCAGGCGACCTTTCCGCGTTTGAAGCGGCAATTACGCCGAAAACAAAAGCGATTTATGCAGAATCTATTGGGAATCCGAAACTGGATATCGCTGATATTGAAGAATTGTCGCGTGTTGCGCATAAAAATGGAATCCCGCTTGTCATTGACAATACGGTGACACCGTACTTGATCCGACCGATTGATCACGGTGCTGACATTGTGGTGTATTCCGCGACGAAATTCATTGGCGGTCACGGTACATCGCTCGGCGGTCTTATCGTAGATTCTGGTAAATTTGACTGGACTAACGGTAAGTTTCCGCTGATAGCTGATCCGGAGCCGAGCTATCATGGGATTAAATTCGTTGAAGCATTGAAGCCTATGGGCAACATCGCCTATATTATTAAGGCGCGAGTGACCCTGCTGCGCGACCTCGGTCCGGCATTATCGCCTTTTAATTCATTCCTGCTTCTTCAGGGGTTCGAAACATTGCATCTGCGCATGATCCGCCATTCTGAGAATGCATTGGCTGTTGCACGTTGCCTTGAAAAACATCCTGCGGTTAGCTGGGTCAATTATCCCGGGCTCGATAAAAGTCCGGAAAAGACGAAAGCCAACAAGTATGCACCCAAAGGTGCGGGCGCCATCATTGGGTTTGGCATTAAAGGCGGGGCCGTAGCCGGCAAAAAGTTCATTAATGCCCTTGAATTGATATCGCATCTGGCAAATGTGGGTGATGCGAAATCTCTGGCGATCCATCCAGCGACTACAACGCACCAGCAGCTGTCTCCAGCTGAACAGTTGGCAACGGGTGTTACGCAGGACTTTATCCGCCTTTCTATCGGCATCGAACATATCGACGATATAATTGCAGATATCGAACAGGCGCTCAAAAAATCGGCGTTGTAACAGCTTTCATTGACATTATGGGAACACAATAATATGAAAGAGGGGTACTACAATGAGCAGAATATTTGAAGACATTACCAAGACGATCGGCAATACACCGCTCGTGAAGCTAAATCGTGTAACTGCGGGGCTCAAAGCCACCGTGCTGGCTAAAGCGGAGTATTTCAATCCGTTATCGAGTGTAAAGGACCGTATTGGTCTTGCCATGATCGAAGACGCCGAAAAAAAAGGAAAACTCAAGCGCGGATCGGTCATCATAGAGCCGACAAGCGGCAACACGGGTATAGCACTGGCTTTTGTGGCCGCCACAAAAGGGTATCGATTGATTTTGACTATGCCTGATACCATGAGTCTCGAGCGCCGGCAATTGCTGAAAATATTCGGAGCGGACCTCGTGTTGACGGAAGGTGCCAAAGGAATGAGCGGAGCGGTGGCAAAGGCAGAGGAGTTGGCAAAGACCACGCCCAACAGTGTTATTCTTCAGCAGTTTAACAATCCCGCGAATGTGGATGTTCACTACCGGACCACGGGACCTGAAATATGGAACGATACTGATGGAAAAGTCGATATCCTTATCTCAGCGGTGGGAACAGGCGGCACCATTACCGGAACGGGTAAATATCTTAAGGAAAAAAACCCAAAAATAAAAATCATTGCGGTCGAACCAAAAGACTCGCCGGTTCTTTCCGGCGGAAAACCGGGACCACATAAAATTGCCGGGATCGGTGCTGGTTTTGTGCCCGGAATTTTCGACCGCAGTCTGGTCGATGAGATTATACTTGCGGAACACCAGAAGGCAGGTGAAATATCCCGTCGGCTGGCAAAAGAGGAAGGCATATTTACGGGGATTTCTGCCGGCGCCAATGTGTGGGCGGCCATTGAAGTGGCGAAGCGACCGGAGTCTGCCGGAAAGACGATCGTTACCATTCTCTGTGACACAGGCGAACGGTATCTTTCAACGTGGCTGTTCCAGGATGCCCTATAAAAGGATTCAACAGCGACGCAGGGACAACATGTGTGGTTATTTTTGAGGAAATCCTGTAATAGAAAAGAAGCAAAACAGGTGAAGCTGAGCCGTTATATGGTGTCCCGGACTTATTTGCAAAATCCGGGTTTAAAATGCTTTAATGCTACATAATGAAAATATCATTTAAAGGCGATTATGCTCTCAAAATTATCCTTGACCTGGCGGTAAATTATTACCACGGCATCATCCCAATCAAGGAAATATCAAAGCGGCAGGATATTCCTGAACGTTTTCTGGAACAGATTGTCACTATTCTCAAAGGAGCCGGGTACGTCAAAACAGTGCGCGGCCCGCGCGGTGGCATCGGGTTGGCAAAAAAACCTGTCGACATTACTCTCGGTGAGATCATCCGGCTTATGGAAGGACCGACCTCGCCGATAGCCTGCGTCAGCAAGTCAGGATATTCGCCGTGCGAGTTCGAGAGAAGATGCGCGCTCAGGTGCGTCTTTGAAGAGGTGCGGGAGAAGATTAACACTGTAGTTGATACAGTCACGTTTCAGGATATGGTAGATAAAACGCATCAGCTTCATTCAACCTGTATGATTGAATATTCAATTTAGTCCGTATAATCCGCACCGTGGATGACTCAAATAATACATTTTCAAATGTGATCGTGCGTGCAAGCGAACCTAAGCCGATTGTGACGACAAAAGGAGTGTGTCATGGATACAAAAAGTTTGGTTTGTGTTATGGCCGTTGTGGTGTTTCTCTGTAGTGCGGGAACAACTGCGAATGCCCTGGCCGATGAAACAAAACAGACGGCACCTGCTGCGGCAGTTGTGTATACGTGTCCGATGCATCCGGAAGTGGTCAGCGATAAACCCGGGAAATGTCCTAAATGTGGCATGGATCTGGTTCCACGCCAAACTACCGCTGAAATGAAAAAACAGAGTAAAAAGCCTGCGAAGTATGTGTGTATTATGTGTAATGGTGTGGTGAGTGACAAGCCGGGGAAATGCCCTCGCTGCGGCAGAGAGCTTGTTAAGGAAAATGCAATTCCGTTCCAGGTAAAAAAAGCGGGATCAACAACTTTAAAGGAACTTTATACCTGCCCAGACTGTAAAGATGTTCTCAGTGATAAACCGGGCGCGTGTCCCTTTTGTGGTGTTCCTATGGTCCGTTTTAATGCGGGCGAAAACAAAAAACAACAATAGGTATGTTTTCGCGCCGGTCAGATTCAGTCTGTCGCTAGCTAGAAGGTCCAATGAGTATGGCACTGTCTCATTACCAATTTATTTATCTTCGCAGCGTTAGCAGCAAATAACCAGCATTTAGCATTTAGGACATTCAAATTTCATATTCAAATTTCATATTGACAAAATAGATAATTTTTATTATAATCCTACTAAATCGATGGTAATAATAG
>JBELAT010000080.1:0-13024 GCA_049508565.1 Endomicrobiales bacterium | reverse complement strand
GATGGGCTCGATTGATATAGATGCTCACATAAGCACGGCTGATATCTCACTGGATCTCGTGAAGGATCTGGCGCGACTTGAGCCGTTTGGAACCGGTAATCCGCATCCTCAATTCGCGGTGTCCGAAATACGTATTCGTGAAAAAAACCGGCTCGGCGCATCGGGTGATCATTTAAAGTTGAAAATTGCGGGACGCGATGGAATGATATTACCGGCGATCGGATGGAACTGGGGAGATCGGGCGGATGATTTTCCGGCGGATATTGATCTTTCTATGGCTGTTCAGCTTGATACCAATGTCTGGCAGGATAAAAAATCAGTTCAATTATTGATTCTCGATGTAAAGGAGAAGTAAATAATGGTCAAAAACTCGGTGTTGGCTAAAATCGGCGTTATTGGCGGAAGTGGTATGTATGACATTGAGGGGATCGACGATATTAAGGATATTGTGGTCAAGACACCGTTTGGCGACCCTTCTGACGTGATTATCGTTGGGTCTCTTTCAGGTGTTCGCTGTGCATTTTTGCCCCGGCACGGACGAGGGCATACAATTGTCCCATCGGAAGTCAATTCACGTGCAAATATTTACGCCTTGAAATCGCTGGGAGTTGAACAGATTGTTTCCATATCTGCCTGCGGATCACTTAAGGAGGAGATCAAACCGCGGGATTTCTTGATTCCCGACCAGATATTTGATGCAACCAAAGGGCGCCCATCAACTTTTTTCGGTAGCGGCATTGTCGCACACGTCGGATTTGCTCACCCCTTTTGCGGTGCTATGCGGGAAATCATTCACCAGGAGGTGAAGTCCCAAGGCATTGAACATCATTTCGGTGGAACATATATGTGTATGGAAGGTCCCGCGTTTTCGACGAAGGCAGAATCAGAATTCAACCGCAGACAAGGCTTTAGCGTTATTGGGATGACTGCTGTTCCTGAAGCCAAACTTGCCCGGGAAGCACAAATGTGTTATGCGACAATTGCATTGGTAACTGATTACGATGTATGGAAAGAAGGAGAAGAAGTTTCAGTTGAAGCGGTCATCGCCCATATGCATGCTAACGTCGACAACAGTAAGCGGGTACTAAAATACATAATGCCAAGACTGGCGGAACGGTCGCGTACATGCACGTGCGGGTCGGCACTCAAGCACGCCATCATGACTGACCCTTCAAAGATTACACCGGCAATAAGAGAACGACTGGGTCTTATTATCAATACATATGGTAAATAAACAGCGGTGGATCAGAATATATATCTCTTATATACAACGTCTTTCGAATAAACTGATGAAATAGTCACGTGTGGAGGCTGGCATGAGTATTCTCGTAGTTGGTTCTGTAGCGCTTGATAGCATCAAAACCCCGTTTGGCACCCGCCAAGACGCACTGGGGGGGTCGGGTACTTACTTTTCCGTCTCAGCATCTTATTTTACGCAGGTCAATCTTGTCGCTGTTGTCGGTAGTGATTTTCCGCACAAACATATCACACTTCTCAAACGTCACGATATTAATCTCGATGGATTGCAGAGCGTTCCGGGTAAAACGTTCCGGTGGAAAGGTCAGTATACATATGATCTCAATACGGCTCAAACCCTTGATACCCAGTTGAACGTCTTTGCGCAGTTTAAGCCGTCGATCCCTGAAAAATATAAAAATAGTCAATACGTTTTTCTTGGCAATATAGATCCAGAACTACAGTTGGAAGTGCTTAAACAAGTAAAAAAACCAAAACTGGTTGCCTGCGATACAATGAATTTTTGGATTTCCAGTAAGAAAAAAGAACTTATAAAAACGTTGCGACATGTTGACATTCTGCTTATCAATGAAGCCGAGGTTCGCCAGCTGGCCGAGGAACAAAATTTAGTCAAAGCGGCCCGGAGGATTCGGTCATGGGGTCCTCAATCATTAGTCATCAAACGTGGTGAATATGGAGCGCTTTTTTTTAATCAAGAACACATTTTCTCTGCTCCTGCCCTGCCGCTTGAGAACATATTGGACCCGACAGGTGCTGGCGATAGCTTTGCCGGTGGTTTCATGGGATATCTCGCGAAATGCGGTGAGATAAGTGACAAATGCTTGCGCCGGGCTATTGTATTTGGCAGTGTTATGGCTTCGTTTAATGTCGAAGATTTCAGCCTTGGCCGGCTTGACGGCTTGAGCTGGCCTATCATTAAGAAACGGTTTGAACAATTCAAAACCCTGACACATTTTGAAATCGTTCGCTAGATAGATGTTTTTCTTCCAGTGGAGTGAGAAGGATATGTAAGAAAACGGAGTTAGGTAGTTTTACTACCACTGCGTACCATATAGCTGAAATGGCGTGATCACTATTTGATCGATGGAGTATGGGGCCTTCATGATATTTTCAGTGTTATTAGGTATCATCGGCGGACTGGGCATATTTATATTTGGCATGCTCTATCTCAATGATGCCCTGCAAAAAATGGCAGGGAGCAGGATCCGCGAAATATTAATGGCCCTGACGCGATCACCCCTGCGCGGGTTTGCCACCGGTATTTCTGTGACACTTTTCAACCAGTCCAGTTCAGCAACTGCACTGCTAGAAGTCAGTATGGTCAGTGCGGGGCTGGTGACGTTTTATCAGACGATGGCCGTGACCATGGGCGCAGAGATAGGATCAACGGTTACAGCTCAGCTGATCGCTTTCAATATTTCGACATATGCGTCATTTATTGCGGGCATGGGATTTTTTATATCGTTTTTTGCCCGTACGAAAAAGACAAAGCATATCGGCGACGCTCTTTTGGGATTTGGTCTTCTTTTTGTCGGGATCAAGATCATGTCTGAGTTGGTCATTCCTTTGCGCGACCAGGGTTTCATTGATCGGATTCTCAGTCATGGCAATAATCCCCTTCTCGGTATTGCGGCAGGACTGGCAATTACTCTGCTCGTTCTTTCCAGTGGTGCGACTTCGGGCATTGTTATAGTTCTTGCGATGGCAGGAGCAATCAGCCTTCCGCAGGCAGTTTATGTCAACCTGGGTGCTCAAATCGGAACCTGTGCGACGGCGCTTATCGGCTCTTGGCACGTCGTTCATCAATCCCTGGGTGTCATCCTGGTCTACCCATTTCTTGTCTTTTTTACCTATCATGGACAACCCTGCTGGTTGTATTTTGTCAAATGGTTTACAAAAACGGTATGTTTCAGTGAGAGCCTGTCCCGCCAGATTGCTATGGCGCACACGCTGATAGCGACCGCAAATGCTCTGCTCTTTCTACCACTTCTGCCTGTTGTGAATCGCGTTATGACAGCACTCTATCCCGCGCGGGACGTGGAAAAACCGTTTGGACCGATCTTTATTGATGAGGGACTCCTTTCAACACCGACGCTTGCTCTGGAGCAGGCGCGCAAGGAAATCGTTCGTGAGGGAGAGATCGTGCTTGAAATGATGACCGACGTTATGAAGGTTTTTACTGCGCGTGACATTAAAATGAGCGAAACGGTATCATTGAAGGATATCCGGGCAGATGTGCTCCGTAATGCAGTTGTGCCGTATCTTGCTCGTATCGCACAAAATTCAGTTCTCGAAGAGGATCAGGCTCTCCGGGAGATCCAACTAGTCTACATTGCGGCCGACTTTGAAGAGATCGGTGATATTATTGATAAGAATATCATGCCGTTGGCGCGCAAGCAAATTGAAAATAAGCTGTGGTTCTCGGATGAAGGATGGAAAGATATTAACGATTTGCATCTACGCGTTACTGATTCCTTGCGAAAATCGATTCTGGCCTTAAGTACCTGTAACAACGAAGAGGCACTTCTGGTTGTCAATTCAAAGGTAGAGATCAATGGGTACGAAACAGAGTTGCGTAAGCGCCATATAGGCCGTTTGCATGCCGGTTTGCAGGAAGCTCTGGAGACCTCCAGTATTCACCTGGATTTGATCGATCAGTTTAAACGGATAAACTCTCATGTCGCAAGCGTAGGCAGCACATTGCTTGGAGAAATTTAGCTGCAAAGATGCCAGTGCATCGAACAGCAAGTTGGGGTATGTACCTGTTTCGATGTCGATAGTGCGTCTCGCCTGATGTAGGGAGAAATTGTGAAAGAAATTATAGAAAAAGCAATCAGCGCTCTCAAAAATGTGTTAACCTACCGCTGTTCGTCGGCTCTCAAAGCCGCCGGACTCCAGGCAGTCCTAGGAGAAGTGGATCAGTTTGAAACAATGCTAGTTCTTGAATGCTCCCGCGTTGAAGAACGCCTTTCCCGCGTTCTAGACGAAAACGGGTTATTGCGAGACCTAGTGGGCGTCAAACAATCTGATACCGTCCCTCAAATCCTGCGGCAGGGTGAGGAACTCCACGCATTGCATAACCAGGTGATCGCCCTGCGTATCTCTGAAGAGAAGCTTCGTCAGGATGCTGAAGCGCTGCGCGCCCGGATTGCGGTGGTAGAATATGAGCGCAATACCATCCGCCATCTCAGAGATGAAGAAGCGCGACAATTTAAGCGCGATCTGGACGATCTCAAAAAGCAGCTGCAGCAATTCAAGGACGCGGTACGAAAAGAGCTGACGTCGAAAGAGAGCGCATATGAAATCTAAAATACATCTATTATTTCCATTCGATCTCGGTTTGGAACTGGATTTTACCGGCGAAGACGCTCTGGAGTTTTTTAAAGAAATTGCTGTCCGGTCCAATGAAGTCATTTCTATAGACGGTAAATTTATAGCCGAAGCAGAGTTTTCGACACAGGTATACCGCTTTGGAGTGGGTATTATCCAGATATCATTCGCTGTCAGCGGAGAACTTAATTATCTGACACATCTTTCTGCCAACGTCGAAAAACTGTACGTCGCCACCACGCCGGTGATATCCTATTGCAAATCATTGGTCGCAGGGCTTATTCAAAAAGCCATGGTGTACGCTACGTACACCTATGAACTTCGCCTGACTGATGATGAATTGTTTCCTATCGTTGAGTTTTCTTCTCCACCGGCAGAAGATGCGGCGGGATTTATCCGGCGGCAGCACCGTGCTCTTTTCGGCATGGTTTCAGGAGAACTCAACTATAACCGCTTGTCCGAATTTGTACTAGAAAAGGAAAAACTGGTTAATTATGGGTATTATGAAAATGAAATCATCCTCATTAAACGATTCGGTGCGGCGATATTCTCGCCGGAATCTCATATCATACGTGAAATGATAAAACTGGCATTTGCCCAGTACTGGTCGCTGCGGTCGTACAATTTTATTTTGGATTATGAATTGCAAACGGCCCAGAAACTGCTGGCAAAGTTACCACCGTACTACAAGTTTTGGAAAATTCCGGGTGCCTACCAACGATTTTCGTCTGAAGCAACAGGTTTTGATCGGGACAAAATCAGTATTATCGATTCCCTCTACAATGTCATCGCGAGCGTTTCCCGCGTAGATAGTGACTGGCATCTCCGAACGCTTCATACCAGTGTCAATACAGTTTTCGGTATAGAAGAATTGCATAAGACGGTTGAGACAAAGATAGAGCACATCACGGATTCTTACAATTCAGCCCGTGAATTTCTGTCGACGAATTTTTTTATCCTGCTGGATATAATCTTTTTCTTATCACTGATTTGGTCGATTTTGGATACGTTCCTGTTGTGGAAACTGGCCATCAAATAAAGATAAGCTTATTACACTGTGCCTGCCTGCGGCAGAAATACTATAGGGACGTGCATATGGCCGGTTTATTCGATGACGTGTGGTAATGACGATTGTTGCACTGCAGAAGAAAATGGGAGTTATCTGATGAAGCCATGGATAAAAACAGTTATTTCAATTAGTGCCGGGATAGTGCTTGTCTATGCACTGGTATACGTCGATGTGATGCTCAGAGCGCGTGCTGCATATAATGAAGGGGAAAAATATTGGCAGTGGTATGAACAGCCGCAATTGAAAGAAGCGGCACTCATGAAACAAAAGGAAGCAGAGCTAAAGGAATTGGCGGGGCAGTTGTCTCGCGCAGTGATTACAAAAGAAGATTTTGAAAAACAGCGTGAGATTGTGGAGTCAAACTATGTCAGAAAACGTCAGGAAAGTTCGATAAAATATGCCTATTTCTGGTATCAGACTGTCGGCGAGCTTTTCACCCCACCGCAAACACGGTGGTCACGGATGGCAAGCCATAAAATGACTATTGCAAAAGAACTGTGGAAAAAAGAACTCATCGCAAAACATGTCCCGTTTGAAGACTACATGCTTGAATAAAACGGGACCTATCGATCTTATTTCATCTGCAGGTCAATTCCACCTACCATGTATGAGTATCTTGCTTTGCAGGATACTGTATAAATGCTAGATGAAATTGACCTGCTTTGTTATGGTAGCGCTTTAGTATGGCTGGTTAAACCCATGTACTTCTTCTATTGAGCCGGGGTCGAAGCGGGGGACTGAGCGACACGGGTGATAGATATCTTCTTGATTACCACGTCGGTGACCGGTTTATCACCGGGGCCTCGTTCAACACTGACAATCTTGTCAACAACGTTCTGCCCCTCAACGACCTGACCGAAAATAGTATGATGCCCGTTGAGCCATGGAGTTGGAACTTGGGTTATGAAAAATTGTGAACCGTTCGTATTGGGTCCGGAGTTTGCCATCGCAAGCCGTCCAGGACGGTCGAACGTGAGTGAGGGAACAATTTCATCTTCAAACTGGTAGCCGGGGCCAGCTGTTCCCGTCCCGAGCGGGCATCCACCCTGAATCATAAACTGGGGAATGACACGGTGAAATATGAGACCGTCATAAAAAGGGCGTTTTGTTGGTTTGCCGGTTTTAATGTCCTGGAATTCTTTCGTTCCTTCCGCAAGACCGGTAAAATTTTCAACTGTTTTGGGTGTTTCTTTGTTAAACAACTGACAGACAATGGGGCCGAGCGAAGTTTCAATGACGGCATACGTGCCGGGAGTCTCTTTCCATGATGGTGTTTTTTCTACGGCAAATGCGGTAAAAGAAAGAAAAACGAGTGAAAACAGTATAGCCCAGCGTTGGTTCATTGCGACCTCCCTAAATATTTTCGGTGCTTCATCGATGTGAAAAAATTATACAACAATTTTCAGGTGATCGTCAATGCAAAAAGAGGCATTGAATCCCGACGGGAAAAATGGTAAGATAGCATGCCATGAAAGTGTTGCGTACTGTACTTGCTCTGCTATTGGTTCCCGTGGTTGTTGCGTTGATGTACGAATTATTCTTTCTTTTGGTCACAATGGCCAAAAACATCACGGTAAGCACCCTGCCGTTCTGGTTGGGGCTGGGCGTTTATTTCTTGTTTCAATTGATCTTTGCAAAACCCTTGCGCACCTATGTTTTTGGCCATGAACTTACCCATGCTCTGGCAGGTCTGTTAAGCGGCGCGAAAATAAAAAAGTTTAATGTATCAGCATCCGGTGGAAGTGTGGAGCTGACAAAAACGAGTGTCTGGATTGCTTTGTCGCCGTATTTTATTCCTATTTACACTGTCATCCTGTTGTGTGTGTACGGCGTTGCAACCCGGTTGTGGCAGGTATCAGGGTATTATTCATTGTTTCTCTTTGCCATGGGATTTACGCTGTCGTTTCATTTTGCGTTGACGCACTACGCTCTTCTCCAGGGGCAAAAAGATCTCGAGTCATTTGGTGTGTTCTTTTCTTCAATCTTAATCTTATTGGTCAATTGTGTGGTTATTGCCGGGATACTCAAACTATTGTTTCCCCAGGAAGTGGATCTCAATGCCTATTTTGTACACATATTTAACCGAACATTACTACTCTATCAATGGATGGTACAACAATCATGGGCCGTTTTCCAAAAGATGAGATAAAAAGAAAGTTGTTTCACTTGTTGTCGCTGATTTATATAGCGATATACTGGTTTTTTCCCAGGCCGTTTATACTGTGGGGGATGGGGATAGCCATAGTGATCGTTGCGGCCGAAGAGATCGCTCGATGGAAATCACCGGCGTTTGACCAGTGGATTTTACGCGCGCTTGGCGGTGTTCATCGCGGTCACGAAGAGGGAACAGTCAGCGGACTTCCCTGGACACTGACGGGATCGTACCTGGCCATGATTGTATACCCTCAGAAAGACCTGGTGATGACCGGACTTTTGTATATGGCTCTTGGTGATGCAGCGGCAGCTCTTTTTGGGCGGGCATTTGGAAAAACGAAACTTATAGCCGGTAAATCTGTCGAGGGAAGTGCCGCCTGTTTTATTGTTTGTTTTTTTATCGGATGGTATTTTCTGAGTATTCCCTTGGCAATCATCGGAGCATTTATAGCCACTATAATCGAGATCATCCCCTGGCCGCTTAACGATAATTTCTGGATGCCCCTCATTACGGCCGGTTTACTCGGGCTGATACGAAAACTTGTCCTCTAGCATGCCCAATACGTTTGCTATTAACACTCTTGAACTTTCTAAAAAATTCGGCGATACGCTTGCCGTGGACGCCCTCAATCTTGAAGTCCGTCCCGGAGAGATTTTTGCATTCCTGGGGCCTAACGGAGCGGGAAAAACGACGACAGTGAAATTGCTCTCAGGTCTTCTGCGTCCGACGTCGGGACGAGTATTGCTAGGAGGCACTGATCTGGCGGAAGATCCCCGGAAAGCCAAATCGCTTATAGGTCTGGTGAGCGAACAACCATTTGTCTATCTGCACCTGACCGGTTTTGAATTTATGCGGTTTGTGGGCGATTTATACCGGGTGCCGGTTCAAGAACAGGCAACAAAAATATCCGAACTTCTTCTGATGTTTGAATTGTCAGACGTTGAGCATCAGCTTATTGAATCATATTCGCATGGGATGAAGCAAAAACTAGTGCTGGCAAGTGTTCTTCTCCATCGGCCAGAAATTCTCTTGCTCGATGAGCCCCTGGTAGGACTGGACCCAAAGAGCGCGCGGCTGGTGAAAGATATTTTCGCCGAACTATCACATCGCGGCGTGACTATTTTCATGTGTACTCACGTGCTTGAGATTGCCCAACGGCTGGCCAACCGCATTGCTATCATTTCTCGGGGAAGCGTGATTTCTTCTGGAACGCTTGAGGAACTGCGGGCACAACGGGCTTCATCAGCTACGCTTGAAGATATTTTTCTTGCAGTAACTGGCGGGAGTCAGTACGGCGATCTGCTCAAGTACCTATGAAAGACCTTCTCAAACTTAACTTCCTTCTTTTTCGTAACTCTCTTCGCCGGTTATCCCTGTTTGACGATGTCAAAATTGCTGTTTTTGCATTCATAGGTATGATTTTTCTTTCCGCCTTGTATGTCGCTTCATGGCGATTTATGAGCTATCTCAATGGCGTGGCAATTATCGGTCCGCTTCTGGTAAACAAGTTGATGGGTATGATTTATCTCACTGGATTTTCAATGGTCATATTTTCAGGAATCATTACCTCTTTTACAACTCTGTTTTCCAGTTCTGATCTCCGCTGGCTTATGGCGACACCCGTCAATACAACGACGGTTTTTGTGGTTAAAGCAATTGAGACAGCCTTCTATTCGTCATGGATGGTAGTACTCGCTCTTGTTCCTTTTCTCATTGCCTTTGCCCAGGTGAAATCTGCTCCCTGGTGGTTTATCATGTTTGCATGTGCGGTTACCGTCATTTTCCTTTCCGGGGCGAGTTTTATCGGGACGGTGCTGGCCACTTTGATAACACGGCTATTTCCCGCCCGGCCTGCCCGGGATTTTGTGATGGTGTGCGGAATCATCTTTGCGATGGGCGGGTTGGTGTTACTGCGTCTTCTTGAACCGGAAAAACTTGTCCGCCCGGACAGTCTTGCAACTATCCAGCAATATCTCGAGTATCTCAACGCGCCGGTTGCGCGTTCTTTACCGTCTTGGTGGGTGGTGCGTACCTTATTTGCGGGAGTTGCCGGTGCGTATCGGTCGATGTTTATGTATTGCGGGCTGGTACTGTTGTTTACCGGAACAGTTTTTTCCATTGCAGTTATCATGGCCTATCGATGGTTTGTTTTAGGATGGACCGAAAACAATACCACGGGAATGAGAAAAAAAGCTTTACAGTCATTGACACCTTCATGGCGTTCCCGGGAATCGCTTGTTTTTCTGACAAAGGATTTTACCATTTTTTTTAGAGACCCGAATCAATGGTCGCAGATCCTTATATTGGCGGCTCTGGCGCTGGTTTATCTTTTTAGTTTGCATAAACTGCCTCTCGATACATGGTATCTGCAAAATCTTATTGCGTTTTTAAATCTCGGTCTTATCGGTTTTATCATGGCTGCTGTCTCGCTCCGGTTTGTGTTTCCTCTTATCAGCATTGAGCATGATACGCTGTGGCTTTACCGGTCCGCACCGGTCTCAATGGGTAAGTTCCTCATCTCAAAACTGGTGTTTGGATCCAGTGCAGTGCTCGTGATGGGGGGAATTCTTATCATAGTGTCAAATTACATCATGAAATCTTCGGGACAAGTTATCCTGATGACGGTGGTTGCCGGCCTCATGATGGGTATCGCACTTCCCTGCATGGCACTGGGTTTCGGTGCGCTGTTTCCCGTGTTTAACAGTACCAATATTGCACAGATTGAATCTTCCGCAGGCGGTGTTTTTTTCATGATCTGTGCGCTTTTTTATCTGGTTATTCACGGTGAGTTGTGGGCTATACCGGTACGAAACTTTTATTTTCATAAAATTGGAATTACTTCAATGTCAGCAGGTCATTTAAGGTTAGTCGGAGTTATACTCCTTGTAGTAAATCTGGCGGTAAGTATCATCCCTTTGTATGCCGGATATCGTAAATTACAATCCATTGAGATATAGGAGAAAGAGAAAGGATCGTATGGTATGAAAAAAATTGTGGTAGGTGCCTTAGCATGTTGGTGTTTTGCAGTCTCGTTCGGATTTGGCCAGGAAGTGTTTTATGCGCAAGGAAAAGGGGACAAAAAAGCCATTGCCCTGACGTTTGATGATGGCCCCGGACCATGGACAGAACGTATACTGGCAGTTTTGAAAGAACATAACGTAAAAGCAACTTTTTTCATGGAAGGGCAGCAGGCGCAGTACCGGCCGAAGCTGGTTGTGGCAGTCAGAGATGGCGGACACGAAATCGGGAATCATACGTACAGCCACAAAAACTTTTACGCCTATAAGAAAGATGACAAAAAAGAGGTTCTTGAACGTGAACTCCAGCAAGCATCACAGTACATTGACAAGGCATCAGGTGTTACACCTCATCTCTTGCGAATGCCCTACGGCTATTGTAAAGAATGGTCACGTGAAGTGGCTTCAAAACAAGGCTATGTAATGATAAACTGGTCATTTGGGTGTGACTGGAACAAGATGACGCCCACAGCGGTATATGAGGCGTATGCAAAAAATATTCATGCGGGTGCCATTTTTCTCATGCATGATGGCGGCAGTAATAGGAAATCAACCTATGAGGCTTTGCCGAAATTGATTGACGAGATCAAACGGCAAGGATATGAATTAGTCACGGTCAGTCAGCTGTTGGGAATTAAAGACGATACGGTGAGATAACAAGGAGTCATTTTTAGGAATATATTTTCACATAAAAAACAATCTGCCGAGGGTGGGAATTGAACCCACACGCCACCTGAGTGACTCGAGATTTTGAGTCTCGCGCGTCTGCCAGTTCCGCCACCTCGGCAATAACAACCATTATTATTCAATTTTTAGTGCAATTTTGCAAGTTTTATTTTTGCGTTGGTACCCGTGAGTTTGTCTAGCCGAGACTGGCATCTTTCTCGTTAACAGCGATTTCTTCAATTTTAATACCATTATACATAAAGACATAAGAGGCAAGTATTATCAGTGAAATGTAGAAGGTTACAGTACAAAAAATCATCGTGTGCACAAACCAGAACATATAAGAAACCTGGCCTAGAGCAATTAACGGTCCTCCAACGGCATCCACGCATGCTAAAACCATCAATTTTATTATATTTCCAGCTACCAAAGGACAAACTAATATGCCAGATAGTTTCCACCAATAACCGCGCGACATTTTGAAACTATTTTTCAAGGCATTAACAGGTCCGAGGTTTTCGATTACGACAGCAATCGGTGTAAATGCCAGCCGGACACTCATCCAACTAGCTACAGCAATACCCATAAAAATGATACTTTTATTGAGACTCAACGGAGTCGAGTGAAGTATTACAAAGTGCTTGACCAACAAACTCCAAAGCAGCGGACATTCAACAACAACCCCAAGAACAGCTAAAACTAAAAAATGTGCCGCGAATATTCTTAGAAAGTATTTCCGCGCCGCTACTATCATTACAGAAATACCTGGATCACCGCCGTGCAATATTTCATTATAATAGTATATTATTCCCGCGCTTAACCCAAATGAAATCATTAGGAAAATAATGAAGACTAAAATTGCTGATATTGCATTTTCTTTACATAGAGTGTGAAATGCCACAGCCATTTCCTTGCGTTGGTTCTTTGCGGCCAAAACTGCTGCAGGATTCTTTGTGTCAACAACACTTTGTTTTGGCTGCGTTTGTAAAATTATTTTGTCAACTATTGCATGCTGTTCCTGGGTCATGACTGCGTTAAAAAAAATCAGGCCAAGTGTTAATATAATCAAGCTGCAACCAATACAAAGCAAAATCCCCTGCCATCCTTTATTAGCAAGCTTGAACCCCTCTTGTATGATAGTTCCAAATTCCATGCTGTTGACTCTTGAGATAGCTTCTTCTATTTTTTTTCCGCAAAAAATACAATAAACGCTGTCATCATCAACAACTTGTTTGCATTTAGGACAGATCATTATTCTTTTTCCTCCTACTATCAATACTGTGCGATCGCTAATAATTCGGAATTCCGGGAGAACAATACTATTTCCCAGACTTTTTAACAATATGGTATCAATTGACTCAATTTTTTTTAACGCAGCGGGATATTATACCAAATTTTTCACCTCAGGGTTACTTTCTTGAGTTCAATGTGCTAGTGCAACACTTGGGATAAGCCTGCTATAATGAGCAGACATGAAAACGTATAGTCATCTTAGTGAAGAAGAGCGTAATTTGTTAGTAGTACTGTTGA
>JBELAT010000008.1:0-24124 GCA_049508565.1 Endomicrobiales bacterium | reverse complement strand
CAACAAGGCTTCACTCCGTTTAGCGGGATCCGGATACAACACGTTGAGCACCGGCATCAATGCATAGGCAAACCCGACATTCTGCATCCGTTCAAAATTCCATACTGCCTGCAGAGCGAAGGAACGTAAAAAAACAGAATAAAGGGTCAGGATTTTCATTTGTTTATCCCCAGCACTTTGCCAAACCAGAAATTAACAAGAAACATGCCAAAACCAGCAACAGGGAGCAACCGCCATGCCATGGTAAATCCCGCAATGACAGTATTGGGCAGCAGGGGAAATACAACCTTCATAACTGCTACACCCGCAAATGTCAAAACAGCATAAAAGACGAGTGCCTTAATGAAAAAGAGAGCTACACCCAGACATATACTGTATCGAAGCCGCCGGTTCTTTCCAGAACGCACGCCTTCTTCAACCCAGTGTGCAACCCGCACATTAAACTGACGAGAGCCGACATCAAGCTTACGAAACAGGACCCCGGCAGGAATGGCCAAAACCATAGCTGCAATAACCGCTGCTTTTTGTCCGGGGAATGTCAGCAGACTCCATACAAGCGACAGGATGGCGATAGATGTTGTATCCGCGGGGATAGATGTTCCCATTGGTATGATACTGACCCAGATAAACTCGGTGATCATCCCCACCCACAATCCGGTTTGAACATCGCCGAGCAGCCAGCCGAACATCGGAGCACAAAATATCGGCCGCGACACCATAAACTGCCCATATGCAGTAATATCAATACTGATAATTGCTGCCAGTAAAGTTAAGTAGACTATTTCCATTGATGCACCGTTAGCTCAACATTGAAAGTATGCTTGGCTTTGGCAGGCACCACCAGCCGGCACACAATAGTAGCAACCGTTCCTTGATACGTTCTCTCAAATCCACTTTCGGACAAGGATACTGTTTCAAGCGGGAACACCCATATATCTTCAGGAGAAGACCAGCGTAGATCAACACTCAAACCGAAAAGATCATCTTTGCGCGTCCAGGCCACCTGTTTTTCAATTGCCGCATCATCCTGCTCAGTGCAGAAAGAGAACGCAAAACAGTATTCCGGTGCGAACACAAGAGAGACATCTTTATCCTCATGATTTTCTAACACATAGGTTATCTTCATCCCACCGGCCCGCGGAGTGACCGTCTTTTCAACCCGGATGCGACAGGCTCGATCGTTGTCCCAGACTGTACCTGTCCGGGAGAGGATGACTGATGATGCAGTATAACGACCGTCATAGGCTCCCAGAACAAAATCGCCCTGTTCACCGTACTGTGCGCGTTTGAAATCGTCTCTTTGTGTTGCCGGGTGAAGGAAGTGATCAATCAGCGATACGCGACGGTGCCAATCATAATGGAGATACTGGTCAAGATTCTGTTCCTTGACCTTGACGAGGTCATGAATTGTTTTAACACCCTGTGCATCCTGCGGCGGGTGCGCTAGAAATTCACGCAAACGTTGATGATATGCTTCAGGCCGCCGGGAGAGGACATTGAGAAGATTAACTTGTGAACCGATAATATCCCATTCATACAATGTACCGCCGGAAAACGGTGCAAAATAGAGATTCTGGGTTTTACTTTCATACAGTATCTCGTTGTTACCATCACAATCACTGTCAGCAGTCCGGAATCCTGATTTCTTTTTTACGACAGCATCAAGCGCTATCCCTGCTGAGATCAACTCCCGGTACAGCGCCGTGCGTAAGTGCGGCAAGTACAGCCCACCGAAAACTCCATGCCAGTATGCACAGTTACATTGTCCGGCATAGAGAGCGTTACGAGCGACGGAAAGTTTTTTATCACTTGCTCCATCCTGACGTGCATTTTCCAGCCGGTTACTGATTTCCAGCATTCGCTTATGAATGGTGTTCGATTCAGGATATTTCGTCAGGAAATTCCGCCAAAATCCGCCTTTTAAAAACCGTGTGATTCGCGGCTCTTTTTCAAACTGTTTGACCACTGACTCGAACTCTTCCTGAGCGTGAGCGGGCAGCGTCCATTCGGACATTTCAAAATATGATGCGGTTGGCAGATATATCCGCCCCGCCGGTGGAAACCGGTCAAGATATTCGCTGAAAGTAGTCGTCTCTATCCACTGTTTGTTCTGTTCAAGAGCGGTTAAAAATTGTTCCAGCCACTGTTGTTCATACACGTGTTTATATGTTTCAGGCCATAATCCGAATTTTTCGCCATCATCTGCCATCACTAGAACCGGATTACCGCCAGCAGCAGCGGCCAAACCTAAATATTCAATAGTATTTTTGACCGGCTCAAAAGGAATGCTGTATCGCAACCGCTGGCTGATGGGGAATATGTTGAGTTTGACACCTTGATCTTCTGTTACGTAGTAGCCCCGCAGTGATTCGACATCCATCCCGGCGGCCGCAAAGTGAGCGTCATCAACAACAGTGTAGGTGACCCCGGCTTCAGCAAGAGGCTTGACCAAACCCGGCTCCCACACCCGTTCGGCCAACCACATTCCTCTTGGTGTTTTGCCGAAAGTAGTGGAAAGAAATGTCGTCATTTTCCGGATCTGTCCCTTTTTATCGCGATCGGGAATGACCGACATAATCGGTTCGTAATACCCTCCGCTAATGAGTTCCAGGCGGCCCGCAGCGGCCATAGCCGTGACTTTGTCCACATAGTCCGGATGCTCTTGGCGAAAAAAGTCCCAAAGGATACCGCTGGCATGCAGCGACCATTTAAGCGAAGGGTGACGTTCCATCGCCGTCAAAAAAGGCAGATACGACTGCTGATAAGCCATTTCCAGAACTTCGGGAAAATTGCCGACCGGCTGATGGTTGTGGATACCCAGGATGAAGTAGACCTTATTCATAGTAATTTATCGATTGAATTTCTTTCGCAATATTTCGATAACATTGACGCGCTCATCTCGCGGCAAGATGCGTCCTTCCAGCTCTACTCCTTTAGCGCTGATGGCAAACAAAGCATCCAGATCGGCGTCATTGACCGACAGGTTGCGTAAAAGCTGCGTTTTTCCCTGAGCATAATGCATACCACCGAGATTGACCGATGTCAGTGCGACGCCCTGATCAAGAAGCCGCACGACATCTGCCGGCTTTGAAAGAAGCAGCAAAAGATTATCTTTGGCATACAGAGTGCTCTTCAATGCTGTCACCGCAGCATCGATAGATAGTACGGTCACATTAATGGTGTTGGGCACTGCCATGCTCAGCAAGGCCTGTTGCATTTTATCATTGGCTACTTCATCAGAAATAACAATAATATGATTTATGCTAATAGCTTTAACCCAGCCTTCAACAACCTGCCCATGTATAAGTCGATCATCAATACGCGTAAGAATAATAGGCATATTATTTTATCCGTTTCAAAAATATTTCCTTTGCATTGGCAATATTTTTTTTCCCGTCTGCAATGACCTTTGCCGCCAGTTCCTGGAGGTTTAATGTAGTTCGGTTCGTACATGCAGAGATGAGCATATACAAATTAACTCCCGTGACAATCACGATGGGATAGTCAGCGGCAAATGCAAGAGATGCATTGCAGGGAGTGCCGCCCAGCATATCCGTAAAAATAAGAGTACCATCCTGTCCCGGCATTGTCGCAAGAACTTCTCCCGTTTTCGCTATCATGGTCGATAAACTATCCTGTCCTGATAGCGAGAGAACGGTCACATCGGTTTGTTGTCCTATGATCAGCGATGCTGTCGACAACAGCTCCTGACCAAGGTTCCCGTGAGTAATAAGGAGAATATTAATCATCGCGCCCTCGCATGAACAGCTTTGGAATTCTTGGAGATAATAGAAAAAATGGTTGCAGCAAGACTTGCAGAATCGTGGCGGGCATATTCCACCGGCGAAACAAGGTTAGCTTTAACGACCTTCACTCCTGAGCCTGAACTCATGTTCACGACCACGGGATATGATTTCTGGCGGGTATAACGACGTGTCACAGCCGCCGACAGTTTGCCGGTGTTCGCGACGATGTAGTCAACGACCGGTCCCTGTGCATGCTGCTCCAGTGCTCTGACATGGTCTGACAAAGAATAATCAGACGTTTCTCCGGGTTGTGTCATGATATTGGCAACATATATCCGGGGAACGGTTGCCCGGCGCAGGGCCGGCACAATACCGCGTACCAAAAAGTTAGCAATGATCGATGTATACAGTGAACCAGGCCCGATGACAATCGCATCGGCGTTTTTAATCGCTTCCAGCACTCGTGGACCAGCAGGCGGAGGACCGGGACGGATACAAATTTCACGTATTTTGGTACTGCTATGAGCAATATTGCTTTCGCCGTCAACGATTTTTCCGTCCGTTAATATGGCCTGAAGGGTGACGGGGCTCAACGTTACCGGCAAGACTTCACCACAGATAGCCAGCACTTTACTGGCATACGCAATGCCTCGGTCAAATCCTCCCGCCAGAGACGACATGGCAGTAATAAAGAGGTTGCCAAATGAGTGTCCGGCAAGAGATCCTGCAGCAGGAAAACGGTACTGAAACAGCTGAGACATAAGGTTTTCCTGTTCGGACAGAGCGACCAAACAGTTACGAATATCGCCCGGCGGTAAGACGCCGAGCTCACGGCGTAACGTGCCGGAGCTGCCTCCGTCATCGGTCACTGCAACAATCGCCGTGATATTGCTTGTATATTTTTTCAATCCGCGCAGCAACGATGACAACCCTGTCCCGCCGCCAAGCACAGCGATCTTACAATCTTCAAACCGAGAACGAGAATGAGTGGTCACGTGTTTTTCTCTTTCTATACCCTTGGAACAAATGACAGAAACGATGGAGACCCACCCGATTTTCTACTGATCATTGTTACTGACATGCGCATGGGATTGTTCAGATGCCGATAATCGGCGCAGCGCACCCCTGCTGACGGTAGTTGAGGCCTGACGCCGGTGAAGGCGGCGATCCACGTCACGATGGTATATCTGGACGGGATACTTATCCCGGATAAACTCGGCAAGATGTTCCGCAACTACCACCGAGCGGTGTCTTCCTCCGGTACAACCAACAGCAATTGTCAAATAGCTTTTCCCTTCCGTTCTATAACTGGGCAAAAGAAAATCGATTAATCCGGAAATTTTCTTAAAAAACTCTTTATACAAATTTTGTTTTTGAACATATTCTTTGACCTGGATGTTTTTGCCGTTCTTTGAACGCAACTCGGGAACATAATTGGGGTTGGGCAGGAAACGGACATCAAATACAAGATCGGCGTCTATGGGCAGACCATATTTATAGCCGAAGGACATGACCGACACAGTCATTGCATCGGTCTTTGAGAGGGAAAGCTCAGTCGCCAGTATTTCCTTAAGTTCACCAAGGGTCAGAAAAGAGGTGTCAATCTCCTGATCGGATATCGTCTGAACTTTGGTCATCATCCGGCGTTCCGTACGAATAGAGTCCAGGAGCCGCTTTCCCAGAGGATGCCGACGCCGTGTCTCTGAATACCTCTGAAGCAGCGTTGCATCATTGGCAGTAAAAAATATAGTTTTGTAATGAATTTTCTTAGCGGTTAGATCATCAAGGATATTTCCCAGTTGTTCAAGCGATTTTCCGGCACGAATATCTATGCCCAGCGCTACATGCTCAAGTTTACCATGCATCTGCAGGCACAGATCTGCAAAGCGGGGTACCAATTCGACGGGGATATTGTCCACACAAAAAAACCCAAGATCTTCCAGAATTTTTAACGCCTGGCTTTTTCCTGCACCGGATAGTCCCGTAATAATATAGAACGTTGTTTTTGAGTTCATTTCTTTGCCATCATTTGTATAAGTTTTGCGTTGAGTTCCCGCGCACTGTGATGTCCCTTATTTTTCAATCGCTGATTGAGGCTGGCGATTTCAACGAGTGCCGCCAGATTCCTGCCCGGACCCACCGGCAGTGTAATTTCAGGTACTCGTATTTTCAAAATAGTCGCATAGTCCTCATCAATACCCACGCGCTCATACTCTTGATTCATGTTCCAGGGTTCCATCCTGATAATGAGTTCTATACGTGCTTCTTCAAGAGTATACCCCACCCCGAACATACTGCTGACATCGATAATACCCAGCCCGCGCACTTCCATATGATGACGGATTATTTCTTCGCCCCGTCCTACTAAAATTCCACCTGAGCGCTGGCATATCTTTACTGCATCGTCAGCAACAAGCATGTGCCCCCGTTTGACGAGCTCAAGAGCACATTCGGACTTCCCTATTCCGGCTTCGCCCATGATAAGCACGCCGAGTCCGTAAACACTAACTAACACCCCATGGACATTAGTTGCCGGAGCAAGCTTATCTTCAAGATAGAAGATTAATTCCCCGGCAATCTGTGAAGTCATGATTGACGTGCGAATAAGGGGAATCTTATGCTTTTCGCTCGCTGCGATCATCGCAGGAGACGGTTCAAGATTTCGGGCAATAATAACGCAGGGGATTTCTGGAAAGGAAAATACTTTTTCCAATATATATGATTGCTGATCTGGCGGCAAGGAGGCAAGGTACGCATGTTCGGCAAGGCCAATGATTTGAACACGTTCCTGCGGAAAATGTTCAAAATAACCCGTAAACGCTAGCCCCAGCCGATTGACTTCTGAAACTTTTACGTAACGACCCAAACCTTCGGTCGCACTTACCATTACCAACTTCAGGTCTTCACTTTTCTCCTGAAGAATATTACCAATGGTAATTCCCGGCATTAATACGCATCCTCTTGTTCAATAATGCTCACAGCCTCATCAACAGTTTTTGCTTCACGCAGCGCCTGACGGAAGAATCGGTCTTTTAAAAGTCTCGATATGCGAGATAACGCTTTGAGGTGTTGTCCGGCGGTATCAGCAGGTCCAACAAGCAAAAACAATAAATGGACCGGCTCGCCATCAAGAGAATTAAACTCAACGCCTTTCTGAGAAATTCCCAAAGCACCAATCTGTTCCGTCAAAAAATCCGTCTTACCATGCGGGATTGCAACACCCTGCCCGATGCCCGTTGAACCAAGCTTCTCCCGTTCAAGGACGGTTTCAATGATCTCGGAAGTTTTTTTAAGTTTTTTGACTTTTGCAAGCATCTCTGCCAGCTCTATGATAGCAGCTTTTTTATCGGTGGCTTTCAAGGCAACCGTGATGGCATCTTTGCTCAAGAAATCCATTATTTTCATCTATATCTCCTTTATATTTCTGGTTCTATCAACCCGAGTGAACCATTATCCTTGCGGAAAATAACGTTGAGCTGATTGGAATCTGCATTGAGAAACATATAAAACGTGTATCCGAGTAAATCCATCTCGCTTATTGCTTCTCCCAGCGTCACCGGCTTGACATCAAAACGTTTAACTTCACTGATTTTATTTTTAATGTCGGTTGTGTCACCATAGGAAAAGACGGATCCTGCTTTCTGCAGGATGGCTTTGGCCTTTATAGATGCTTTATCTTTACGGTGCACTTTGGAAATTTCTTTATGCTTTTTCAACTGTTTATCCATTTTGTCAACTGCAAGGTCAATTGCGGCATAGAGATCGATTGATTCCTCTTTTGACCGGAACGTCGTTTTTCCCGCATGGATCACGATCTCTGCGACCTGCCGATACTTTTCGACTGAAAGAATAGCCTGAGCCCAGGCAACATGATCAAAATACCGTTCACAACGTTCAACTTTTTTTCTTACGTAATCAGCTAGCGGCTGGGTAAGATCTAAATGACGGGCTGTAATATTGATTTGCATGGCTCGCTCCTTGGTTTTATTATGTACTTTATATCAAATTATAACATTTTCTTCAACGAGTATACTATTTATAATAGTATAGTATATTACATGCGAAAATTCTCACCCAGATAGACCCGGCGCGCTTCCGCGCTTTCCAGCAATTCACGCGCATTTCCTTCGAGCAGTATCTTGCCTTCATATATAATATACGCACGATCAATAATATCCAGTGTCTCCCTGACATTATGGTCCGTTATCAATATGCCGAGCCCCCGTTCCTTAAGACGTGCAATAATTCCCTGTATGTCCGCTACGGTGATGGGGTCGATGCCAACAAACGGTTCGTCAAGCAGGAGAAACTTAGGATCGGTAATCAATGCCCGGGCGATTTCGCACCGTCTCTTCTCACCGCCGGAAAGTGTTACGGCCTGCTGGTTACGACGTGCTGTCAGACTAAGTTCAGTTAATAATCGTTCAACCTTTTCCTTGCGCTCCTCTGAGGAAAGAGGAAGCATTTCAGCGATAGCCATCAGGTTTTGTTCTACCGTCATTCGCCGGAATATGGACGGCTCCTGCGGCAGGTATCCGATGCCGGCACGCGCCCGTTTATACATGGGCCACCTGGTAATATCGTCTCCATCAACCATGACCTGCCCTTCTAGCGGCTTTATGAGTCCAACTGTCATGTAAAAGGTGGTCGTTTTTCCGGCCCCGTTAGGCCCGAGCAGACCTACAATCTCACCTTCGTTGACGCTGATGCTGACACCATCGACTACCATCCGGTGTTTATATTGTTTTTTGAGGTTTTTGCTTGCAAGGATCATCGTTATTTTTCCTTATCGTTCATCCGCACTTTACCGGCTACATTGCCTTCTAAAAAGACGTGTTTTTGCTCAATATAGGCAGTGATTTTGTCAGCCTTATATCGTCCGGGTTGAGTAGGGTCTGTATATACCAATTCCGGTTGCACCGTGGTTTTAGTCATTAAAATCGACTTTGTTTTCTGATACAGGAGTGCATTGGGACCGTAGGCACATGCTGATGAGGAGAGAATCTCAACGTTTCCCACTGCATTGATTTCTTCTTTACGTTCATCAAAAGCGATCCGGCTGGCGATCATTTTTAACGGGCTCGTTGAAGTCTTGGCGCTATAGGTTATTGAAGCAGGTCCGTCTACCAACTCGCCCGTTCCGGCGGCAGGGCTATACCATGCTTTTTGCGCAACTCCCCACACTGGCTCATGCTGCTGGGTGAACGTTTTGAAATCAACATTGCCAAATGCGTCCACCCGGTTAATCTTTTTATCTTGAACAATCCGGTCGGCGATGAGAACGTTTTTTCCCCGGACTACTTTCGCGTTACCGGTAAATATTACCATCTGTCCCTGACTCTCTATCTCCATTTGATCGCCGGTGATGATGGTTTTTGGTTCTTTCTCTGGAACCGCCACCATTGAAAAAGTATGAAGAACACATACCACCGCGGGAAGGGAAAAAATAATCAAACGAATGAAACATTTTTTCATATGTGTTTTCTGCCCGTCCCCCATGGCTTTTCGTCATTTCCTCTTATCAAAAAATGGAAAACTCCATTTTTATCTATTATTGCGACGGTCAGCGGAAGATGCGAATCAAGAGGATGTTCAGCACGGCAACAGGGACTGCTATTTACTTTCTACGCTCTTTGTCTGCTGGTCATGTTGAGAACCGGGAAATCCTGATTGCTGCTTCATTTCCACACGCTGTTTTTTAATAATGATCGTTTCCAGGTCAGGTGTTGCTTCCATACCAGTACCATAGATGATCTCATCGGTCTTAATAAGCTTTACCCGCTCACTGGTCGTAATCTTTTTAGTGTCTGATGCATAATGCAGATTACTTGTTTCAAGATGTTCGCCCTTGGCGGTATCGAGCGTGCAGGCACCTTCGCCTATAATATCATAATTCTGTGTATTAATCACTCCGCGGGCTGCGACCAGCGTAGAAACATACGCCCCCTTCTCATAGAACTTGATCCGGGGAAACTGAAGGACCGCTTTTTTAGTAAGGTCATTGATCTGCGCAGATGTTGCATTGAGCACCCAGTGCGGTGTTCCCGCTTCAGTTTCAGTAACGGTAAACTGCTCTATGGCCTGCTCAGGAATCGGCGGAACTTCGGTTGTTTTTTGAGGCGCACGCTCTGAACCGCAGCCACTTGCGAGCACTAAAACGCTCATAGATAGTACACCGAGGCAATAGCGTGAGTATTTCATTGAGGTTGGGTTTTCCATCGTTCATGCATCCAGACCCACTGTTCGGGATTTTGCCGAATATGGTTTTCTATAAGATGGGTCAGAAACGAAGTGGCATCCATTATATCTTTCTCGGTATCAGACGTTTTCTCAAACCAAAAGGGTCCGGAAAGTACAACGCAGTGACTATCATCCGGTTGTCGCACATCGAGCGCTATAATCACTGCCGCCCCGGTTTTAAATGCCAGAGACGCAAGCCCGGACGGGGTCCATGCAGGACGCCCGAAAAAATCCACAAACACACCCTGTACCGATGTATCCTGGTCTATAAGCATTGCAATGGATCCGTTATTGCGTAACGCCCGCAACATTTGTTTTGCCGCCCCGGGATCTGAGCGGAGAATCACATGCATCTTTTTTGACTCACGGAAATCAACCAGAAGCTGGTTCAACCCGTCAAGATATATCTTGCGAGCGATAACGTTTATAGGAAATCCAGCGTCTGCCAAGGCCGCACCCATGATCTCCCAGTTACCGCAATGGGCGCTTGCGATAAGCACGCCTTTGCCAGGAGCCAGTGCCTGTTCAAATGCTATTTTGTTTTCAATATGAACAATTTCGCGCAGTTTTGAAGAGGTTAAATTAGGAAATGAGAAGAGTTCAAATGCATTTTTTCCCTGATTGATAAACGAGGTTCGGGCAATGCGGTATATTTCATCATACTCTTTTTCAGGAAATGCTTCCTTTAAGTGACGCTCAACAATAGTACGGGATTTCTTTATAACCCGGAACGCCGCCGCTCCCAATACTCCACCTACCGCCACCGCTGTACGATAGGGCAACATACGTATCACCAGAGCAAAACAACGTGCAACGATTACATATAAGCGCCTGCGGAGCGTTTGCATTATCGATAGTCACGAGTTGCCGTATCCCATAATCCCTGGGATTTAAGCACTATCTCTATAACTTCCCGCGCAATCCCCTTGCCCCCTGCGATCGAAGAAATAGTATTGACTGCTTTCTTGACTTCCTCGGGAGCATCACACGGGCAAACAGACCAACCGACCATCTTGAAAACGGGTATATCTATGAGATCGTCTCCAATGTATACGACTTCCTCTGGAAGGATACGTGTCTTTTTCAAAATTTGTTCCAGCACCGGCGCTTTTTTCATGCAATCCTGATACACATGTTGAACTTTTATTTCTTTTGCCCGCTGGGCAACCTGGCGGGACTTTCTTCCGGTAATCCAGGCAATTTCAAGAGGGGCACCGCATAAATGCACCAAATGAAACCCCATGCGGTCTTTAACGTTCCATATTTTGATCTCGTTGCCGCCGTCAAGCACAATGATCTCACCGCCCGTTAAGACACCGTCGACATCCATAGCAATCAATTTTATTTTTTTCGCACGGTTTCGAATATCTTCAGATATTTCCATCATGGGAGTATTTTTTTTCCTTTAGAAATATGCCTAAGCTCTCTTTTTTGAGATGCCTGCGTTTACCTGCATACGATCGTGTTAACCGACTTTCTCGCTTTTTACGGTGTCCTTCAGCCACGGAGTGATATCTTTGGGTATCTGGCGGAGGTACGGTTTGAGAACAATGTTCAAAACGAAAAAAAGGACTATCAATATGCCGTAAATAGTAGACAATGTTGTCAGATACCATCGCCACGTGGGCTGCCACATGGGAACCGTTTTAAGGTCGGTGCCACATTTTTTACAATTTTTGGCCGATTCTTTGTTTTCAAACTGACATTTCGGACATTTCATATCTTCCTCCAAAATCTTTAACAGATCAAATTGTTATCGTGTTTTACCACGGCATCAATACTCATGAGTTTTTGCAGAAATGACGGCACATCCGCGAGAGCTATGCTGTTGGGTCCATCAGATAACGCAGTGTCCGGTGAAGGATGGACTTCGATGAAAACCCCGGCAATACCCAGAGAAACCGCAGCAGTGGCCAGGGGCAGAATAAACTCCCTCTGCCCGTCAGTTGACCCTCCCAGTCCTCCGGGTAACTGCACCGCATGTGTTGCGTCAAAAATAACCGGGTACCCGCTTTGTTTCATGATTTCTATTGAACGCATATCCACAACCAGATTATGATACCCGAAGAATGTTCCCCGTTCAGTTAAAAGAATCTTTGTATGACGCGATGATTCGATTTTGCTGGTGACCGGCACCATATCTTCCGGTGCAAGGAATTGTCCTTTTTTCACGTTTACGGGGAGCCCGGTTTTCGCCGCCGCAATCAGCAGATCTGTTTGCCGGCATAAGAAGGCCGGAATCTGGATGATATCGACAACTTTTGCGACCGGTTCGGCTTGATGCGGTTCATGAATATCGGTCAAGAGCGCTAAACCATATTTCTTCTTCACTTTTTTGAGAATAGCCAGACCTGCAGTCAGTCCCGGCCCGCGAAATGATGATCCTGATGAACGGTTGGCCTTATCAAATGAGGCTTTGAACACCAGGTGTATGCCCAGCATGTCTGCCACCTTTTTCAACTGACCGGCAATCATCATCGTCATCGCCTCGGATTCAATGACGCACGGACCTGCAAAGACAACTAGTGGTGCCCTATTTGCAATGCTCACCCGATGAGCATCCAGCACTATCGTTTTTTGTGCTGCCATACGGAAACTATTTCTTTTTTTCATCAATTAGGCTCTTTTTTCCCGATACTTCAAAGCCGCGCCGATGAAGTCTTTAAACAATGGATGCGGCCGGATCGGACGGGACTGAAATTCGGGATGAAATTGCACACCGACGAACCAGGGGTGGTCCTTGAGTTCGATGATCTCGACCAGCTTCCTGTCAGGGTTTTCTCCGGAAATAATCAACTTTGCCTTCGCCAGTTGTTTACGGTAGGCATTATTAAACTCATACCGGTGCCGGTGACGTTCCTCAATAAGAGTTTTATTGTACGCTTTACGGGCATGCGTATCATTTTCCAGTTTACATTTGTATACGCCCAGGCGCATGGTCCCGCCTTTGCTGGTAATTTTTTTCTGTTCACTCATCAGATCAATAACCGGGTGTTTTGTCGTCGGATTAAACTCCGATGAATGCGCATCTTTGAGTCCGCAGACATTACGGCTAAACTCAATAACCGCACACTGCATCCCAAGACAAATACCGAAAAAAGGCACTTTCTTTTCACGCGCGTACGTTATAACCCTGATTTTGCCTTCAACACCGCGGTCGCCAAACCCGCCGGGAACAAGTATCCCGTCAACTTTGGAAAGCTCTTCTTCAAGGTCTTCTCTTTCGACGTCAATATAGCGAATATCAACGCCGGCTATATGGGAAAATCCGCCATGTTTCAGCGCTTCCCAAATACTCTTGTACGCATCTTTCAACTCAGTATATTTTCCCGCGACGGCAATCGATACTGTCTGTTTGGGGAACCGGCAGTTGTGTACCATGATTTCCCATTGTTTCATATTCCGTTTCGGCGCTGTAAGATGGAGGTATTCCAGTATCAGATCATCCAGATTCTGCTCCGCAAGCTCAAGCGGGACTTCATAAACGGAGGTAGCCACGTCCTTTTCTTCGATAACGGCCCGTGGTTCCACATTACAAAACATCGATATTTTATTTTTGAGGTCTTCGGTAAGATTCTTTTCCATGCGACAGACAAGAATCGATGGCTCAATACCAATCTCCCGCAATTTCATCACGCTGTGCTGGGTTGGCTTTGTCTTCATTTCTTCCGCTGCTTTAATATACGGGATCAACGTCACATGAATGTACAATACATTTTCGCGGCCAAGTTCAAGACGGAACTGACGAATGGCTTCGAGAAACGGGAGACTTTCAATGTCGCCCACGGTCCCGCCAATCTCAACAATAACAACATCGTAGCCCGGAGCGAGCAGTTTCATCCGCCTCTTTATCTCGTTAGTAATATGAGGAACAACTTGAATGGTCTTACCTAGATAATCACCGCGCCGCTCGGCAGAGATCACCGTTTCATAGATCCGTCCCGAGGTAACATTATTCTCTTGACGTGTTTCCACATCGATGAACCTCTCATAATGCCCGAGATCCAGATCGGTCTCTGCACCGTCCGTTGTAACGAACACTTCACCGTGCTGGTACGGTGACATAGTTCCCGGATCGACATTGAGGTAGGGATCGAACTTAAGGACATTTACTTTCAAGCCACGGCTTTTAAGCAGACATCCCACGGAAGCAGCTGTAATACCTTTGCCCAGCGACGATACGACACCGCCGGTTACAAAAATGTACTTTGTAGTCATTTCTCACCTCATGCGAGCAGCCTCTCTTTGACAACGCACTGAAAACAGGGTTTTCAACAAGAAAACACTTATTTCCGTACATGCCTCAAGAGTTGCTCGATCTTTTTTATATCCTCGGGAACATCAACACCGAACGAATCACTCGGTGCCATAACGACATGCATGCGAAAACCGTTTTCAAGAACACGAAGTTGTTCCAACTCTTCAGCTTTCTCAAGGCTTGTGCGAGGCCATGAGGCGCATTTTAAGAGTAGCGACCGGCGATAGCCGTAGATGCCGATATGTTTTAAATACTCAACCGACGTTTGCGACCGGTTAAACGGTATCGGTGACCGCGAAAAATAGAGCGCAGTGCCTCGGCTATCACGTACCAGCTTGACGACATTGGGATCTGTAATGTCAGCAGCCCGGCTTATTGGATACGCCGCTGTAACCACATCAACTGACGGCCGTGCCCTGAGAGCACTGGCAAGACGGTCAATCAAGAGAGGCGGTATAAGCGGTTCATCGCCTTGTACATTAATAAACGCGGCAGACTTTCTCATCATTGTGCGTGCCACTTCCGCAAGGCGGTCTGTACCGGTTTTACACTGAGTGGATGTCATCGCTACCCGAGCACCAAACTTCCGTGCTGCCAAAGCAATACGCTTATCATCAGTGGCTATAATAACGTCATCAATCTTTTTTGCTTTCATCACCTGTCGCCAGACCCGCTCGATGAGCGTTTGCCCGGCAATGAGAGCCAGCGGTTTGCCGGGAAACCTGGTGGAACCATACCGGGCTGGGATAACAGCGACTATTTCCAAAAGACAATCCCTTTACACCATAGGGTAGATATACCATTTAGAAACGCATCGTAAAACAAATATACGGTTTTCATTTGAAATTGTTAATCGCTTTAATTAGTTCTTCGGGTGAAACAGTCGCAGTCCCGATTTTCGCCACAACGACCCCGGCGGCGAAATTGGCGATTTCTGCCGCTTCGACAAAAGAGGCTTTAGCTGCCAACGCCAGTGTCAATGTCGCGATAACGGTATCACCGGCACCCGTTACATCGAACACCTCTTTTGCCCGGGTCGGGATGTGCGTTATCTTATTATTGGGTTCGAGCAATGTCATGCCCTTTTCTCCGCGCGTGATCAGGACAGAATCAGAGTTTAATTTTTTTAAGATCTTCCTGCCCAATTCAGCAATGTCTTTATCTTCATATACGTCGCGCCAGTGCATGCCTTCGATAGCTTCCTTGGTATTGGGCGTAATACAACTAACCTTTTTATAACGCTGGAAATGTTCAATCTTCGGATCGACAGTAATGTAAACTCCGTGTTTTCGCGCAACCGCTATTGCACGGGACAGGACAAGTCTGTCTACGACCCCTTTTCCATAATCAGAAATGATGACTGCCTGTACCTTCGGTATCATCTCTTCAATCACGGCAACGAGATTTTTGACGACTGAAGGAGAAAAGCTACCTTTAACTTCTTTATCCACCCGCACCACCTGCTGATGCTGCGCGATTATGCGGGTCTTAATCGAGGTAGGACGTGAACAATCGGTCACCAGTTTTTCTGTCCGAATATTGCGTGCCCGCAAGTCATCTCTTAATTGTTCACCAACAAGATCATCACCGACCACACCCGTAATATAGACCATGGCTCCCAGCGATGCCAGGTTCCCCGCTACGTTTCCCGCACCGCCCAGAGCTTGAGTTTCACGGTTGACTTCAACAACCGGAACTGGTGCTTCGGGCGATATGCGAGACACTTTACCCCAGACGAACTTGTCGACCATCATATCGCCGATAACGAGGATATTTTGCTGTTTAAATTTCGGGATCAGTTTAATAAGAGATTGCATGAAATCCTCGTATAATCCAGATTTTTACTGATTTACTAACGCCGCATATAATAGTGGCAGCATTATCTCATGCTGACCGATAAAAGAGTATCCCTGTCCGTTTTTCATGGTCGGCCGAGATACGATGTTTTCAAGAGGCCGGTACTGTCTGATCATATCAAAGTTTGCTGTTGTAAAATTGAACGTTTTGTAACCGAGGTTGCGAGACACTGTAAGAGCTTTTAAAAACACCTCCGGCAGAATTACTGCGCTACCAAAATTGATAGCCACGCCGCCATTGCCCAGTTCCGCAACCACTCCGGCGAACGTTAGGAAATCACGGTAACTGGCATCTCCCCAGGCTGCACCGTCGCAGCTAGGATGCTGGTATATGATATCTGTTCCTATCGCCACATGAACCGTAAACGGAATACCGAGACTATACGCATTGGCATAAACACTTAATGAACCATGAGGAAACTTTGATGCAGCTATCTCTCTGCCAATCGTCAAACCGAGCCCGTGCGAGCGCTCCTGTGCTTTCTTTGCGGCACCATTTAAAAAATCGCCTGTCTCTCGAGTCATTCCGAAAGAACCATCCTGCAATCGTTGAGCAACATCTTCCGAGGTATGGCCGGAAGCTGCAAGTTCAAAATCGTGGACTGCGGAAGCGCCGTTTGATGCCAAAGCCGTTATGATGCCGCGCTTGGCCAAATCGATAACCAGGGGGCTCAACCCACATTTAATGACGTGCGCCCCAAACATCAGTATAACCGGTTTATCTTTCTCTCGGGCTTTAATGATGGATTTTACTAAATTCTTGATGCTTTTTCCAGCCAGAATATCCGGCAAGCCACAAAAGAAGTCGTTAAAAAGGATCGGTTTTTTAAGTTTTTTCGCAAATGCTTCCGTTTCAACCTTACTGGGCCTGCTTTTGAGTGAAACTCTCTTTACCTGTGACAAATCTATTATTGCCATATTCCCCTCCTCTTTCAAAAACTCCGGGCCCGAAGCGCATATTCTTATTACATCCTGCACTCGTTAATGGTACTGGTACCGCGGTCATATCGATCCTGCACATAGTTCTTCTTATTGTATCTCAGTACATACAGCGATAATTGAACCTACGGCTATTTTTGATTTCATAAGGACCGGCAATTTACGGTCATCATCGGTAAGCCATACAAGGAGTTTTCCTTTGGCCTGGAATATTCCCGCACCTTCACGAATAGCGGGCTCGACAACAAAACAATTAAATTCTCCGGGTTCTATTTTTATTTTCTCCTTTTTTAGCACTTTAACTTTGAGCGGCCATGACTTATCACCTGACTGCGCATCAATGGAAAACTCTCTGCCAACCTTCAGATCTTTAGTTCTTAGATAATAGAGAGCCGACAGGACGTCTTGAACCCAGAGACTTGTCGAACCAGTCTTGCTTGATTCAATAATACGGTATGTCTGCTTAGGCTGATCAAACACCAGTGTTTCGTTTCGATCGTGACCTGCTTCAGAAATATGGCTGGCAAATTGGAGTGAACACAAACTCTGGGTATCAATCCAGGACTCGTTAGTATCGCGAACTTTGTAAAAATTATCGAAAAATCCATCCGATTTTGCCTCAGTGTAAATATGATACGCTGCACGCCCGTTGATATCTTCAATCCCGCGCACTTCCATGGACGCCGTGCCGACGGTAATAAATGACCAGCGCACATCGAACTTCAGTGTTTCATGTGCAGCAAAACCACGCTGCGGTTCGGTTCGCCAGACAAAACTCTCTTGAGCAATGATGCTTGCTACGATGAAAATACTCAGAACTGCGGCACAAACCAGCTTATTCATACAGTCCTTTCATGTGGCATATAATGGTCATCATTACTGTTGTGTATGAGCTGTTATGTATCGCGCTGCTGAACGCAAATTTTTGGCAACAAAATCTGGTTGTGCACCAGCGGCAGAGAGCTTTGGATATTGTTGAGAACCATGTCCCGTCAACACAAAAATAGCGGTTCCCCCCATTGCCCTGCCAAGTTTGACGTCGTTGGCAGTATCACCGATGGTAAATGATCGCTTGAGATCGATATCAAACCGTTTACGCGCCTTTTCAACCATAGCAAGCTTCGGTTTTCGACAATCACAGATAGTATCAGGATGATGGGGACAATAGTAGATGGCGTCCAGGGGAACACCGGCTCGAGAGAGCATTTTTTCCAGGCGAGCATGAATCTGTAATAACTTTTTTTCCGTGAGAAACCCGCGACCGATTCCTGACTGGTTGGTGACCACAATAATTTTAAACCCTGCTTTTTTGAGTTTTTTAAGTGACTCAACAGCGTCAGAGAACAGGCGAAGATCTTTGATCCGCCGGAGATAATGCCGTTCGTGAATGAGAGTACCATCACGATCTATAAAAACAGCTTTATTTTTTCCTGCCACGCATTCTCTCCTGACATAAACGACATACCACTGTTGATTTCATACCACCGGCCAATGAATTCGTTTTCTGAAGCGTCGCGAGCCAACACCTGCAAGAGTGATTTCAATTTAACGGCATCTTTGGCGGTTGTTACAAAAAGTGTCTTTTCTGTTGATCGCATTTTTTTCACATCTTCTGCACTATACCAGTGATGATCGCGGAATGTTTTTTGGCCAACAATCTCCATACCAGTCGCCTCAACGGAACGGAGAAACCCCGCGGCATTGCCCAGCGCAGAAACAACAGTTACCTCACGTCCCTTTAGCTCGTCTGCGGGAAGTACTGATCCGTCATATATCCTGCGTATACCCTCAAGGGCGTAGCATGTTTTGCATATCGGGACATGCGTGTACCGCCTTATTTCCTCCTCGATACGCGCGACGTTCTCTGTATCCACCTGATCAGCGTTCGTCAGGAGAATGATCCCTGCCCGGTGTAATGCTTCCGGACATTCTCTCAAGGTTCCCGCAGGAATAAGACACCCGTTTCCAAACGGATCGGTGGCATTGATGCAGACAACGTCCAGATCACGCGCCAGCCGCCAGTGTTGAAATCCGTCATCGAGAATGAACACATCCGGATTAAACCGTTTCTGCGCTTCGGTCCCTGCAGCATATCGATCGGCCCCTGCTATGACGACAGCCTCCGGACATTCCCGGGCAATAAGAAATGGCTCATCACCGGCCTGTTCCGGCTCTGCCATCATGCCAGAACCATTACTGACTACCAACATGGCGCGTTGTTTACGCCTGTATCCTCGCGTTAAAACCACTGCTTTTCGATCATGCTCAGCAAAGAAACGGGCCAACGCAATGACTGTCGGCGTCTTGCCTGTCCCCCCCCAGGTAATATTTCCCACACTGATAACCGGTTTGCCGAGCGTATGCTGACGAGTCACCAAACGATCGATCTTTATTCCGGCGTGATAAATATACGACGCGGGTACAAGCAATTTCTTCATGAAAGTGATTGTCTGGTTTTTTCCCACAACTTCACATATTTGATCATAGTATAATAGTAGCCATACAACAATGACAACATGAGCCCAATTGTCCCATCTAAAAACCCGCGTTTAACTACATACATTCGAAAAAACATGGCGAAGGGATTGATGATTATATTGATGATACTGAAACGCTTTCCTTCTTTGAACATTTCTTGAGCACGCAGGCTTGAGTAGCGGTCCATTTTCGCAAGGAACTGCTCGAGGTTAAGGAACGGATACTGGATTGCATGTTCTTTTAGATAACAGAGCGTGCCCGTAAGTTCATATCCTTCGTGCACCAGCTGGTCCTTATAGCGCATCCGCTGTTTATTAAAAAACTGCGGTTGACGATAATCCGGGTACCATCCGCAATGACGTACCCAGGTATCGAGAAAATATGTTTTTCTCGGAACATGGTATGCATCGCAGGAGGGGCCCTGTTTTAGAAGCGCGAGCACTTCCTTTTTGAGCTCTTCAGTACAGCGCTCATCTGAATCGATGCTCAAAATCCAATCGTATGAACAGGCGGCCACGGCTTTATTGCGCAGTGCGCCAAATCCCGTAAACTTTTCCTGGATAATCCGGTTAGTATACTGACGGCATATCTCGACCGTTCCATCAGTGCTAAACGAATCCATAACAACGATCTCATCGGCCCATTTCACGCTTTCAAGACAGTCTTGTATCTTATCTTTATTGTTGAATGTCATCACATATATTGACAGTTTTGGCATCATCAACTCCCTATAATTTTCTGTGGTTCGTACACACCGATTGTCTGTTCAATCATGTGCCCCATGGAGAATCTGTCGCGGACAAAAACCTGGGCTGCAGCCCCGGTGTCTTTGAGCCGCTCAGGATTTTCAAGAAACACCGTAATGGCATTGACAAGAGCTTCCGTGTTTTCAGGCGGGATGCCAATGCCGGTGACACCGTTTTCGAACGTTTCCGGGATACCACCAATATTGGTACCAATAACTGGTTTGCCCATTGCCTGTGCTTCTACCATGACCTGGCCAAACCCTTCGGTATCCCACGACAAAAAACAGAATATATCCATGGCAGCAATGTACTTTTCCACGGTTTCCTGATACCCGGTAAACATAACGATGTCATCAACACCACGGCTTCGGGCGGTTTCTTTAAGTTCATCAAATATCTCACCGGTACCGACGATAAGGTACCGTGCTTCGGGAAAACGGGTGCGCAACACAGCAGCCGCTTCAATAAGGTAGCCCTGCCCCTTGCCTTTGGGACGATTCATTGCGGCAACGGTACCGATAACCACGGTCTTTTCGAGATGGTAATGGCTGCGGACATCCTGGCCTGAAACGGAAGGATTGAACCGCTCAAAATCCGTCCCGTTATAAACGATTGAAATTTTTTCGGGTGAAACCTTTTCGCGGTTAATCAACCCGTTTGCGACCGCATGTGAAATTGCCACAACTTTGTCAGCGAGTGTATAATGCCAGCGAGAGTAAAACCGGTGCGCCAGATCGGCATGACGATGAAAGACCACGAGCGGCACACGGGGATATTTTCCGGGAAACAGAAAATTGAGTAACGAACAATACTTCTTTATAATGATGCAGGGCCAGAAAACTTTACCCTGATGCGCGTGGATGATGTCAATGTTTTCGGTCCGGACAATATGCCAGAGCCGGACAATGCCTATGGGATCAAATGATCCTTTGATGACCATTGCTCGGGCGGTAATTCCCGCGTGGTGCGCTTGTGCAAAAAGATAACTGTCGCCAGGGGCAGCGATGACATTGTGGTATCCCGCCTGCTCAAGGCCCCGGGCCAGCGCCACCATAATTTTTTCCGCTCCGCCCGCCGTCCAAGACGAATACACGTGAGCGATGCGTTTCACAAAAGAATCTTTCGCACCAGCGCAGCATACGTCTGTAACGACGCACGGAAAAAGGTTTCAACAACCGAAAGATTGTGACCCTTGACTTCTGCCCAGTACTGACCGAGCGAATAGCTCATACGGACATAGTCCCGCGTCGCGAGCTGAGACGTATAACATTCGATGATCTTTTTTTTATCTTCCCAGCGTTCACCGATATCGATAATCACGTTAGGATATAGAGGAAACCAGACGGGAAATGCATATACCATAAAATCGAACGATTTTTTTTCCGACACATCCGCCAGTGCGGCATTGACCGCCCGGTGATCAACGTGGTTATCAAGATAAAAGGGCAAAAAAACTATGTCCGGCTTTTTTTGTTCAAACAATGCACTAAAACGGCCTGAAAGATCTTTTTGGCGTTCCAGGGACTCAACCGGAAAGTCGAGATACTCACAACTGTTAAACCCCGTCAAAGCGGCCGATGCGCGGGACTCATTTCTGCGAACTTCAGTATCCATGGTACAAAAAACAACGTCAGCCCTCTTGCCTGAGAGCACGTGCCGGCGAACGGCTCCAGCGCACCCGATGGCTTCGTCATCGGGATGCGGAGCAATAACCAGAATATTTTCTCCAGGGAGATCCTGTTCAACAGGCAAAGAATACTTCAACAAAGGTTGGAGCGTCTCGTAAAAACGGAAAATCTTACTATATCGTAGAAATTTAGCCATATTTAATGAAATTACTATGCTTTCCCAAAGGCAATTTTCGGGAAAAATCTTTAAGGAACTGACTCATGGATCGTCGTTTAAGATACCGTTGCCGGCACGCCATGATAAATGCTACCGAGCTGTTGTTAATAAGCCCCGCCATTACCGCAGGATGGCTGCCGGTATATTCTACCAAATTACCGAGATCAGAGAAATAGTCTTCCAGCTCTTTACCGTCACAGTTATTTTTTATCCACTGGTCATCATGCCAGAGAGCATGGAAAGTTTTTACCTTATTAGCCATCACTTCTGGAGGACGTGCCCACCCGTAATGAAATATCCGGGCATGAGCCGGGGCAGCAACAATTTTTGCACCGTTGACACGAAATCCCTGGGCATCCCCATGCGATACGATTCCTCGGCGGTTTTTGATCATGCGCACTTCCTGGGCATACCAGTTTCGTCCGGCCTGCGCAGTCAAATAACTGCCATATAGATGGATGTAATTAAAATACAAGCCGTCAACGGCAGGATTGGCATCAGTTGTAGTCACCGCTGTTTTGATGTTTTCAAAATCCAGCTCATGAACAGCCTCATCTGACTGAATATAGAATATCCAATCACCGGTGCATGCATCCAAGGCAATATTGGTTTGCTCAGAAAGGATTGTTCCACCCGTTCGTTTGCTCATATCCCACACCGTATCGATGATCCGGATACGCGGATCGTTAAGAGCAACGATCTTTTCCCGCGTCCCATCATCGGAATCTCCTACGGCAACAACGACTTCGTCGCATAAGGGAACAATAGATTGTATCGATTCTATAAAAGGATACCCCAGTTTCACGCCATTACGAATGATAACCGCACCGCTGATCGTCACCATGTGCTCAACCCTCTCTTCTGATGCTTTTCAATTCTTCCCTAGGCACCTCTGAACAGTTCAGCTATATAACTGGAAGTAACCCTACAGTTTTTTCCCGTGTGGAATAATCTCATCTGGATACGCGTGCGTAAAAGAAAAACGTGAAATGCTACTGCCCATGACCAGTCCCGAAAGCCAGAATATTTCCATGGCAGTCCAGGGACCGAGTAACAGGGTGTCAAAACAGTCGCCGATGAGAACACCAGTGAGTGCCCAGAAGAGACCCCGTCCTAAAGCCGCGGTAAAAGCATCGGTTGATCTGCCGGCTGACCACATACGCTGCAGTAAAAGGTATATGATACCGGCAAACAATACAAATCCCATGGCACCCATATCAGCCAGAAAGTTTAAATAAAAATCGTGAAGATGAGGATGGCGGCTAACACTACGCATATCCGGCTCAAGCTCAGAGAAATAACGGATCTGTTTAATGCCCTGACCCGGACCAAAACCCGTCAGTGGCCGGTCTTTGATTTCACTTAATGCAACGTGGTATAATGCCAGACGTTCTCGCACATTATTATCGTGCGAACCGGTATGATTAAGGCGGAGCCGCAACGTGGGGACAGAAGTGTAGGCGACTACCGCAAGCGCGGCAACAAAAAATATGCCAAAAAGAAGTTGTTTCAATTTTCCCGTCGTTATGGCGTTGTAAACCCCGTACAGAGTAAACGAGACAACCGCTGCTATATAATACCCTCTGGAACCCGTAAGAACCAGTGCGATAAGCGCAACTGGGATAACACCGTAATAGAGACGGCTTAGCTTCTTGCTTCGTCCCAGATGAACATGCATAAATATCAGTATCAGGCAGATCGAGGCCAGTGAGATATGCGACCGCAGACCTTTTAAAAGTCCACCATGGACCAATATAAAATCACCGACTCCCTTTATAACAAAATGGTCAGGTATGATGCTCACATAGGAAATTAACGAAACACCAATTAAAACCATAAATGAAATCGAAAAAAGCTCAACAAGACGCGGGACCCGTGCAAGGTCCGTACGGGCGAGAAGATATCCTAACAATAACGGGAACAACCAGTGACTGAAGTAACCAAACATCGCACCGGCTCCGACCGACGGTTGAGCCGAAAAAAGGGTTCGGACAATGCCGTATCCCAAGAGGAGAA
>JBELAT010000079.1:0-10004 GCA_049508565.1 Endomicrobiales bacterium | reverse complement strand
GCGCCTCCCAAGATATTATTTTCAACCGAACCGTCAATGCTCATCCTGGTTGATGGAAACCCGGTGTTTGCACCGCTAAAAGATACCAGTCTTTCACGCGTAATCAATACACAGGTGCTTTTGTTAAAGGATTCGACAGGGAAAATGTATCTTCATGTTTTCGATGGATACATGGAAGCGCCGGGGTTGGCGGGCCCGTGGAAAGTTTCAAATGCCCTGCCACCTGAGATAGCAGGTTTGGACCGTCGTAACCTTGGATCTGTTGATCTTTTAGAAGGTGAGCCTGATCAGGATACGAAGCAGAAACCATCGCTTCATACCCAGATACCGCACATCTATGTGTCTGTAGAACCCGCAGAGCTGGTCGTGACGGATGGGGAACCAAATTATCTTCCCATTGATGGAACGAACCTATTATATGTTTCAAATACGACGGCAAACGTTTTCAAAAATCTTAACGATCAGATGACATACATTGTCATTTCAGGGCGTTGGTTCCGCTCCCGCTCCGGTAACGGTCCGTGGGAATATGTTGCAGGTGATAGTTTGCCAGCCGATTTTGCGAAAATACCCGACACCAGTACCAAAGAAAACGTCAAAGCAACAATACCTAATACTGAGCAGGCTCAAGAAGCAGCCATAGCCAATACCGTACCTACGACGGAAAAGATTGATCGCAACACAACGCAGCTTAACCCGGAAATAGATGGGGATCCCCAGATGCTGCCAATCGAAGGTACCCCGCTTAATTATGTTAGCAACTGTTCTGTGCCAATAATCGAGGTTGGTGCTGATTCGTGGTATGCTGTGTCAAACGGCGTATGGTTTGTTTCATCCGGTCCGCGGGGTGCGTGGAGAGTTGCTCAATCAGTTCCCTCTATTATATACTCAATTCCCGTCACATCGCCATTACACTTTGTGACATATGTCAGGATATATGATGCGCATCCTGATTTTGTGTATGTTGGGTACACCCCGGGCTATTATGGAACCATACTCGATACTGATGGTATAGTTGTCTATGGAACGGGATACGTGTATCGAAGCTATTTGCGAAGAAACGTATGGTACGGCTACCCGGTTACCTACGGATATGGTTGTTCATTGTGCTGGACGCCGATGTACGGTTGGAGCTACGGTTATGGATTCGGGTGGGGAAGACAGAATTATTGGTATCATCCACCGGTCCCTTACTGGGGACCCTACCGTTCAGGAGGTTTTCCGGGATATCACAATCCTGCGATATGGCGGATGAGTACTTCGGCAAATATTTATCACCGATCTTTCGGGGCGGCTGACAGAGGACACACCTTCGGCGCAATGAACCCTGCCCAATTGGGCAGAGCGTACAACTCAAGAACCGGAGCACTCGTCGTGGGAAATGCCAATGCTGCAAAAAATGTCTTTACTGGTGTCAGTCTCAATAATCGTTTCAAACCGGGAAGTCCGGGAGTCGTTACTTCAGCTGTAAGACCTCCCGTTTCGGTGAAAAATGTCAATACACATATAGATAATAACGTGTACGGAACCAAGGAAGGACATGTGTATCATTTCAATCCCACTGCACGGAACTGGCAGCATCTTAATCCTGCAGCAAATAATCACCAGCAGCAACATCCTATTGCCTATTTAAATCGCGCTCAAACTGCTCGTTCAGCGGGAAACAACCGGGCGAAAAACTTTCAACAGAAATCGCGAGCAGGTTCGTCGAATAAAAACGGTAGACAATAAAAAAAGCATGTTCAATGAGAAGTCTTAAAGCGATGGAGATACACAGAGAAATGATACTGTGAAACAAAAGAACTTATCAGTTATATATGTGAGAATAGTACTCTCTCTAGTGCTATTATTAACTGGTAGTTGTGCAAGTGCTCCGGTTCAAAAGCAGCTCGCTGACGGGAATATACATGCTGAAATTGAAAAGCTCCTGCAGAAGGGGTCAATCGTCAATATTCTTGTCGAATATAAAAGTTCGTTCACTGCAATACCCGCCGGCTGTAAACCGGAGAATTTTAATTGTACCGCTGATACCGGAACGATGAAGGATACGGAAAATTATTTGCTTCTTTCGACATTTGCGAAATTTCCTAACTTCAGTCTTGTCGATCGCAGTCTGATCAATAGTGCCATGAAGGAGATCGATCTTGGTCTCAACGGCGTCACTGCGTCTCAACTGCAGCCGGGAAAGCTTTTGGGAGCGACTCATTTACTCTTTATTGACGGAAAAAACCACGTAACGTTCAGTCGGGGAAAATATACAGATACGTATACCGAAATACGAAAACTCTTAGATCTCCAGAAAGATACTGTCATCGCAATGGAGAAAGTATCGGAAACTCATTCTGTTGAGTTTATTGCGTATCGTCAGCAGAAACGAACGTTTGTCGCACCAACAACAGTGTATCAATCTCAACAGAGTCGACCGGTACAGAAAATTCCCGACTGGCAGTTAGCTCGCATGCTCAAACAGCGTTTCATTAATTTGCGTAATGAAGATGACGCTGTTGTTATCAGTCGATTTATTAAAAACCATCCGTGGTTTAAAGATAAAATAATGATCACTGGTCGACAATAATTCAAGCTCTACACAATGACTGTTGACTGACTGTGTGGGTAGTGTGAGTGCTCCTGTTGGTGATTCTTGGCAGTTCATCGATAGTGGTTAGGGGCTACGTTCTTGTTTATGGTATTCTTATTATTTTTAATGTGTGGTAAACACATCCCTTCATTGTCGCCTTCCCGGCATACCCCCCAACTATTCAACTCATGATGTTAAATGCCGGACAAGCAATTCTTACTCAGATAAATGAAAAAGAGTACGCTGCGCCCAGAGTCGATGCGATTAAAGCAATCCTTGATGCAGGATGAGCTTTCTTATCTGCCATTACTGTTGTTAGTCGCGGGTGTTGAGAGTCTATTCCCATTGTGTTAATTGAAAAAATAAAATGGAAAAAGCTACTTGATTTAGTATAATCTATCTATGCTTTATGACAAACTTTTTAAATTATTAAACGCAGCGGGAGTGCGTTATTTGATGGCCGGCGGTGTTGCAATAAATCTTTATGGTTTGGAGCGAATGACCGGTGATGTGGATATTTGTGTAGATTTGGGAAATGAAAATTTAAAAAAATTAACTGCATTGATTAAGACAATGGGATATCGTCCTGTGGCGCCGGTAAAGATTGAAGATTTATTGAATGAAAAACTGAGAAATTCCTGGGTCGAAGAAAAAAACATGATTGCTTTCAGTTTACATGACCCGAAAAACTCCTTTTTTTCTTTGGATATACTCATAGGTGTCAAAATCGATTTTAATAAAGCATATGCCCGGCGGGAAATATTCAAAAGTGGTGAAATAGAGATATCTGTCTTGTCCGTAGAAGATATAATCAGTCTCAAAGAAAAATCGGGCAGACCGCAAGATAAAAGTGATGTGCATTATTTAAGAAAAATATACCATGACAAAAAAAAATAAGGAACCTCTTTTATATTACCGTACAATGGATCAAATAAAAGCATACCAAAAAGTCCCGGTGGAGTGGAAACTTCGTTGGCTTGAAGAGGGGGCCAGGTTTTTACATGATTTTATGCCAAAAAAATATCAAAAAGTCCGCCAAGCTTTCCGCCAAGGGAAAACTTCGTAAGATATATAAACACACCGCAATAAATGCTATCCTGTTTTATACGATCATAAACCAGATTGACACCGCTATCATCGTGATGGATCGTTTTGAAAAAAACACGTATATTTGATAGAATTTGATAAGCAATTATGTTCAGAAGTTCATGGCATCTACCAATGAAAGGTCGCGATATGGAAAAGATACAGGTAGCTATTATCATGGGTTCAGATTCTGATGCCCCGGTTATGAAAGCGACCACGAAGATATTGAGTGATCTCGGTCTTTCTTTTTCAATCAACATTGCCTCTGCTCACCGTTCTCCGGAACATGTCCAGGCCTGCGTGAAGGCTGCTGTTGCGCGCGGGGTAAAAGTGTTCATTGCGGCTGCGGGAATGTCAGCAGCTCTTCCGGGAGTCGTCGCAGCAGAGACCATTCTTCCTGTTATCGGAGTTCCGATGGAAGGGAAAACGGCTGCCGGGCTTGATGCACTTTTATCTATCGCACAGATGCCTCCCGGTATACCTGTGGCAACCGTTGCAGTCGGACCAGCTGGTGCAACTAATGCAGCGATACTCGCGGCTGAGATGATCGCAATTAGTGATGATGTGTTGAGGGAGAGACTCAATTGCTATCGCGCGAAGTTGGCCGCTGCCGTTGTTGAAAAAGACGCGAAACTTTCTTCACTAGGTCTTGAGGGATTCCTTAAGGAAATGGGGAAATGATGGCGGCTGTTTACAACGAAAAAAAAGTCATCATGAATAAAGAAGAAATCAGCCGCACTGTCAAGCGGCTGGCTATGGAAATTGTTGAAAAGAATTTTGGCGTCAAAGATCTAGTAGTAATCGGCATTCAAACGCGCGGAGTACACCTGGCCCGCCGCATAATCAATGAAATGGTTGCAGCACGCCTGATACAGTCCGTCGAAGACGTCGCTTTTGGGAAATTAGATATTACTCTGTATCGTGATGATATAGCTTCTAAATCAATCCCTCCGCTTATCCGTGAGACCGAGATTCCCTTCGACATTTCCGATAAAAAAATAATACTGGTAGATGACGTTATTTTTACCGGTCGCAGCATCCGCGCAGCTATGGACGAGCTCATGGATTTCGGCCGTCCTCAAAGCATTCAACTGGCAGTGTTTGTTGACCGCGGGCATCGGGAGCTTCCGATTGAACCGAACTTTACCGGAAAAAAGTTTATTACCACACGAGAAGAATTGATAGCGGTCGAGCTTGAGGAATCTGACGGACAGGATCGCATAGTGTTAAAAACTACTGCGTCAGGGGATGCTAATGTTCAATCATAAGGATTTGTTGGATCTTGAACATCTCGACAAAAAAGAAATCGAGCTGGTCATTGAAACCGCAAAACCGTTTAAAAGCATGTTCACGCGTTCCATCAAAAAAGTTCCTACCTTGAGAGGAAAAACGGTCGTCAACCTGTTTTACGAACCATCTACCCGTACACGCACTTCATTTGAAATTGCCTCAAAACGGTTGTCAGCCGACGTGGTTAACGTTTCAGTTGCGACCTCGAGCATAGTCAAAGGCGAGAGTCTTATCGATACAGGTAAAACGCTTGAGGCCATGAAAGCCGATGTTATCATTATCCGTCACAGTCTGGCCGGTGCGCCTGCTGTTCTTGCACGAAATCTTAATGCCCATATCATAAATGCAGGCGATGGATTTCATGAACATCCCACACAGGGGCTGTTGGACATGTATACCATCCTTGAAAAAAAGAAAAGGATAGCAGGACTCAAAGTGTTGCTTGTCGGCGATATCCTGCACAGCCGTGTTGCCAAATCAAATATCTGGGCGCTCACAAAAATGGGTGCGGACGTTCGTGTTTCCGGACCGCCGACGCTCATCCCTCCTGCGATAGAAGATTTCGGGGTTAAAGTGTTTTATGATCTTGATGAAGCGCTTAAAGGGGTGGACGTTATCAATATTCTTCGGATCCAGCTTGAGCGTCAACAGGATAATCTTTTTCCATCGGTTCATGAGTATGTTGAGTTGTATCAGATGAATGGAGAGCGTTTACGGCTTGCAAAAAACGACGTGTTGATCATGCATCCGGGGCCCATGAATCGGGGTATAGAAATATCTTCCGAGGTAGCTGACAGCTCAGCCGCTGTCATTAACGAACAGGTGACCAACGGCATCGCCGTACGAATGGCAGTATTGTATTTGCTATCAGGACAAAAGGAAAAGCTATGAAGTTATTGATAAAAAACGGAACTGTCGTTGATCCTCAAGCAAAAAATGAGTCAGTCGCTGATGTTCTGGTTATTGACGGTAAAATAGCCGACGTCAAGCCCGGCATCGCCGCTAACGGAGCGCAACTCATTGATGCGACAGGGAAAATGGTTGTTCCGGGATTGATTGATATCCACACGCATCTTCGCGAACCAGGCCACGAAGAGGAAGAAACGATTGCTTCGGGAACGCATGCTGCTGCTCACGGCGGTGTTACAACGATTTTCTGCATGCCCAACACACATCCACCGATTGATAATGCACCGGCGGTCGAGTTTATTCTTCTTAAAGCGCAAAAAGAAGGCATTGTTAACGTATTTCCGATCGGTTGCATCACAAAAGGGTCTATGGGTGAGGAACTGGCGGAAATTGGGGTGCTCAAGCGCACCGGGGTAGTCGCCATATCTGACGATGGAAATCCCGTTATGAATTCTCAAGTGATGCGGCGCGCGCTTCAATACGCCAAGATGTTTAAGCTGCCCGTTATTTCACATTGTGAAGATCGTAACCTCACAAAAAACGGTGTCATGAACGCGGGTTATACATCAACGGCTCTGGGCCTGCGCGGTATTCCGCGCCAAGGCGAAGAAGTGATGGTAAGCCGCGATATCATGCTGGCAGAATTGACCGGAGGTTTTTTACATATCGCACATGTGTCAACCGCGGGTTCGGTGGATCTTATCCGTCAGGCAAAAAAGAAAAATGTTCACGTGACAGCGGAGACCTGCCCGCATTACTTTACTCTGACGGATGAAGTGGTTAGAAATTATGATACCAATACAAAAATGAATCCTCCACTGCGTGGACCGAAAGACGTTGCCGCAATTAAAGAGGGGTTAAAAGACGGTACTATTGATTGTATTTGTACTGATCACGCCCCGCATACTGTTGAAGAAAAAAATAAGGAATATGATCTGGCGCCATTTGGCATTATAGGCCTTGAAACCATGCTGGGGTTGGTGATACAGGAACTCATAGAAACAAAAGTTTTGTCCTGGCACGAGGCTATAGCCAAAATGACGGTTAATCCCGCAACCCTGTTTAACCTCTCCGGCAGGGGGCTACTCAAAACCGGCTATCATGCCGATATTACGATTATCGATCCGAAGAAAGAATATGCCTATGCTGCCGGTGATTTTATGTCAAAAAGCAAGAACTCACCGTTTATCGGCCGCACACTCAAGGGGTTCCCTGAGACTACTATAGTAGGGGGTAACATCGTCTGGTCCGCACTAATGAAAGTGTAACTATTATCGAAAACAAACCGGCCGGCCCGGGATATATGTGTCTTGTCGTTGATGCTCCTGCGATGGCGCGTAGTTCCTGCCCCGGCCAGTTTTTCATGTTGACTGTTCCCGGTGTTTTCTTGCGACGGCCGTTAAGTGTCTACTGTGCGAATAAGCGGCGTCTTTCTTTTTTGTACAAAGTGATCGGCCGCGGGACTGAGCTTTTATCGCGCATGAAGCCGGGTGCACTGTGCGATATTCTCGGTCCACTCGGAACCCGGTATCAATATGAAGATCTTTCTTCTGAAACAGTTCCTGTTATCGTTGCCGGTGGGACGGGTATTGCCTCGGTTAATTTTCTTGCCCAACGTCTGGGCCGGCCGGGAATTCTTTTTTATGGAGCACGCACGAAAAAGGATCTGCTCTGCATCAAAGAATTCCGGACCCTCGGTTGGCACCTGCACATTGCTACTGATGATGGATCGTGCGGCCATAAAGGATTTGTGACGGACATTTTTAAAAAGTTTATTGATGCCCATGCCGGATCGCCGGCTGAAGCCTCTGTCCTGTCGTTATTTGCATGCGGACCCAAGCCGATGACTGATAGGGTTTGTTCACTCGCTAAAACCAAGGGGATTGAGTGCCAAATTTCGCTTGAAGAAATGATGGCCTGCGGACTTGGCAATTGTCAGGGATGCGCCGTAAAGATCGATGATGAATATAAGATGGTGTGTAAAGATGGCCCCGTTTTTACAATCTCCACCACTAAGAGAAGTTCAATGAACAAGGTGCATAAGGGATGTGTGAAGTGAAAACATCTCTGGCAACCCGCATCGGAACTCTACGGCTGACCAATCCTGTTATGCTCGCGTCGGGCACATTCGGCTATGGTGACGAGATAACTGATTTAGTCAATGTCGGTAAAGTGGGCGCGATTATTACAAAAACTATTACCCTGCAACCGTGTCAGGGAAATCCAGCTCCGAGGATATGCGAAGTCACCGGTGGAATGATCAACGCGATTGGGCTACAGAATATAGGTGTTGATCGCTTTATCGCGGAGAAACTACCGGCATTACGGAAATTACCGACAAAAATAATCGTGAGCATCGCTGGTCACTGTGTAGAAGAATATGTCCGTGTTGTCCGTCTTCTTGATGGTGCACGGGGAATTAATGCTATTGAGCTCAATCTTTCCTGTCCCAACCTTCAAAAACAGATCATTAGTCAGGATCCACTGCTCGTCCGTGCTATTGTCACTGCGGTGACCCAGGAGTCACGCCACCCTGTTATTGCCAAACTTTCTCCGCAGGTGACAGATATTGTTGCCATGGCTGAGACTGCAATCAGCGCGGGAGCGACGGCTGTTTCACTCATTAATACGTTTCCCGCCATGGCAATAGATATTGCAACCCGGAAACCGAAAATTTCTATTTTCACCGGCGGTATGTCCGGCCCGGCAATCAAGCCGATGGCGGTACGGGCTGTATGGGAGGTATTCCGCAAACTCCATGTCCCGATTATCGGCGGTGGTGGCATCATGACATCAGACGACGCGGTGGAGTTCATTCTTGCCGGTGCCTGCGCGGTCACTGTGGGAACCGCGAATTTTGTCGATCCTCTGGCGCCGGAAAAAATTGTCAGTGGTATTAAACTGTATTTGGAACACAATAATGTAAAACGCTGTGCAGATATAGTTGGCGGCGTGTGTTGTTGATATTATGAACGAAGATATTTCTTTTTTACGAATTCTCAGATTTGCCGGGCGCGTTGTGCTGCTCAATGCGTCCATTCTTTTTTTTATGTCAGCGTTCCGTCTCGTATTTTGCCTGTATTACGGCAATGCGGCGTATCTTTCATCGCATACGGCATATGTGATACAAGCATTTTTCACCGGCATGCGTTATGATCTTGCTGTCCTTGCATACATTAATAGTATCGTCACAGGGACTTTTCTTCTAGTGTGGATGATTCGCAGTGAAACTCTGTTTAGGAAATGGCAAAAAGTGGTCAGATGGTACTACTTCGTGGTGTTTGCCTCCGTTTTTATAATTTTATGTATTGATTTTGGTTTCTTTTCGTATTTCAAAAATCATATAAATATTCTTATTTTCGGCATCCTAGAAGACGATATCAGGGCATTGTGGTCGACTATGTTTGCCAGTTATGATCTGTATCTGGTCGGTGCCGGTTTTGTCGGTTTGATCGCGTGTGTCTTTTTTATTGTTTTTAGAATCATGCGCTTTAAGGGACCCCATCAACTGACAGATGCCTATCAGATCATAGCTCACACCAATACGCGTATCAGTGGATGGACGAAAGCATCCATTATGGCCGGGCTGATAATAGCCAATTTCATTGCAGCGCACGGTTCATTTATCTTATTTCCTCCGGGGAGTACCGATGCGGAGAAATCACCTAACCTTTTTATCAATACATTGTGTTTAAATGGCGTGGTTACTTTTCAACACGCTGTTCAACTGCGCTTGAAAGAAAATAGCGATTCAGTGGTGAATGATCATACGGAATATAAAAACAATCTACCTCAGGCATTTGCAGATTTTCTGGGGAAAAATCAGTCTTCGCTCGATACTGCGCTGCCTCAAAATCTCATTCGATATACTAAAGTAAATCCTGCGCTTGAAAAAAATAAACCGAACGTTATCATCATTATGATGGAGGGTTTCGGCACAGACTTACTGCACTACAACTCTCCGACATTTAACGTTATGGGGGAACTAAAAGACCATTTTGACAGTGATACGGTGTTTTATAACTTTCTTGCCGGCGACGATAGCATGGTCGGCAGCCTTGAGACAATGGTAACTTCCCTGCCCAGAAATCCGCGGGCAAAATTGATCACGCAGTCCCAATTTGCATATAAGGATTACCCG
>JBELAT010000078.1:0-10127 GCA_049508565.1 Endomicrobiales bacterium | reverse complement strand
TATTTACTGGTGAAAATGAACGCTCATTGTATGCAGCAACCTTCAACTGGGCAAGAGCAGCACGGAAACTTGCTGTAGACGCTGGTGTTCCCAGTGACAAAATTATCATGATTCTTACATCAAAAAGCACACATGATGATGCGGTGCTATCCAAAGAAATCTGCTTACAAAATCATTTTAAGTCTCTTATTGTTGTCAGTGAACCCTATCATACCCGCCGGGCCTTTTTTACACTCCGGAAAGTGTATAGGAACACAGGCATTAATCTAATGATGTATCCGGTGCAACATAGTTGGTATACCAAAGACAGTTGGTGGGGCAGTGAGGAAGGATTTTTCGTTACGCTTGAAGAATATACGAAATTTTCGTATTATCTGTTTAAGGGATACCTTTGATAGCAAAACCACGTTGGTTATGGATACCAGAATATAGGAAATAAGAAGATATGGATTATCTGAGGTGTGGTTACACTCCGCTTTTTGACCATCTGTCGCAGTTGTTTCTCATACTGATAGTGCTTGTTTCTCTTCCATCCGCTGTTTACTCCTACGGATATTTTCGCCACGAATATGCCCAGAAAAAATTACAAATCGCATGGGTATTGCTGGGGGGATTTATTATTTCCCTTGGTTTGGTGGTATGTGCTGGCAACATTATTTCTTTTCTCGTTGCGTGGGAGTTAATGGCTCTCATCTCCTGGCTGCTGGTCATTTTTGACTCCCATCAGGCACGAGCTGTAAAAGCCGGGACAATCTATCTGGTCATGACCCATGCGGCGACAGCCTGTATTGTTGCAGGTTTCTGTATGTTGTATTGTGCCGCCGGATCTTTTGACCTGGTTGCAATGCGTCTGGCTGCTCGCGCTATGACTGCGCATCAACGAGATGTTTTGTTTCTGCTCTTTTTTGCTGGATTCGGCACGAAGGCAGGATTAGTTCCTGCACACCTCTGGCTTCCCTATGCTCATCCTCAAGCGCCCAGCCCGGTTTCCGGGATTATGTCAGGGGCGATGGTGAAGATGGGAATCTACGGTATTGTCCGGTTCATTTTTGACATACTTGGAGTATCAGTCGCATGGTGGGGGATCGCTCTTTTGGCAGTGGCTGCGGTTTCAATGCTGACCGGTGCGATGTATTCACTGTTGGAAACTGATATTAAGAAAATTCTTGCCTATTCGACCATCGAAAATGTTGGCATTATAGTCATGGGAATTGGGATTTCTGCGTTGTGTTCCGTATATGGTTTTCCGCAGATTGCCGTGTTGGCGTTGGCGGCTGCCTTGTTTCATGCGCTCAATCATGCGGTTTTTAAAAATTTATTATTTCTTGCCGCGGGTGCCGTTGCGGCTCAAACACATACCAGAAATATCGAGTATCTCGGAGGTCTCATACGGAAGATGCCCTGGACCGCGGGACTCTTTCTTGTTGGCTCAGCTGCCTCAGCTGCCTTACCACCGCTCAATGGATTTGCCAGTGAGTGGCTGATTCTTCAGTCTCTGATCATTGCCGCGATTCATGGACCTGCGTTATTTAAGCTGCTCAGCGTTGCAGGGATTGTTGTACTAGCTCTGACCGGTGGTTTAGCGGCCGCGGGGAGTGTGCGCATGTTTGGCATTACATTTCTCGGCCGAGCGAGAACCCCTGCCGGCGATGGTGCCCTAGACGCTTCTCGAGTTATGAAAATGCCCATGATTGTTCTGGCGCTGAGTATTGTTGCGCTGGGTGTCGGTGCAGTGCCGGTATTTCGATATCTGACAGTAGTGGCGGCGAACCTGCTACATGTGGATATATCCTCTATGCATGTTTCTTTAACGGGAGCCATTCTTTGTCCTCACACCGTGTCAGGTCCATTTTTGTCACCGCTTTTGATACTGTGCGTCCTGGCGATTTCTGCTGGCAGTGTGTTACTCTTTGTGAGGCGCACTGCAGTAGAACGGGGAAAAACATGGGGATGCGGCTATTACCAACTGAGCCCGCGCACACAGTTCTCGGCGACGGCTTTTTCCAAGCCATTTCGCAGTGCCTTCGGTTTTTTTCTCATGCCGTCCCACCGGACACAGACCATAAAAGAATCTCCCTATTTCGTAAAATCAATTCGTTACGATGTTCGTACGACCTTTATATTTAAAAAGTATCTCTATCAGGCCGGGTACGGCGCAGTAATGTCATTTGCGCGACGGATGAAATGGATACAGGCAGGCAATATTCAGTTGTATATAGCCTATATTTTAATAACCATGATCATTCTTCTGGTGCTGACTCTATGAGAATCCTGTTGATAATGCTTATACAGACAATCCTGTTTGTTGCCGGTGCGCCGTTGATTACCGGTTTTATTGCGAAACTTAAAAACCGTGCACGAATGCGTCTGGGTCCGCCAGTTTTTCAACCGTACTATACACTGGCAAAGCTTGTGACAAAAAATGAAATTGTATCAGAATATTCATCATGGATTTTTCGTGCGGCGCCGGTGATTGTTTTATCGTCAGCCATTACGGCCGTTCCGCTGGTGCCGCTGGCGATTCCGGGGCTGACCATGAACATGATGGGTGACGGACTTGCGGTGTTCTTTGTTCTGGGGGTCGGAAGATTTTTTATGGCGTTAGCGGGACTTGATACTCCCAGCTCTTTTTCCAGTTTAGGTTCATCAAGAGAAATGTTTTTATCGGCGCTGGCGGAACCTGCTGCAATGCTCGTGATAGCTGCGGTGGCATTTACCACGGGTTCGACCGATCTCTCGTCGCTTGCTGTACCAGGTGCACGGCACCTGTCATTGTTTCTTGCCGCCGCATCGCTGTATCTGGTCACCATTGCGGAGACGACCCGCGTCCCGGTCGACAACCGGGAAACACATCTTGAGCTAACCATGATCCATGAAGCAATGCTTCTGGAATACTCTGGCCCGTCATTAGCAATGATGGAGATGGCGTCACATGTTAAACAAATAGTATTTTTCTCGTTGGTCGCAGCACTTCTATTTCCTTTGAGCGGAACAGTCTCACTATTTGTCGCAATCGGAGTGTATGCGGTCAAGATAGTCGGATTGTGTATTCTGACAGCGCTTATCGAAGTCTCGGTCGCTAAGATGCGGTTGTTTCGCGTTCCAGATTTTCTTTCATTTGCCGGACTCTTAGCAGTTTTGGCGATTATAACGGCGGTGATGGGATTATGACGCTTTTTTTATCCGGTGTTCTCATGACGGCGTTTCTTATGGTGCTCGTTAAGCGGGTGGGGGTTCTCATAAGCATTTTTTTCTTGCAATCTATTTTCCTGTGTGCTATCACGCTATCGGTTGCGATCACGCATCAGCAGACTGAATTATATTTTGTCGCCGCCCTGGTGCTCGTAGTGAAAGTGATTATGGTGCCGCAGTTTTTACGGCGGGTTACTGCCCGGATAAAAGTCGCAGATAATCTGGGATTGTCACTCAATCCGCTCATGTCGCTGATGGCAGCAACCGGTTTATCCGGGCTGGCATATCTTTTTGCTCGCCAATTCGTTCCTGTTGCCGATACCGTGAGGACCGGAGCATTTTCTGTTTCCCTGTCGGTGATGCTCATCGGTCTTTTTCTTATGATATTTCGTATGAAAGCGCTTGCGCAGATCATCGGACTTCTCGTCATGGAAAATGGTTTGTTCCTTGCTGCAGCTGCCTTGTGTGGAGGCATGCCATTTTTTATTGAGATCGCTATTTTTCTTGATTTGCTTGTGTGCATCATGATTGCCGGTATTTTTGTGTATCGTATCAATGCATTGTTTACGCATATTGATGTAGACAAGCTACGACAACTACGGGGATGACAAGCGTGAACAGCTCTTCAATGATATCAATTGTATTGTCTATCATATTTAGTGTGCCGTTACTTATAGGATGTCTGGCTCTCGTCATTCGACGCGTCAGAGTTTTGGGAATAATAAATGCTGTTGGTTATGGCATTATATTTTTAGCAGCGGCACTGCTGATGCACGCCGTGCCACAGGTTTCATACTGTGCGCAATTTCTCTATATTGATGCCCTGGGGAGCTGGTTTATTGTTTTGGTTGCATTAGTGTCGTTTCTTGCAGCACTGTATTCGATACATTACGTTGACGATGAAGTGTCCTCCGGAGGTATCTCAGACAGGAAAAGCCGGATCTATTACATGCTATTTAATGCCTGTGTTCTGGCAATGTTGGCAGTGACAGTTATTAATAATCTAGGGATGATGTGGGCGGCGGTCGAAATGACAACACTTACCTCCGCGTTTCTGGTCGGATTTCACAACAATAAACACTCGGTTGAGGCGGCGTGGAAATATCTGATTATCTGTTCTGTCGGTATTACGTTGGCTCTTTTTGGTATCATACTTCTTTATCATACAGCATCCTTGCAGGGTGGCATCGACAGTTTGAACTGGACGGATATGTTCCGGTCCGCGCCATGGTTTGATCCGAGAACTGTCAGAATTGCCATGGTATTTCTGATTGTAGGGTTCGGGACAAAAGCCGGTTTTGCTCCTCTGCATACGTGGTTGCCGGATGCTCATAGTCAAGCTTTTTCGCCTATTAGTGCACTGTTGTCTGGTGCATTGATCAAAATGTCGTTATATGCGTTGATTCGTACTTTGATAATCGTTAACCGTTGTATCGGTCCCAATACGTCGGGTGACTATTTGATCGGCTTTGGGTGTCTATCTCTGCTTCTTGCGGCAGGTTTTATGTTAGTGCAAAAAGACATAAAACGGCTTTTAGCATATAGTTCCATAGAACATATTGGTATTATAGCAACGGGTCTGGGTATTGGCGGGCCACTTGGCGTTACGGGTGCCTTGTGGCATGTTTTCAATCACGGTACTACCAAGGCTTTTATGTTTTTCGGCGCCGGAACAGCCGTTCGTCACTATAAAACTCATACCATTTCAGCTATTCGAGGCATGACGATCGCAATGCCATTTGTCGGGATCTGTGGAATTGCTGGTGTTCTTGCGCTGGGCGGAATGCCGCCCTTCTCAATTTTCTTTAGCGAATTAACGGTTCTCATTGCCGGCTTTCAGGCCAAACAATATGCAGTATGCACAGTTGTTCTCGTATCGCTTGCTGTCGCATTTGCTGCATTGATCTATCATTACAGCCGCATGCTTTTTAATAAAGCTCCTGATGAGTTACCGAAACGAACTGAACCGTTTTCGGCAAAGATCACCTTTATGCTAGCTTTTATCATCATGCTTGCGACAGGACTGGCCGCAGGGGTGCTGTTTGGGCCCAGCCTGAAGGCTGCCGTCGATATTATTGTAGGATGATGCGTGGGAGTGTTGAGAAATTCAGAGGAACACATATGAAAGATATTGAAAAAAATTATAATCACGTGACGCGCCAGTACAACGATGAGGTATACATCGATGTGCCCTCATCAGATTTTAAGGCCGCATGTCTGGATCTGCATACCCGCCTCAAATCGCCCGTTATGACGATGTTCGCAATTGATGACCGTCCCCGGGCGGGATCATTTATGATTGTATGCGGATTTCTCAGTGTCGAAGATCGTCAGTGGGTTTTTGTACGACAGACAGTTCCGCCGGAAAAACCGTCCTTTGACTCGCTGGCACGTGACATTTATTCCGCATGCCTCTTTGAGCGTCAGATACTCGAATCATTTGGCATTATGCCGGTGAACAATCCAGACACCCGGCGGTTGCATTTGCATGACGAGATATGGCCTGACAACTCTTTTCCGCTACGAAAGGATTTCACGATTGCCCCGGAAGTGGGTAAACGAACGGACAAGAATTATGTCTTTAGAAAAATTGAGGGCGAGGGAATATGTGAAGTGGCAGTGGGTCCCGTGCACGCGGGTGTTATCGGTTCGGGACACTTTCGCTTCAGTGTGGCAGGAGAACCAGTTATCAGCCTAGAACCCCGCCTTGGCTTTACGCACCGGGGAGTGGAAAAACTATTTGAAGGAAAAACTCCTGAGGAGGCAATGAAGTTATCATCGAACATCAGCGGAAAGAGTGCTGTTGCCCATCGCATGGCATTTTGTCGGGCGATTGAGAAGATATGTGCACTCAACGTCTCTCTTGATGCACAGTACTCCCGGTGTGTTTTTTTAGAGCTTGAACGACTCTATAATCATATCGGAACCATCGGTGCGCTCGCACTTGATGCAGCATTTTCATTTCCCGCTTCTTATGCCGCCCTTATGAAGGAATCTATACTTTCTGTCAATGAACAGTTAACAGGTTCACGATATCTCAAAGATGCTATCGTAATAGGCGGAGTTGCGGAGCTTGTTGGGATCCACCAGTACGAGCCGGTGAGGGAGCTGCTTTCCTGTCTTGAACAAGACATGGAAACGCTCAGAGAGATGTTGTTTTCAAACGGATCGTTTTTGGACCGGATCGAAACGACAGGAGTGTTATCGCGACGTATTGCTGAAGATGTTGGAATAGTCGGTCTTGTAGCCCGATCATCCGGTCTCGGGTGGGATCTTCGTGCGGTTTTTCCTGATCAATATGCAGGTCTTTCTATTAAACCGGCATATCAATCAGCCGGGGATGTCGCAGCCCGGCTTATAGCCCGGTTTGATGAATGCAAAAGCTCGATGGATAGTATTAAGCAGTGTCTTGAAAAAATGGATGGCGCGGGCACAAAGCTTAACCCGGTATTCATTCCGCAGGCCGGTAATGCGCTGGGGGTAGTAGAAGGCGCCCGTGGTCCGGTGTTGTACTGGGTTCGAACACATGCCGATGGCAGCATCGACCGGTGTGCGATTACCGATCCGTCATTTCATAACTGGATTGGGTTGCCCTATGTTATGCCAGGCAATATTATCCCTGACTTTCCTCTGTGCAATAAAAGTTTCGACCTTTCATATGCAGGTAATGACTTATGATACCAATTGTTCGCGCCGCTCTTGTTAAAGGAACAGTTACACTTCCAGCCGATCACATTATCAAAGAAATCGAATCGCTGGGTAAGGAGCTCTCCATTGCCATTGACACACGTTTTGGCAGGTCATTCCATATCCGTGAAGTGGACACGGGCTCATGCGGAGCATGCGAGTCTGAAATTATTGCATTGACTAACCCACTCTACGATATTCAACGTTTTGGCGTCGATATAGTTGCGTCGCCCCGTCATGCAGATGCTTTGCTGGTTACCGGACCGGTTTCTCGCAATATGGCCGCTGCTCTCAAAGATACCTTTGATGCTATGGCTTCGCCGAAATGGGTCATTACCTGCGGGAATTGCGCCCTGGACGGCGGTCTGTTTAGAAACTCATATTATGTTTTGGGTGGTGTTGGATCGGTTCTTCCGGTCGATGCCCATATTCACGGTTGTCCGCCGAAACCGATTGAAATTATAAAAACATTGCTTTCTCTCATTAAGTCGCCAGGAACTCCGCATTGCAATAAAACGTGAAAAAAAGATCAAAAAAAAGATCAAAAATAGTTGCAAAAAAAAACATAATATGTTATGCTTTGTATAGCTCTTAATAATTGAGAGCTAAAAATACACGTTCCACAGGTTGTGGCGTAAGAAAAAGGCAGGTGAGTTTGTAATGGCAAAAGGTAAAGTAAAATGGTTCAATGATGCAAAAGGGTTTGGTTTTATTTCCAATGATGACGGCAGTGGAGATGTGTTCGTTCATTTTTCTGCGATAGCATCAGAAGGATTTAAATCATTAGCTGAAGGCGATGCCGTTGAGTTCGATGTCGAAACCTCTGATAAAGGCCCCAAAGCTGCTAACGTCAAAAAGATATAGTCCTTTTTGACACTGTTTTAAATAAGACCCTCGATTACTTTGGTAATCGGGGGTTTTTGTTAAAAGCGAAAAAGTAACTGGATTTATTGTTCGTGCACTTGTTTGATGGCAAGTGTTCCCAGTGGGGCAGTTGCGCGATGCGAAATAAGATGGAGTGAAACTATGTGGCGATCGCGGAAATAAGAAAAAGTTGTCACTTTTCTGTTCTATTTTAGTACACAATCCAATTATATTTAGTCATGTTTTAGCCCCGCGGCACCCAGACTGAAAAGGGTGTCGTATGATAATCTCTACATACTTTGAAAATAAAGTCCATTATTTCAGTCAGCCAACGGAAATCATTTCTTGTTATAATCCTGCCGCCGTCCAACAATCTTTCAGCCGAATGGAATCCTTCCTTGATAAGGGATACTATGTGGCAGGTTTTTTTTCGTTTGAAGCCGGATATGCCTTGGAGTCAACACTCTTTCGTAAACATACCTATAGTTTTCCTTTGCTTTTAATGGGGTGTTACACGTCTGCAAGCTCTTCTAATCCTCAAGGCGACACCAGTTCTGATCAATTTCGTATCCCCACTATTACACCGTCTATTTCATTTGAAAATTATCGTGCTGATATCGATCTTATTCGCGACTTCATTGCTGCCGGTGACGTCTACCAGATTACGTATTGCTTAAAAATGAAGTTTGATTTTGAAGGAAATCCATGGGCTCTGTTTGATACTCTCAAAAAGAAACATCCCATGCCCTATTGTGCCTTTATATCTACGGATCGTTTTAAAATATTATCGCTCTCCCCGGAGTTGTTCATGAAAAAGAAAAACAATATGATCATTACTAAGCCGATGAAAGGAACGTGGCCGCGAGGCACTACGCTTTGTTCAGATATTAAGGCCCGGTTTCAATTGAAATACGATGAAAAAAACCGCGCTGAAAATGTCATGATTGCGGACCTTTTGCGTAATGATCTTGGTCGTATTGGAAAAGACGTGAATGTTCGCCGGTTATGTGAAGTTACATCGTATAAGTCATTATACCAAATGACATCGACGGTGACAGCTACTGTAGATCATGATGCGTCTCTGTATGATTTGTTTTGCGCTCTTTTTCCTTCCGGATCAGTTACCGGGGCACCCAAAATACGTGCCATGGATATTCTGCAGAATCTTGAAAAAGAGGAACGCAGAATTTATACGGGTGCTATTGGGTATATCACTCCCGAGCGAAATTTCATTTTTAGTGTCCCTATCAGGACTCTTCTTATCGAAGGCTGTTCTGGTGAGATGGGTATTGGTGGAGGAATAATATGGGACTCGACAGCTGAAGGTGAGTGGGAAGAAACTTGGTTGAAAGCCAAATTTCTAAGAGATGTTGCAGAGAAATAAGAGTACAATGCCTCCCGCTATCAGTATGAATAATCAACCTGCCGCTTGTTTTACTGGTTTCTTGATGGTAGGTCGATACGATGGGAATGGTTTTTTACATCAAGGTTACAGTTAAGTATTTTCCGTGTGAGTTATGTTAAATGAGGTGTTACAATAAATGATTCTCAATGTGTTGCAACTGACGTTTGACCCGACATTTTCTGAGCATAGTTATTTCTACCGTTAAATATGTAGTATCTTACGTACAAGAAACGTACTGAGAATCATAAGTCGCTCATATAATGTAAGGGTATTGTTCGCAACAAGTATATCTTTGAGTGAATATAAACCACGGTATACGGCATTCTTATATTGATAAACGACTAAACGGCACTGGGCCTTTCGGATAAGATCCGGAAACTCTTGTTGGTATGTGCTGTAAACAAGTCGCAGCTTATCGGGATAACTGTTTGGTGAAGAAAATTCTACGTTACTGGCGCTCTTTTGATGAAAGCGATGCTGTACTAATGAATTTTTCATAAGAAATATACCGAATGGATACTTTTTTGAAACTCGTAGCCAGTACTCGTAGTCTTCAATGGCTCGCAACTCGAGTCTCTCATCCATAAAACCTATTTCACAATACACCTGCCGGCGCATAAGAACCGATGAGGTGCAAATACACCCCTTGCGCAACATGTCCTTAAATCGAACCGAGCGATTGCGCCACGCTAAAGGAATTTCTTTTTTTCCATTTTCTTCACTCTTTTCATCGATAATGACAGAATTTGTCGAAACAAGCTGGATTGACGGGTACCTGGTAAGCCATTCTAACTGTCGTTGTAATTTATCAGGCAACCATATATCATCTGAATCAAGGAACGCAATGAATTCTCCTCGCGCTTCACGGAGTCCATGATTGCGGGATGCTGCGATCACCCCGTTATTGAGAACATTGATCAAACGTATACGTTGATCGCTACATTTCTCAACCGTTTCAATCGTATTATCAGAAGAATAG
>JBELAT010000077.1:0-10169 GCA_049508565.1 Endomicrobiales bacterium | reverse complement strand
GTTGTATCCGGATCCCGCTAAACGGAGTGAAGCCTTGTTGCGTCATCTGGGATTTTTTAATGTACATCCGTACATGGTCAACATTATTTTGGGAATGGTCATTAGAACTGAAGAAGAAATCAGTCGCGGTAACACCGCAGCGGTTGAAACAGTAAATAACGTAAAAAACGCAATGGCAGGACCGCTCGCTGCGATAGGAGATGTTTTTTTCTGGGCGACGTGGCGTCCGTTTCTAGCTCTGTTATCTGTCGGCATAGCGCTGGTAATTCTGCGGTTTCATTTTGATAACTATCTGCTGCTGGCACCCTTGTTCTTTATCATTGTATATAATGTTTTTCAGATCGTGTTCCGCCTGGTAAGTTTGATTGCTGCCTATCGCAGTCACGATGAGATACTCTCAGTCATTAAGGAATTGAAATTTCGTAATATGTTGGATTATGTCCGGTTTCTCGGGATGGTAGTGCTTATTTGCGTGATGGGGTTTTATTTTATTTCATACAGTCGGGGTATGTTTGACGGTACATGCTTTCTTGCGGTATTTATGATGTCTATTTTAATTGGGAGCACTAAACTTCCTCCGTCTGTGGTATTTTATGTCGTGACGTTTTCAGGAGTAATAATGTATATGATACGAGGGTATGGATAATGCAAGAATTGTCGATCACTATTAAAAACAAGTTGGGTCTTCACGCACGTCCGGCGGCGATGCTTGTCCAGACAGCTGGCCGCTTCAAGGCAAAAATAAAAATTATTAAAGAAGACCAGGAAGTCGATGGCAAAAGTATTATGGGAATTATGACGCTGGCTGCTGGTTTTGGTTCACAGCTGAGTTTCATCGTTGATGGAGAAGATGAACAGCAGGCAGTCGCAGCACTCAAGGACTTGGTAGAACGCGGATTTGGAGAAGAATAAGGAGATATTATGGTCGAAAAAGTAAGTCATGTGTTACACGGAATAGCAGCATCGCCGGGGATAGCAATCGGCAAAGTCTATCTTCTGGAAGATGATGAATTTGCGCTGGTGCAGCGGGAGATCAATAAAGACGAGACAAAAAAAGAAATTAACCGCTTCAAAGAAGCCCTGGTTAAAACGCGCAATGACATGATTGCAACGCAGGAGAAGATACTCAAGTCTCTGGGCAAGGAATACGCGCGCCTTGGAGCTGCATATCTGTTGATCTTAGAGGATCCTCTGATAACCCGTGATGTTACCAAAAAGATCAGCGAAGGCGTCAACGCTGAATACGCGCTCTACCGTATCATTGAAAAAGTCGTGCGGTCGTTCGAAATGATTGACGACGAATACTTCCGTGAACGCAAACATGATATTCAGGACGTCGGCAAAAAGATTCTGAGCCATTTGCTTGGCAAGGAAAAACGTTCCCTGGCGGGAATGGCAGCCGAGTCTATTGTTGTCGCTCACAACCTCACCCCGGCAGACACGATTTTGATGCGAGAAAATATGGTGCGCGGTTTTGTAACGGATATCGGCGGACGCACGTCACACACGGCTATTGTCGCCCAGAGCCTGGAAATACCGGCGGTGGTAGGTCTAAAAAACGCAACTGCTCAAATGAGGGAAGGCGACACTATTATTATTGATGGTAACCAGGGGTTGGTGCTGGTTAACCCGCCTCCGGAAATGCTTGAAAATTATAAGCGGGAACAGGATATCCAGCTGGCACAGGTGCGTGAACTGGAAAAACTTCGGGACCTGCCCGCCCAGACACTCGACGGGCATCGTGTGATGATCGTTGCCAATATCGAGAACTCCGATGAAGTAAAATCGGTGCTCAAGCACGGCGCTGAAGGTATCGGGTTGTATCGAACGGAGTTTTTGTATTTTAATCGCACTACTCTTCCGACGGAAGAAGAACATTATGATACCTACCGCAAGGTAGCCCAGAAGATGTTGCCCTATAGCATTATAATTCGAACCATGGATATCGGGGGCGATAAACTTGCCCATCTGGGGCTCGAAGGTTTTGCGGAAGAAAAAAATCCCTTCATGGGGTTGCGTGCAATCCGGTTTTGCTTGAAATATCCCGAAATATTTAAGCCTCAGCTGCGCGGAATCTTGCGCGCTTCGGCAGACGGAAAAATAAAGATTATGTACCCCATGATCTCTGGTGTCTCGGAGCTTAAGGCAGCCAATAAAATACTCGATGAAGTCAAACAAGATCTGAGACGCGAAGGCAAACCGTTCGATGAAAAAATTGAAGTCGGTTCCATGATCGAAGTCCCGTCGGCGGCTGTGACAGCGGATCTGATCGCCCGCGAATGCGATTTTCTCTCTATCGGGACCAATGACCTGATCCAATACACCCTGGCGGTTGATCGTGTTAATGAAAATGTGGCTCAACTGTACGAACCGCTCCATCTTTCTATTCTCCGGCTGTTAAAGACCATTATTGATGCGGGGCACAATGCGGGCAAGTGGGTCGGCATGTGCGGTGAAATGGCGGGAGATCCCAGTTTCGTCAAAGTGTTGCTTGGCATGGGGCTTGATGAGTTTAGTGTGGCATCAGTGCAGATTCCCAAGATCAAGAAAATTACCCGTTCTTTGTCGATGAGTGAGGCAAAGGATCTCGTAAACGATATTTTCTCATCTGACGATAATGAGTCGATCTCCGAAAAGATTAAAAAGCACGAGTTCAAAAATCTCAACAAGTAATTAATAATTCGAGGTATATCATTGGAAATTAGAAATTTCTGTATCATAGCGCATATCGACCATGGTAAGAGCACTCTAGCGGACCGTTTGCTCGAATTTACCGGTACCATCTCTCTTCGTGAAATGAAAGACCAGATTATGGATGGGATGGAGCTTGAGAGGGAAAGAGGCATCACGATTAAAGCAAAGGCTGTCCGGATGCAATATACTGATCAGGCCGGCACGCCGTATATGCTCAATCTTATCGATACACCGGGGCATGTTGATTTTACCTATGAGGTGTCACGGGCACTGGCTGCCTGTGAAGGAGCTCTTTTGGTGGTTGATGCGTCTCAGGGTGTTGAAGCGCAGACGCTGGCCAATACCTTTCTTGCGCGCCAGGCACATTTAAAGATTATTCCGATCATCAATAAAGTTGATCTTCCTACCGCCGATGTGGATCATACCTATCAGCAAATCCATGATGGCCTTGAAATAACCGATGAGCCTATTCTGGCAAGCGCCAAATCGGGTATCGGCATTCAAGAGATCGTTGACGCCGTTATACGCGATATTCCGCCACCGACGGGTAGCCCGACGGACCCGCTTTCAGCGCTGATATTTGACTCATCCTACGATTCGTATCGGGGGGTGATCATAATTTGCCGGGTATTTGAAGGCGTGATCAAACCGGGGATGAAAATTACGTTCATGTCGTCACTCGCCGAACATGAAGTGCTTGAAGTCGGCTATATGAAAATAAAGATGATGCCCGTACCCCAGCTTTCGGCTGGAGAGGTTGGCTATATTGTAGCCGGCATCAAAGATATTCATGATGTCAAAATCGGAGATACGGTGACCGAAACGGCCCGGCCGACCCAGCGGCGGCACCTCGGGTACAAGGAAGTTAAGCCGTTCGTGTTTGCCGGGATGTACCCGTTGAGTTCTTCAGATTATGACCTGCTTAAAAAATCACTGGAAAAATTGCGTCTGTCGGACTCGTCGCTCATGTATACCCCCGAAACGTCTGTCGCTCTGGGGTTCGGTTTTCGCTGCGGATTTCTGGGGTCGTTGCACCTTGAGATCGTCAAGGAGCGCTTGTTGCGGGAATTTGGTCTGGAACTTTTGATTACCTCTCCCAACGTCGTTTACCGGGTAACGACACTGAAATCTGTGACTGAAATAGATAATCCTGCACGGTTCCCGGATTTCGGCGACATTGTGCAGATAGAAGAACCGTATGTGGTGGCGACCATAATCTGTCCAGTTGAATATCTCGGACCGGTGCTGGATTTGTGCCAGAAACGTCGCGGGACGCAGACTCAACTGAAATATCTTGATCCTAAAGTTGTCATTTTGAAGTATGAACTGCCGCTTGCAGAAATCATTGTCGGGTATTACGATTCGCTGAAATCCGTTTCCAAGGGATATGCCTCGTTTGATTACGAACACATCGGTTTACGTCCCGGCGATCTGGTCCGCCTAGAAATATTGGTTAACAATGACGTTGTTGACGCTTTCTCTGTTGTTACCCATAAAGACAAAGCCCAGACAATGGCCCATTTTCTAACTGAAAAGCTCAGGGAGATCATTCCGCGGCAGATGTTCCAGATCCCGATCCAGGCGCGGGTGACAAACAAAATCATTGCCCGGGAGAATATTGCAGCGCTGCGTAAAGACGTTTTAGCAAAATGTTATGGTGGTGATATCTCGCGCAAACGGAAGCTTCTGGAAAAACAAAAAGAAGGCAAAAAACGTATGCGCCAGTTCGGTAGTGTTGAGATACCTCCTGAAGCTTTCATCGCCATGCTGAAAATAAATGACTGACCACACACTCAAATCTTCTTGTGTCTTTTTTTAAAGAGCTATCAATTAACTCTTTCGTTGAAAAAAGGCAGAAGACGTTTTTTTAAAGACACATATTGTCCCGTGAAAGGTGTATTATATGGAACTCAAATTGCTCATCGTCGGTGTTGTTTTATTTTTTGTTTCACGAATTATGCGAAAAGTTCAACCGCGGATTGTGTCTCCCAAAGCGAAAAAAATCTATGATGAAATATATGAATGGGTGGAAACCGGCTGGTCGGCCGTACTGTTGGCTGCGGTTTTAATGTATTTTGTTATTCAGGCTTTTAAAATACCGTCGGGCAGTATGCGAATGACTTTTCTGGAAGGGGATCATTTATTCGTCAATAAATATGTGTACGGGTTTCATAATCCTCTTGGTGATGGACGGCGTTTCTGGCCGATTCGCCATGTGCAACGGGGCGACATTGTCGTCTTCCGCTGTCCGCCTTCGGCGTTATCGATGGGTGAGCGGGAAGAAGGAGTCAATAAGGACTTCATCAAACGGTGCGTGGCACTCGGCGGCGACATGGTTGAAGTCAAAAACAAGAAACTCTATGTCAACAATCAGCCGGTTAATGAGCCCTATGTCAACTTTGTCGATCCGGTGACCTACCCCTTTGTCAGGATATTTCCTACTCAGGAACAGTATCAGCGAACCTGGGAGTCCGGTCGTTTCAACGAGTTTTCGCCGGACGCAATTAGAGACAATTTTGGGCCGGTTATGGTTCCACCGGGAAATTATTTCGTTATGGGCGATAACCGCGACAAATCGTTTGATTCGCGGTTTTGGGGGCCGTTGCCGGACAAGCTTCTCAAAGGAAAAGCCCTGTTTTTATATTGGCCCATTAACAGAATACGCATTATTAAGAGCTAGCCCGGATTGTCAGCAATACTGCATGATTGCACACGAGATCTGATGGTTGAACAATAATACACATATGGTCATGATGGCATCCTTGGTATCACGTGATATGAGGAAAATTTAGAATATTTGGGAGATATACGTATGGATGGAGCGCTCTTTGTTATTAATAGTATCCAAAAGGATGTTGAGCAGTCAGTAGATGCGGTTGTTAACACCGTCATGCTGCTTGAAAGTGGAGCTACCATACCGTTTATTGCCCGGTATCGCAAGGAAAAAACGGGGAGCCTTGACGAAACGGTGATCCGTAAGATCTCCGATCGGCTGGAATACTATAAAGAACTTGAACAGCGCAAAGCAACAATCATTAAAAGTATTGAAACGCAGAAGAAGATGACGCCTGAGCTCAAAAAAAGAATATTGGATACGACTGACTCGACGGTTCTCGAGGATATGTATCTTCCGTATAAGTTGAAAGTTAAAACGAGAGCAACTGCAGCGAAGGAAAAAGGATTGGAAGCCTTAGCAGATATTCTGCTCTCTCAGACAGCTTCCCATGCAGTCAACAAAGAAACCCTGGTCGCGCCTTTTATAGTCGCGGATAAAGCAGTGGCGTCCTATGATGATGCCATCGCGGGTGCTCAGGATATCATTGCAGAACGGATTGCCGACAATGCCGCCATTCGCGGATGGGTTCGCTCGTATACAGCGGATACCGGTGTTCTTAAATCCGCGCCGCGCAAAGATTTTAAAGATATTAAAACTAAGTTCAGTACCTATTACGAAACCTCCGAACTCATCAAATCAGCACCATCTCATCGCCTGCTTGCCGTACGGCGCGGAACAAAAGAAGAAGTGCTCTCCTGGAAAATTGTTCTTGATGACGAACACATTGTCAGTCGCATTCAATCGTCCGTTATCGGTCAAAAAAATCTTTTGTTTGCCAAAGAAGTGTCTGCAGCTGCCGCAGACAGCTATTACCGCTTGATGGCCATTTCAATTCAGGCCGAAGTGTTTGTGCAGGCTCAGCAGAAAGCGGAAGAAGAGGCGATCAGCGTGTTCTCGAAAAATCTGCGCAATCTGCTTTTGTCTCCTCCCGCAGGCTCAAAAATAACTATTGGTATCGACCCGGGATTTCGTACGGGATGCAAAATCGCCGTTGTTGACGAAAAAGGCGATTTTAAAGAATTTAATACGATCTATCCAACGCCACCGGAAAATGATACCCACGGTTCCGCAGCGGTTCTTTTGGACCTTATCGCGGAATACGATCCAGCACTGATTGCAATCGGCAATGGCACGGCCTCAAAGGAAACCTACGGTTTCGTCAAGGAACTCTTAAGAAAGCAATCCTTGAGCGTTCAGGTGGTCATGGTAAGTGAAGCCGGTGCATCGGTATACTCCGCTTCCGAGCTGGCAGGCAAGGAGTATCCTGATCTGGACTTGACCGCGCGCGGTGCCATCAGTATTGCACATCGTCTTCAAGATCCTCTGGCGGAACTGGTCAAAATCGATCCCAAATCCATAGGAGTCGGCCAATACCAGCATGATGTCAATCAGCGGGAACTCAAACGGTCACTCGATCTTACTGTGGAATCATGTGTAAACTTTGTCGGAGTCGATCTCAACACCGCCTCAACGGCTTTGCTGAGCTATGTGTCTGGCATCGGGCCTGCAATCGCTGACAATATTGTCAAATACCGCAGTGAAAACGGTAAATTTAAAAATCGTACCGAACTTAAAAAAATACCTAAGCTGGGTGATAAAGCTTTTGAACAATGTGCCGGCTTCCTGAAGATACGGATCGCTGACAATCCTCTGGATAATTCAACGATTCATCCGGAGTCGTATGCTGTTGTTGAAAAGATGGCGAAAGCAATGAATGTTTCTGTTAAGGAATTGGTCGGTAATCAGAAAATGATTGACACTCTTGATCCATCGGCATTTGTGACAGAAAACTGTGGATTGTTAACTGTTAAAGATATTGTTAGCGAACTCAAGAAACCGGGACGCGACCCGCGTGAGCAATTCGCAAATGTTGAGTTTTCTACTCAGATCAACGAGATCAGTGACGTCAATCCAGGCATGGTGCTGACCGGCGTGGTTACCAATGTGACTAATTTTGGCGCATTTGTCGACATCGGCGTGCATCAGGACGGGCTGATACACATTTCTCAGCTGGCGGATACGTTTATAAAAAATCCGTATGAAGTAATTTCTGTCGGTGATACCTTGAAAGTTGAGGTTCTTGAAATCGAACCAGCATTAAAACGGATTTCACTCAAACGGTTGTCCGGTGGAAAAGCCCCTGACGCGAAACCTTCGGGTGGCAAACCGCGGGTACAGAATAAAAACATTGATCAGGGTTTTAAAATAGGAAGTTATATTGAGTCGTAATACCGCGGGTATGCGCGAGGAGGTATAATGGATTTTATTTCATGGATTATCATTGCCGCTCTTCTTATCGTCGTTGAACTCCTGACGCCGGGTGCTTTTTTCTTCGCCTGTCTCGGTCTTGGTGCGCTGATAGCGGGATTGTCGGTTTTGTTGTTGCCGGTATGGTCGTCATGGATATTCTTTGTCGTCATATCCGTCATTTCACTCTATGCAATCCGTCCGATGGCCAGAAAACTTTTTCAGACGTCAACCAAAAAATCAAACGTAGATGCGCTGGTTGGCCAGAAAGCGTGGGTCACCGAGACCATTACTCCGCCGAATCTCGGTATGGTCAAGGTCGAAGGTGAGATATGGCGCGGTGAAGCACATGAGCCCATATCAAAAGATACGTGGGTTGAGGTAGTTGCCGTACAAGGAACGCGCCTTGAAGTAAAAAAAATACAGTGATTGATTGAAAAAAAGTGACTAAAAGGAGATTCTTATGCCGTTAGGTTTAGTGGTGGTAGTAATTGTTCTGTTATTTCTTTACGTTTCTCGTTCTCTGAGGGTTATCCAACAATATGAGAAGGGCTTGGTTGAAACGCTTGGCCAGTACACAAAAACGGTAGACCCTGGCTTGACCATTATATTCCCGCCGTTCCAAAATGTCAGAAAAGTCGATATGCGTGAGCAGGTAATGGATGTTGCGCCACAGGACGTCATAACTAAAGACAACGTGCTCGTGACAGTAGATGCAGTCATCTATTTCCAGATTACTGACCCAGGCAAAGTTGTCTACAATGTCGCGAATTTTTCTATGGCAGCTTTGAAGCTTGCTCAGACCAACTTGCGCAACGTTATCGGTGATATGGAACTTGACAGCACGCTGACGTCACGTGAAAAAATCAATGTACAATTGCGCATGGTTATGGATGAAGCAACAGATAAATGGGGCGTGAAAGTAACACGGGTTGAAATACAAAAGATCGATCCTCCCCGCGATATAACCGATGCGATGTCCAAACAAATGAAAGCTGAACGCGAAAAACGGGCTAACATCCTTGAAGCTGAAGGGTTCCGGCAGGCGGCGATCCTTAAAGCTGAAGGGGCTAAACAATCCGCTATTCTTGAAGCCGAAGGAAAATCTGAGGCCATCAGGCGGGTTGCTGACGCTGAAAAATATCAAATTGAGATCGTCTATAACGCCATCCATTCCGGTAAGCCGACAAACGACCTGATAGCGATAAAATATCTTGAGGCTCTTGAAAAGGTTGCCAACGGACAAGCGACAAAAATATTCCTGCCGCTTGAAACGACGGGTGTTACTGCGTCAATCGGCGGTATAGCCGAACTTTTTAAAGATAATAAAAAGGCGAATTAACTCATTATACCGTTGCAGAGTCATCAATCGCGTACCTGATCGCTATAGGCAGGTATATGAGTGTTAAAAACGTTTAAAATACATGATGTGCGGTATAGATTCGTCTGGGCTCTTATGCATTCTCTGTTTTTGCGGATGAAATTATGACAGGACTATATATTCACATTCCCTTTTGCCGCTCAAAGTGCGCCTACTGTGACTTCTCATCGATACCGTTAAAGGCCGATGTCCCTCAGTCTTATATTGACGCACTTGGCGCTGAAATGAAACGCTACCGAGGGCGCGAACTTAAAACGGTGTACCTCGGCGGCGGGACGCCATCGCTGCTTAGTCCCGCGCAGATACGTGATCTGGGAGAACGCATCACGGACACCTTCAATACCAGCTCCGTCACGGAAATGACCTGTGAAGTTAATCCCGAGTCTTTAACTGCTGAGAAAATCTCGGCGCTGCAAGATATCGGCGTTAACCGTATCAGTATGGGTCTGCAATCAACGGACGATACATCGCTACAGTGGCTGGGCAGAATCCACTCGGTTCGTGATTTTGAGATAGCCTATAGAGTAGCGCGGGATGCAGGGTTTACCAATATCGGGATCGATCTTATATATGGGTTACCTGGCCAGACCCCCGACGCATGGGCACGAGTTTTACAAACGGCTATTGAGTACCAACCCGACCATATGTCACTATATGCGTTGAGCATAGAAAATGGGACACCTCTTGCACAACAGAGAATTTCTGTCGATGACGATTCCCAGGCTGATATGTATCAATGGGCGGGAACATTCCTCGCAGATAACGGATTGACTCACTATGAGATCTCAAATTGGGCCACACCCGGTTGCCAATCACTCCACAATCTTAACTACTGGCTCGGCGGGCACTATATTGGTATTGGTGCCGCAGCTGCATCGTGTGATGGACTCAGACGCTGGGTGAACGATCGAGACAGCGCGCGTTATACAGAGCGAATCCTGGCGGGTGGCGATCCTGTTGCCGATGAAGAATTCCTTGACGATTCGATGCGTTTAACGGAACATCTTATCC
>JBELAT010000076.1:0-10270 GCA_049508565.1 Endomicrobiales bacterium | reverse complement strand
CGTAAGCATTTCTGCCAGAATCTTTTCCAACCGCTTATCTTCCAAGCCGCTCAGCTTTCCTGCTTTCGCAAGTTCGTTCCACACACGCCACCGTTTTACCACCGTTTCTAGGTATACGTCTTGCAAATTCCTATCGGAGACGCTCATGACATGCAGACGGATGGCGTTCACCACGGACCGGTTCTTCGATATGGCATCAAAATTACGGGACATAATGTTGGTAACGTCTTGTTCACGGGTACGAGACACTTCGAACATAGCCGGCTCAAGACCCTCCGCCTCTCTCTGTTGAAACTCACGTTTCTCCTGGTCAGTAAGCGGAGTCAAATGGAACAGCCCGAACAAACGTGCTCCATAGTACATCACCCCGGTCGCATCCCGCACGCCCTTTTCCATAACCTCTTTACGGTCAAAAACCAGTATGCAAGAGGACGACAACTGGTCGATCGCGCTGATCGCCTCTTCGGGGATTTCTTCGCTCAGCTGAACGTGAACTATCGAGCCGGGCTTAATGTTTCTGGGAAGCGATGCGCCCAGCGTTATCGTAACATAGGGCCGCACCCTTTCACTTAGCGGGTTAACAGCTGCTATGACCACGTCCTCTTCGAACGTCATCCCGGCTATTTCATCAGCTAACGAACCTGCAGCGGGATTAGTGAATATAATACCGTTAACTTTGAACGTATGTATAAACACCAATGCTTCTTCTTTATTAGTCCCGTTGTACTTTAAGTATATCTTAGCTCCCCGATTCTTCAGCAGCTCAATATTCTTGGGGGTAGCTTTCTGGTTCACATGTTCCCCGGCTCCGAGGTCTTCTGCGGGAAAGACCATCGATTCATCGAAATGCTGTATTGTTAAGAGCTCGGGCGAGTATCTGCGCTCTACGACTTTCTCAGGAGAGCTGGCATAGAGGTCTGCGTTGTACTCCAAGGTCATCGGTTCCCAACCAGGCAGATCTTCGCGTACGGTTGACACCGGAGCAGCGTTCCAGCTCGGAATATGCAATCCGGCGCGAGTATAGTCGAACACTATTATCTTGTTATTGTCTAAATTAACTTCTCCTACACTGGAGAGTATCTTCATCGGTTGGGTGGCGCCCTGGACGTTTGAATAGCCCTTGAGCATGCTGATGACTTCCGATGTTCTCTGAGCAAATTCCCCGTCGTCTTTAGCATCAACATACATAGTCAGCACTTTATTGTCTATCAGCGCGTACACACCTTTCAGTGCCATCGGCTGTGGAGACTCTCCGGAAAGCGTAGTCCCCGGTTTACGCCATAATACTTTGATCGGCACATCTTTGTTTTTTAGTACATCGTGCGCGGCTTTATCCAGCCCCTCGCTGGTCTCCTCTGAAACAAGGAACGCCGGGGACAACGCTGTCCCCCGATGATCACTACTAAACCAGCTAAATTTTTCATACGCTTTTCGGCATTGCTCAAGAAACAAGTAAATTGCAATAGCTTCGCGTATGGTAACAGATCGGGCCTGAAAGATTTCCAATACCTTCGGCGCATCACTAAGAAATGCTAGTTTACGATTATATTCTCTTTCCAGCAAATGACCGAATAGGTACAGCTGTAAATTCCTAACCCGCGCGGCAACAAGACTTCGATTTGCACTTGAATTATCCATTTTTGTATAAAACTGCACATCAAAAATGCGAGGCTGTCCATTTTCAACGAGAGCGTCAACGTCCTCACTGACTACAAATCCTGTATGATCATATATTCGAAGTGCATTTTGTTCTAATATGTCAAAAAAAGTATTCGTCAAGACTCCGACTTCCGCTGATCCTGGGTTGCTCCTAACCGACGGTCCGCTGACAAATTCCATTAATACCGCTCTACCCTGGTATCGTTTCCTGCTACTTTTTTTATCTAATCGGACTACTGAAGGAATATCTTGAGGTACTATAGCAGGAATACTCTGAAGGATGTTTAGTGTTGAGTATTCTTCTATAGATTGTTTAGTCAGGCCTGTGTCCAATACTTTAAGTGCTTTATACTTTTTATCCGTTTTGTCAAACACTTTTAGTACCACCGCATGTAACCCGTACCCTACATAAGCCGTAGGGACAAGTCGATTATCTATAGTTCTGGCGGTTCTCAAGGCATTGAGGAACCGCCTGACTTGTTGGTCCTTTGTAAATACAATGCTGTTGGACTGGAAATCATTGATCATGCGACTTATCGTTGCGACAGCATTATCAGTCGTAGTATCTCCGTATTGATTCTCAATGACTACGTTTACGATTGACGGAATGATGGAGTCGGTTGCTTGTTCATTGGACGTGGTAAAACATATGTTAAGAAAATCTCCCACAACTGATTGCAACGATTTGATTGTTTCACCGATATTTCTCGTATCAAATCTGACTTGAACCTTACCCGCAGTCCACACGCCAATAACAAACCCCACCACACCTACGGCAATGACTAAGCTTTGCGACAATCCCGGCACGTAAGACATCGCGGTGTATAGACTACCCGAAATGGCGTATGGTATTGATGAGACAATGAGGGACCCGAAAACCGCGTTCAACCCCTGCTTAAAATGCATCATCATAAAAATCGGAGGCAATAAGCGGATCAAGAACTCTTTACGCAAGATCCATTTCGCCGATTCTTTTGGCGAATATCTCTGTGAAAGGTGCATCGCTTCAGCAATATTTTTTGTTGTAATAGCAGAAAAACCAGGACCTTTACCATTTTGCGTGGTGACCTCATTGTTTCTGCGATAACTATCAGATTCGCTCCGAATAATATTCCAACCTAAGCTTATTTTTCTCACCATTTTCCTAAACCGATTACCTCCCAACGAGAATGGACTGGAAAGCAGTTGGGGGTTATTTCCCGTTAAATCAGAAAGATACATTTCCACCTGAGCGAACAATCTGTCATTATGTTTTCTTGCGTACGCCTCGGTTTTTCGGGACGCCTTGTAATAGGTGGCTGTGTCAAAAAACCGTACTTCGTTCGACGTATCAATCATAATATTGATCACCGAAAGATCATCTATGCGGTATCCGGCGGCCGATACCCCGTTAATAAACTGTTTAATCACCTCAAATATTCCCGGCGGCACTTTGTGGTATTTTGTTACATACGTTCCCAGCGTGCTGCCTTGAACATACTCTAAAAGGAGCGCGTTGTCATATTCTTTACTGATTTTCACCAAGCCCGGGGCACTACCGATATCACGCAAAATCCTTTTTTCCCTGAGCATGAACAGGTCCCTACTTTTCCCAGGAGTTATGAACGGCACTTTCAACGCTTTGCTTTGATCGCCATCTTTGACTAAAATTACTACGCTGAATTTTCCGCGTCCCACTACTCGCAAGTAATGCAGCGCCGGATCAATCTTCGACGGCACAGTGTATTCAGGATACTTTATGATATCATCGAACAGCAATTTGACGCTTTGCAAAGAGTTCTGCATAGTGACAGAATACATGGTATCGATCCCCGTCAGCATATTCCGGCTACTGCCAACGTTCTCTAGCATTTTTGCTCTGATCTCTGCATAAAGGCTTTTCGTTCGAGCAAGTTCCTGCCCAGACAATTGCACACCGTCAGTGAAGGGACTAAACAGAAAATAACCCGGTATGCCAAAACCACGCAGTTTTCTGAGTAGCTGGTTGAGGAAAAGATCTATTTTCCCATTCCCTAATAATTTCTTCCTGTTGAAAAGTTGAGAGAGGAACAAGTCTATCACTTCATTACCGGTCGCCGGCAGAAATTGTACTGTACCGTCACCGTTAACGTTTATCTCATCTTCTGGATAGAACGGTGTTCCGGCATTGATTTCGGGCAGCCTGCCCAGTATACTCAACGGATGTTCTTCTGCATGCTTGTTTATGTGCACGTAAAGAACTATCGCTCGCATCGCCTCGTCAACTCCTATGTCGCGGCGCAAAACCAGGCTCCCCTTCTCCGGGAAAGCTTTGTTCGTTTCGCCTGCAATGATAAAATTAAGGTAACGAATAGTCATTTCAGTCGTCAATTCATTTCGTTCGTCTAGCGTTATAATCGCCTGCTTAACTGTTTTTAGGAAATTCTCATCCGCGTTCTCGATGACCGTGCTGGTCCTATTATAGAGCTGTCTTATAGCATCTTTTCTTCGTATAACATCTATTTCCGGCTCAATGCTGATCGGCATATCACCGGCGAGTTGCTGCACTGAAAACTCGTGGTTAACACCTGTCACAACCATCTGATGATGATACCTGAGCAAAGAGGATTCACTATTAGCAGTGGTGAAATGCCCTCGGATGAGTGCCTTGAGAACAGCATCATCCAATCTGGCGTCCGCCGTCCCTTCAGGCAGGATAAGCATGATCATACGATTACGTTTGTTAAAGATAGAGGTTATTTCCTGAACTTCTTTGCTTCGCATAACCTGAATCTGGGGAGGAAACAACAAATCCCGCCGAGTTGCTGCCCCCTCTGCGATGACCTCTCTGAGCGTTTCCTCCGCCTTACTCAGAATTTCAGAGTCGTTGTGAGCAACTGGTTCTCCGCGATAGTATGCGACTGCTCCATCCCCTCGCACAAGAGATTTTACCTCTCCCATGTCTTTTAGCGCCTCGAGCATTGCAGCCGCTTCTTCGGGCAGGACGTAGAATTCTTCCGCGAATTGTGTGGCGGAGTATATCATTCCATCGTCCATTTTCCCTTTCATCACCGACAGAATCTCTCCGACGGTGTATAGCGGCCGCAATGCAACAGTGCCAGCCCAATGGCCAATACCGTCTACATGCACGACCCTAATTTGGTATTTATGGCCGACAAAAGGATAATGCAGCGGTACAATAAAGTTGTTCATCAGTTGATAATAAAAGGCAAAGTATGACAGGTAAGGCGCCGCCGTAGTCAACATCCACATGCCCCTGGTATAGTCCCACCCCATAATATCCAGCGAAGGAACAGGCCAGTAGTACGAAGTGGTTATTCGATTTTTTAACAAGAAATCGTCGAATCCTTTGATAACGCGGCGCAGGATATGGTATCGCAGGAGCTCACTTTTCTTGGCAACTCCCAACAGCTGTATCCCTAGAGCAAGATGAATTACATCTTTGCTCATAAATAGTTTTCTTTCAGGAACGTGAGTGACGCCTCTCGGATTATCTCCTCCAAATGCCATCACATAGTTTCCTAATTCAAAACGACCTGGATTTTCCCTATATGGTAGCAGACCCTTCTTAATCTCCTCATGTATGTGACGGACTCTTTCGCTCATCCACCAATGTTTTTTGCTCAAGTACTGCGCGCGGGCGATTAAGCGGTCCAAAGCTCTTTGCATGTCACTCTGAGTAACCTGTATTATCGTGCCCGTGGTTAACCTTAAGTATATTTCAATGACCAGTGGTACAATTGCCACTGCAGGAAGTACCCATTGCCATTGCGGAATAAGGATTATATAGGGACCTGCGAAGTAAACGATAGGAATTATGACAATAAGACCGATGATAATGACGCCCTTTATCGGCATCAGGGAAACTATGAAGGTCTTGAGACGGGCACCAAACGACTTGTTAGCCCACATCTGTTCCGGAGTTGCTCCCGCATCCAATACCTTTACCATTTTACCCCTAATTTCTCTTAACGACTGCCTCAAGCTGACTTCATGTATTCCACTCAGCTCGTGCATATGTTTTATCAAGCCGACTACTGTTTTGCGAACATTCTTCGCCGTATTCTTGTTAATCACACCTGAGGCTATAGCTGAATAAACCTTTACACCGAGAACTATTGCGGCACTTACAGGAAGCGTCCAGCCGCGATAGGCAAAGATTAAACGAAGCGAATACACGATCGCGCCGATGGGGATACTGCCTAAAAGAGCCAGACCTAAAAGCGGTGCTACGAATCGAAGGTAAGCGCTAACATGATCCGCGAGCGTTTTCTTAACATCATCCGGCGCGGGACGTGATTGGGCCTCTCTTATTTTTTCGATAATTATTTTTATCTCTGTTGCCTGCTCACTGTACTGAGACGATACATCAGGCAATGTTATGTTGAGTTTTGCCGCCATCTTACCCATAAGACGGTATATGAACGCTGTCGTAAGGGGGTGGTTGTTGTTTATACTCAAATCCCCAATACCCGATGCGTTTGCTATCGCCTCCTCCGATGTCGGGAATCCTCTTGTTTGATAATCCCGGTAATCGGGAGTTAACTGAAAAACAGGAGCTCCCGACATAATTTTTTCAACTCGGAAGGCCGGCAATCCTTTATAATCACCAAGATTATTAAAGGCTTCAATAATTCTCTCAGCACCAGGTACAATGACATATGAAGATACGGATGATGCCCGCAACGCTTCTGCCACGCGCATTCGTTTCACCCACAAAGCTTTTCCAATCCCTGCTCTTTGGTAGTGGGGAAGAACGGCAAGCTCGGTCAATTCTGCAGTCAGGGTACCTGCTGAGACTTCTCCGTGCGTGTCTAAGAAGCCACATCCAACGATCTTTCCTTCCTCGTTACGATAAACAAACATGTAAATCTTCTGGCTTCCCCGGTCATAGGTGTTTTCTAATATGGATTTATAAAACTTTATTCTCTCTTCGCCGACGGTGACTCCGAATATTAATTCATACAATTCTTTCAAAGAAGCCAAATCTTCAGCCAGGTTTTTTGCTCCTGTTGCCCCTTGGTATCGCGTACAATTTATCAACTCAATATTATTGTAAACGTCAGCTGGCACCTCAACTTTCCTTTGAAAGAGAGGGACTGGTAGTGGGGCAATTGTTTTATCTCGACCAAGGTAAATGGCATCTAATACCCATTGCAGAAGGGTCGATATAATCGCCCCGGCGGCGTATCCCGAAATTGCCGTGAGCACGAGATTATGTATCAATGCGGATCCGAACATCAGCGCAGCGAAAAACCCCGCGTATTGTACCGCTACCGTAATGAACGACCCGAGCCACGGCATTTTCCCCAACGACTTGTGTTGACCCACAAACCAGGCATTCGCGCCTGGAACAACACGCCACAACGCTTCCCGTTTAACCACCCACCACGCTACTCTCATCGGACTTCCGCCGCTTTCACGTTTCTCGAAAGCTAATACACGGTTTTTGGGAAGAATGGCGGAAGGACCGTTGGGGGTCTCAGAACCATTCCGTATTGATGGTGCTTCAGTTGAGGGGGTGGCCCCGGTTTCCGGACCGTTACCGTCTATGGATATTTCTAAAGGCAGCCCAGTCCTGTCTAAATACCTTTGGTTCACGCTTTCTTCATTCGGGGACATAGTATCAAGCACTAATGTGCTTCCAGCAGAACCGGTGACCTTGTGATAAATGACATAGTGAGCGCTCGATTCATTCAAATCGCCGAATTTATCACCAAAAATAACGGAACCGCCGGTTTGCAGCTTCTTTCCCCACCGTGTCATTATCGTTCTAAATTCATCTGGAGAGATATGCGTGCCCGCTTGACCAAAGAAATTAAATAGCCTGACCATTGCCAGGGTGTTGTCATCATATCGCGGGGAAAAAACATCTTCCTGGCGAATTTGAAAATGTTGGCTTACACGAGAAAGAAGTAGCGCCTCAGGGTTGACAAGGTCAAGTGACGTAAAATGTCCCGCAGCATATTCGTTTACAAGCTCATCTTTGAGCCGTTCCGCTTCTTCCGTGTATCCGCTATTTCCCTCACTCACTATAGGTGCGAAATGTTCGTCCTCTAGTCCCCCTGGATTGAATTTAAATTGCAGTAATTTTTTACTAAAATGATCGAAATAACCTATTCCCCTTTCTGTCTCAACCCGGTCAACAGTAATCGTTAGATCGCCACCAATGACGGTTAATCCAGGGAATACCGGTTGACCCTGATCGCTTAGCACATGAGAAAGGTAATTGAACCAATCCACAGTCGTTGACAAGTCACTGGCACCCGCATCAATGACTACCAGGGGTTTATCTGAGTCCCGTGAAAGTTCCTTTAGACGCTCCACAGTAATTTCATCAACCCAGGAAAGTCTCTTTTCCCAGGTTACTGCCTTCTCAGTACGGGCTAAAGGATCCATGACGTCTTTTCTGATGTTCGTTAATGCGGTTCTCACACCTTTTTTCTTATCCATAGACCATTGAGCCGATAAGTTCATATAAGCTTCTTGTAACTCTCTATATATTTCCAAATCGATAAATCCCTGATTCCATGTAAATGCTACTGCGTCGTCAAATAATTCTTCGGTGCCGTGGCCCTCAAGCAGTATTCGCATGACGTATTTGTAAACATTCACGCCCGAATTAGACAGCCTATCCAAAGCGCTCGGGTTTCTCGTAGAAGAAAAAGAGCGTAGAGCGTACTCTACTTCGATTCTGTTCAGCATCTCATCGGAGAGCTCAACAGATGAAAATGTTTCACCGAAGAATTGTTGGACCATATGCGCATATTCTTTGATTTCATCTCTTGTAAAAAAGTCTTGTTCGTCACTGGATTGATCACGTTTTCTATCGGCCATCAAAAGCATTTCCTCAAACAAGGAGGCTCGCGAAGATTCGTTTGAATTGACAAAACTCAATAACGCTTTACTCAGCTTGTCACCGAACTTTGCAGGACGATGGGTAACGAGGGTTGTCATCTCGTTGAGCCCCGCCGTCACCTCTCCAACAAAACGCTGCTCCAGATTTTCTCTGGACATATCAAAACTTCTTTGCCGGCTTAATTGAGAATGTATTAAAAGAAAGATAAGCTCTGCCCTGAGAGGTTTCTTCTTCAGCGAAACAAGACTATTCTCCACCAGTAAAGAATTAACGAACAAGTGGCTGCCTTGCCTGTTCATAAGAAACGTTTTATTTTTTACGAAATGCAGTTCCATGCTGTTAATGAATCTTTCGTTTATTGGGTTTAAATCAAAACTTCGCAGATTGGTTTTATATCGCTCTACTTCCGTCGCATTAACTTCGCCTGCGCCAGGGGCAGAAGCGTCGTCAAATCCTCCCGATGGTGTTGGTGTAAGTCCGGACACCGGTAGTTCGTTGGATTCGTCCCGAGCGCTAGGCTCCCTGCCGAGCCAGGCGGTTTCATTGGCAATAGTATTGCCGCCAAACTGATAGTGCTCTACACTTCCATAAGGGTTAAAATAAGGAGATAGGAAAAGAGTTTGCGTATAGTCAATTGCCGCTGGGTTTCTACGTAAGTCCGTCATGATTTCGAGATTTGAATCATGCGCCCACGCAAGCATACTGTCCGCCAGTGACCGGTCGTGGATAACGGCAGCCATCCAGGAAAACAGACGAGGGCTGCGGAGATCCCTGTAGCTTTTGCTATTGTAAGGTACTCTACCAAGTTGATTTAAAAGCTTCTGAATAGTATCTCTCCCAACTTTGGCGCTAAGCGATTCTATTGTTGAGCTAAGCATAATTCTGACCGGTTGAGTTACGATGTCATGAATCCCCTGCGCGCCGAAGATTTCGAGATATTTTCTGTAGATAATTTTATCTTTTTCGCTTGACCGTTCGGAATCCGTTTTATTGAGTACTGCTATGATACGGTTTATCCTTCTCGCATAAGGCGGGTATCTAAATTTATTCTCACGTGTCTGCTGGTTTTTGCATTCAATGAAATAATAAGAACCTGATCGTCTGGCAACGATATCGATGTCGGCCGTTTGAGCTGGATCAGGCGTGCGCAGCCCGAAGCAGACAATCTCGAATCCTTCGTCTTCAAGCAGTTTTGCCTGTTTGAGTTCACCTAGCTTGCCGACTTCTTGTCCCGTGTACTTCTTGTCCAATAAGCCGGCTACTTCACGGATTATGTCTTCGATACCGGGGGTTGTTATAAAATGCACTATCAAGTCCATCGACTCGGGACTTAACTGCCGCTCCCATTTTCCGAAAATTCTCAGCAAAGACCTAGCGCCCTCTTCCTGCAGATGTGTAGGGATGTCCAGGCCGAGATCTCTGAACATACTTTCAAGCATGGCATTATCTTCACGCAGGATCGTTTGTATGATTTTCATCTGAGTTGGTTCGGGGAGGGGTGTTTGGTCGGGGCCTCGAATGCGGCTCACAACTTTCTGGAGAGTCTTAATGATCCTTTCCATCTCAGAAACGCTATGATGTTCCTTAAGGTTCTGTAGTACCCTCAATTGCTCCCCGGCATCGGTTAATCCCTGCGCCGATAGGTTCTCAAAGATCCTGTTGTGCTCTTTGAGATCGGTTATACCCGCCTCTGCCAATGCCGTCCGACGCATTGCGATTGTTAGTATTTCATTACTTTGCAGCCTATGTTGAAGGTAGCGGGCATCAAATACC
>JBELAT010000075.1:0-10320 GCA_049508565.1 Endomicrobiales bacterium | reverse complement strand
CCTGGCGCAGGAAAGCGCGCAGCGCGCTCGCAAAATCAAAACCGATCTCTTGAATAACATTGACTTGCACAATGCCGGGCAAGTTATATTCGACCGGATTTTCGGCGGTTAAAATTTTTGAATCGGGGGTGTTGATCGAATTGAGAGCGGCATAGAGTGTCGTCGATTTCCCCGAGCCGGTCGGCCCGCACACCAGTATCAACCCGTACGGTTTTGTCAAGGATGCCTTGAATTTTTGGAGTGTGTCAGGGAGAAAACCCAGCTTTTCCATGTCAACCTGCACCGATGCCCGGTCAAGGACACGCATGACGCACGCCTCGCCAAAAACGGTCGGAATAATATTGACGCGGAATTCAATGGGGTTGCCTTTTGCCTTGACCTGGATACGTCCATCCTGAGGACGGCGACGCTCGGTAATATCCATCTGTTCGGTCATAATCTTTATTTTCGCTATCAACGCATTACGGAAAGAATAGGGCACCTGAAACGTCGTTTCACGCAGCATGCCATCAACCCGGTAACGGACTAATAATCGATTTTCAAATGGCTCTATATGAATATCCGACGCCTTTTGCTGCAGTGCACCAAGAATGATCCCGTTAACCAATCGTTCAACTTCGGGCGCAGTGGCATCAACTTCGGTAACTTCGACACTCTCCTCGGCCTTCTCAAGTCGCAACTCGTCAGCTGCCGCTTCGGAGATATCTCCCAGCACTTTATCGACAGAAATCGAGGATGCCAGTCCATATGCCTTGTCAAGAACCTTTATAATGTCTTCCGGCAGCGTCAGATAGGGTTGTACTTCGAAGTTAGTCCGAAGCTGAATATCTTCTATAACGAAAAAATCACGCGGGTCAGCCATGGCGACGAACAACACGTTCTCTTCTTTAACAAACGGAACCGCACGATGGCGCCGTGCTGCCGCCTCGGGGATGAGCTTTGCAACTTCTGCGTCAATTTCGATCTCATCGAGATTGACCGCACGGACACCCCATTCCTGCGATAGTATACGCAGAAGATCGACGCGACTGAGAAGATTCATCCCAACGACCACAGACTGAAGCGGTGCTGAGGTTCGTTTTGACTCTTCTAAAGCAGGGGCAAGTTGTTCCTCGGTCAGGAGGTTGTTGTCTTGGAGAATTTCTTTGACCGTCTTGCGTCGAACCGTGTTTTTTTGAGGCATGGTTCTCCTTTATGTGACAATTATTGAAATGCAAGAAAGACGTCTATGGCGTTTGCCTCTTGCCGACGAATGCGCTGTGCACTGGAACCGGTTATCACCGGCCCGTCAATTGATTCTTTTTTCCCATCGTTCCATACGACCGTCATACGTGAAACCTTCATGCCTGGAGCAAACGTATCGAGACGGCGGAGGTTGTGGTATCGCAGTTTGGTAGTCCCCAGAAACGTCGCTGTCAATGTTCCTTCTTTGGTAAAATAGTTCCCGGGAAGAACCGGCTTAAATGCCAGCACGAGCTCACCTTTTTGAGATACACTAAACGGTTTATTCCCGCACGTCATGATCACCCACATTTCTATGAATTCCGCAGTCGATCCACTAAGACGGGCCACGAAACCGCGTCCGTGCTGGGAGTGATTGAAAAAGGCACTCGATGCAATAAAGGATGAATTCTCTAAAATGCTGCGACCATAGCTTTCGGGCTTCTGGAAACAAACTCCCGCTTTATGAAATGAGTCAAAAAATTCACGATGCAGTCCGGCTTTCAATAATTCAAGCAGGTATTTATATTCCATGTGCAACCAGATTGATTCATTTTCAAGCCACCCGGGCGTAAACACCGTGCATCGCCCTATATCTGTTGGTTCCGTGCTTAGCGAAGCATTTACCTTGTACATATTGAGAGCTGCATCAAACAACGGACTTTTGAGAAGAGACTGATACAGTGCGCGCGCTTTTTCTTTATCCGGCTCCGTTTTAAGATAATGAACCTCTGCTTCCAAAAACAATGGGAGTGCCCTGCGTTGAAATGACTCTATGCGCACACAATCGCATCCCTGATGGCTGACGGCACCTGTCTTTTTGAATTTTTTCGCCGTATAAGAAAAATAGGTATAGTACAATCCGGTGCTTTGATCAAGCGCTTTGATGATTCCCGCATTAATTTTAGCCAAGGCCGCTTCAAGGAACACCGAAAGATCTTTGCCGCCAATTGGTTTTTCGAGGCCGGAAATCCCCATCATAGTCGAAGACCGATACGCTTCTTTTTGTGTGGCTGCTTTTTCCCAGAACACTATAGCGGGCATCGATGGTACAGTAAGCAGGGTACCCAGAACTCTAAAAAACTCGTACACCTCTTCGGGAACCATTATTTTCATTTTTTGTGCATTGGCAGGTTCAAGACGGTGACGGAGAAACTCAACGAGACGTTTGAGTTCAAATGTTTCCGGTACTGATGATCCGAATACACCCGGCAAACCGTTGAGAGCGTCATACCAGCTGGGTTTTTCCGCTTCCATTTCAATACCAATGCCATCCGGATCGAGTGACGCTATTTTATTAACAATGATGCAAATCATTTTCGCTGCAAGAGTCGTATGATAGACTGTTCCGGACCCGTGTTTGGTATGCATGAGGTGACGATGTTCAGACCGGGCCCGAACCATTTTTGCTTTGGCTGCATTGAGAACAACAGAGCCAAACTGGCGGACATGGTGGTCACTGAGCACATGCTTTTCAGCGCGCGGCAATACAACATGGGCATTATCATAAAAGGTGAAATCACGACAGGTAAAAATTATCGAATGTTCATGTTCAGGATAAATCGATGTGTAGCTTTCCAGAAGATCCAGATTGTAGGTCCAGTGATCTGTCCAGAATCCTTCGCCGTGTTCTGCTTCAATACAACGCTCGGAACAGGCAAGGATATCATTAAGAAATTTATCTGAGCTCACTTTGAGATGCACCGGATGAGTATCAAAAAATAGCATCAAACTGCCCGGTTCAAATTGTTTGCTAAAAAATTGCTCGAGCGCCGCACAATCTTCTTTATGAACCAGTCGCGCGAGCAACTTTTTAAGGGTCATTCCTTTTTTCTTCATGCAAAATGAAGATCCCTTTACCAGTAGAGGATTATAGCCGTCCAACTGGATCAGATTGAAAAACGCGATAACATTATAATCTTTAATGCGGGGAACAAAGAAAATATCATTGCGTTTATTTTGATTCATGTCGCGGTAATTTCCGTTACCCTGGGAATAATAGGTTGGTGACAACTGAAAATTGTTGTAATCGCGTTCAAGATCGCCGTGCTTTCGAGAATAGACGTAAAATACCATGTCTTCGTCGCCCGCGGGTAAAATGATCGGGGTGCCGCCCCGCAAGAGATTATCAAGATAGGTCTGCTTGCAGTATTGATCAAACGCAGGAATATTTGAATGCGTCGTGATCGGATGAGTTACGTCGTCGATGCTTTTTTGATTTTCAAGAGCTTTCATCTCGAAATACCGTGGTTTTGTTGCGCGAACAGCAAAAGCATTGACGGAGGCTTCACTATCACCATGTCCTGCCACCGACGACAGAGTATACTTCTTTCCCGACTGAAGGATGACCCGAGACCAGCTCATTGCACTGGGGTATATATTGTCGCCCTGTTGTTGAGCGGGAACCATGAAATTATCCGCTTCTTTAAAAACGCGGGGAGAGACAAAACTTTTATCCTGTCCGAAAATAATTTCAGGATCAACGATAACGTCAGTACGGGTCGGCTGCATACCAAAAGCATCGCCGATAGCGAAATAAAAATTCCCTTTCGTGACAGTCGTAACTTCCGGCCGGTCACTGATCTCTACTTTTAAACGATAAAAGGGCACTTTTTGCGAAACATTGGTTACGGTCGCCCATGCTTGAGCGGTGTAACTCATATGCTTGAGGTTCTCTTCGCTTACCCAACACGGAATTACTTTCGGCAACCCGTCTACTACCTCAATACTTTTGGCAAGCTTGCCGGTATTTTCAATTTCAAGCACCCGCACCAATGCCGCCAGCGGTTCACGGGGAAGGGTGAAATAACGTACCCGAATTTTAAGACCAAGTCCCGGGTTTATTTCTTCCAGGGACATATCATGCGCCGTTATACGCATGGTCTGTGTTATACCAGATGCTCCCGCATCAGGCGAGAAAAACGGTTCGTAAAAAATGGTCTTTTGCGCCGTGGAAATCTTTAAAAACGTCCTAAATCCCATGATCGGCGTTACGGCATAGGCATTATTTGCCGGGAAAAACTCCATGATCGCATTATCTTTATTTTTAACTCCGAAGGACGCTATTGCCTGTCCCCGGTTGACGTAAAATGCCCATAAAGGTACTCCCGTCAGACCGGCAATGCCCGGGAAAAAACTGGCAAAAGGCTTTGCCTGATTGTAGTCTTCAATGACAAACGTGCCGTCGGGCTGAAGAACGTAGGAAGGTTTTCCGCTCATAGTTATCACTTCTCCTGTAATATCGTGCGGTATCGTTAATACGATCTATGATTGTTAAATGCCGCAGCGTTTAAAAATAAAATCTATGTTGCTAAAATGTGTCCGTATATCGCAACACCGTTTGATCTCTGCGGGTTTTAGATACCGGGCAATACCGGGACTCCGGGCTGCCGAAGCCTCAAAACTGATAGCAGTATCACGTGACTCAAAAGCAGCTTTCTGAACCAGGGCATACGCTTCTTCCCGTGAAAGCCCTTTATCAACCAGGGCCAAAAGAAGCGACCCTGAAAAAATAACATCCTGAGATTTTTCGAGATTAGCCTGCATATTGCGGGGATAGACGACCAGCCCGGACAAAACACGATTCATGCGGGCAAGGATGAAATCCAGTGCAATCGACGCATCCGGCATTACAACCCGTTCAACCGATGAATGACTGATGTCACGCTCATGCCATAAGGCTATATCTTCCATACCGGTCAAGGCAAACCCTCGCAAAAGACGGGCCAGACCGCAGATATTTTCCGACATGATGGGATTACGTTTATGGGGCATTGCAGATGAACCCTTCTGCCCCTGCGTAAACGGCTCTTCAGCTTCGTGAACTTCAGTTCGCTGCAAATGGCGTATCTCTACAGCAAATTTTTCCAGACTTGATCCGATAAGTGCCAACGTGCTCAAATACATGGCATGTCGGTCCCGGGGAATTATCTGAGTAGAAACCGTTTCAGGATGAAGTTTCAGTTTTTTGCACACATATTCTTCAACCCGGGGACTGAGATGTGCAAAAGTTCCTACCGCCCCGGATATTTTACCATAACTTACACTATCGAGAGTCGCTCTCATAAGGTTTTCAAGCCGTCCCACTTCACTATACCACGACGCCATTTTAAATCCAAACGTTATGGGTTCAGCATGAACACCGTGAGTCCGCCCCATCATTGGGGTGTTCTTATATTTTCTGGCGAGTTTTTTAACTGTTTGCCGCAGTGCGTGAATCCCTGTAAGCAAGAGCATGCAAGATTCTTTCATCTGTACGCCCATTGCCGTATCTAAAACATCCGACGATGTCATGCCCAGATGCAAAAAGCGGGCGCTCGGGCCGACCGTTTCCCCAACCTGCGTCAAGAACGCTATCACGTCATGTTTGACGGTCTGTTCAATCTCGGCAATGCGGACCGCATCAATACGCGCTTTTTTTCGAATAGTGGTAACAGCTGACTGCGGAACCTGTCCCAGAGCTACCATTGCTTCTGCCGCTAAAATTTCAACTTCCAGCATGGTTCTCAGCCGGTTTTCGTCGGACCAAATGCGTGCCATTTCAGGACGTGTATATCGTTGAATCATGAACCCTCCACGGTAATCTTTGAATCCTGTTGCCCATTGAAGCGTTGTATAACCGTGTAAATAGCGTTAGGAAATAGAGAATGTTCGACTGCAAGCACCTTGCACGCAAGTGTTTCAGGAGTTTCTCCGGGCGCCACCGGCACTTTTTGTTGCGCAATGACCGGACCATGGTCGTACTCGGAATCAACAAAATGCACGGTCGCTCCCGAGACGAGTTCATGCGCATCTATGACTGCATGATGCACATGGTGGCCGAACATGCCCGGACCTCCAAAACGAGGCAGGAGAGCGGGATGAATGTTGAGAATCCTGCCACAATAAGCGTCGAGCATATTCTGTTCTATCTTTAGCAGATACCCCGCAAGGCATACAATATCAACATTGTGCGCCGTGAGTTGAGAGAGCATGCAGGAATAATAATCTGTCCGCGACGAAAACTTTTTGGGATCGATACACTGTGCCGGGATTGCGGCACGGCGCGCTCGCTCAAGACCGAAGGCATCTGCTCGATTAGAAATGACCACAGCAACAACCGCGGAGCCCTTTAAAATCCCATCTGAACACGCATCAATAATAGCCTGAAGGTTTGATCCGCCGCCGGAAATGAGCACACCCAGACGCGCCGGCCTGTTCATCAGATCACATCCACGCCGGTTGTTCCTTTAACGACAGTACCCATCAATCGTGAGGAGGGCAATAATTTAAGAACCGTAGCCGCAATATTTTCTCTTACAATAAAAACCATGCCGATACCCATATTAAACGTCCGGTACATTTCACGCTCCGGCACATTACCTTTTTTTTGAATAATGTTAAAGATCGCCGGAACAGTCCAGGATGATTTCTTTACTATCGCCCGACAGTTTTTCGGTAATAATCGTTCTATATTGTCATAGAACCCACCGCCGGTAATGTGAGAAATGGCAGCGACGGATGCGCGTCGTGAGCCCAGTTTTTTAAAAAGGTTCAAAACGTCTTTGACATATATTTTTGTCGGCACAGACAGTTGAGAAGCATATTTTTTGAGATCCTTGTTATCAAATACAGCTCGGATTAAAGAGTAGCCATTGGAGTGAGGACCCGAAGACGGCAGTCCGATGAGCACATCACCCGGCTTAATGTTTTTCCCTGTGATCTCCTGACCCTTCTCAACGACGCCGACAGCAAACCCTGCCAGATCATATTCACCTTTTTCATAAAACCCCGGCATTTCAGCGGTCTCGCCTCCAAGAAGCATGCTGTTGGCTTGTTTGCATCCGTTGACAATACCCTTTACTACTCGCTCAGCCTGGTCGACATTCAATGTACCACACGCATAGTAGTCAAGAAAAAAAAGTGGTGTTGCACCACAACAGATAAGATCATTAACATTCATGGCGACCAGATCAATGCCAACGGTATCATGTTTATCGAGCAAAAACGCCAATTTCAATTTAGTACCGACACCATCCGTCGAACTGACTAGATAATATTTTGTTCCTTTCAGCGGGAACAATCCAGAAAACCCGCCTATGCCAGGCGCCATTTTTTTTATCCGTCGGACGAGTTCGTTGCCTGCGTCAATATTGACACCCGCCTTGTGATACGTTAGAACCATAACATTCTCCCCGTTAAAATATGCAGTGCATTTCGTACCCGAGCACTGCGACTCTTATAGCCAGTCATGCTGCTGGTATGCGTTATCTCATGTGATGATGATCCGCTATCACACACATGATTGTATTCGATTTTTTTACCAACGAATGATTTATTCGCGAAAAGGGCCATCATTTGAGAAAGTATCCTGATAAGAATTGAGGTATCATATTGGTAGTTTTCAGATCGAAACAAGATATAGGAAAATCATTGATTTCGTGTACACTGTACCCGATTACAATGTAAACACAATCGGGTCGGGAAGGCGGGATTTGAACCCGCGACCTCCTGCTCCCAAAGCAGGCGCGCTAGCCAGCTACGCTACTTCCCGAAACTCTTTGCAATTATAACAAGTTTTGATCAATAGTGTCAACGAAAGGGAAACGAAAGGGGAACGAAAGGGGAACGAAAACGAAAAGACGAGGTAAACGAGACACGGGGTGTTTATTCACCCACACAGGCAACCGATTATTCTTTTTTGTGATCGCGGACACAGTCTGGATTTAAATGTACAAAATACTATTATCAATGAGCCGCAATCCCACTTGCGCGGAATTGCGGCTCACCTCAATTTTTATTCACCGTAAACTTCTACAGTAAAGGTGCTATAGATGCCAAGAATACTAGTTGAATGATAATCCACATGAGATATCTTTGTGATGTTACCATTTTTTGCTGCAGCCTGGATACTTGCATCTCCCATCGCTACCAATCCGAGAATTGATGAGGCAGTTGAAGTACCCATTTTGCTCGACGCTGATGAATTAGTCGCAGCCAAAGGAGCTTTGACATCCATATAAATCCCGCCGGCCAAAGGTGTCGCGACGGTTGCACAGCCCGTAAAGAAAACAGCTGACACAAGAACAAGCGCTAAACACATAATAATACGCATTTTCAATCACCCCCCTTTTTTCAAGTTCTTAACTGAAAATTTAGGTACTGAAAAAAGACTTATTGTTCTTAACACCATTTTTATATCTTTATTTGCCAAATAGTGCAACCACTAATCACTGACATATTTCCACTGCGCATGAGCTTCTGTATTATTTTATTTTATTCTTTTTGGGAATTCGCATCCAAAAATCTATATCATTGGTAAAGCGAGCTTGTGAATGGAAAGAAACAGCATATGCTCCAGTAACACAATAGTCAACCTTGTGCTTGTTAAGTATTTCTATAAACTCTTTAAAATCGTCTTTTACTGGCATGGTTATTCAATCCACGCCGCTCTTTTTAAATGATGACGCAACAAGCAGCTTTGAGATCAGTGGTTTGACTTTCTCAAGCGCTTTTCCACGGTGGCTTATCTTGTTTTTAAGATCTTCAGATAATTGAGCAAAACTCTGGTGATATTCGGGAACCATGAATATCGGATCGTACCCAAACCCCTTGTCCCCGGCAGGCTTCTCGGCAATGTATCCGTGAATGCTTCCCTCGACAGTCCACGTTTTTCCTTCAGGGTCTGAGAGTGCGATGACACATTTAAACTGGGCTGAACGCTGAGGGAGTGGAACCCCGGCCAACAACGCGAGTAATTTTTTATTATTATCATCATAGCTACACCCGGGACCGGCCCAGCGTGCAGAATACACGCCCGGTGCACCGTCGAGAAAATCAACCTCCAGCCCCGTATCATCAGCAAGCGCCCACTGTTTCAGATAGAGCGCAATAGTCCGAGCTTTCTTAATGGCATTCTTTTCCAGGGTATCACCATCTTCGATCACTTCAGGAACACCCGGAAAATCAGAGGCTGCTTTTACCGTCAGCTTCATCCCCGAGAGAATAGATGCAATCTCAGTGACTTTGTGTTTGTTAGCAGTTGCAAGGATAAGCGTTGGAGTTAAGTCAGGTTTCATGAGCAATAGTTTTTCTGTATTTTCAAAATATCTTTGATAGCAGCAGATGCTTTATCAAGCATCGCATCAAGATCGCGTCGTGCAAATGGTTTTCCCTCTGCAGTTCCCTGTACCTCAAGCAAGTGTCCCGAACCGTTCATGACCACATTAAGATCAACGTCTGCTCCATTATCTTCAAGAGCACACAAATCGACAATCATTTTTCCCTTATAGATACCGACGCTGACTGCGGCGCACGAATCTTTTAAAGGAATTGAATTGATGATCTTATTTTTATATAGTTTTTTTAAAGCCAGAGACAGCGCAATAAACCCACCATTAACAGATGCTGTCCGCGTTCCCCCGTCAGCCCGTATAACATCGCAATCGATCAAAATTGTTCGTTTTCCCAATGCCTCAAGATCTACAACCCCGCGCAGTGACCGTCCAATGAGTCGTGATATCTCCTGACTTCTCCCACTTCCCGCCCCCTTGCCGCGCGGTGTCCGTTCCTTGCCGGCCCGCGGCAGAAGAGAATATTCAGCGGTCACCCAGCCATGCTCAAGCCCTTTTTTCTCAATAAATGGCGGCACCCTCTCCTCTACCGTTGCCACGCACAATACCGTTGTGGATCCCATTGAGAACAAGCAGGAACCCTCGGCATGTTGCAAATAATTTTTTACAATTTTAATCGGACGCGTCTTCATTATTGCCGCCTTCAATTTTTTTATAATCGCTCATCTGCGCATCTATCTGGTTATATTAATGCCCTCGTTGCATGGGATGCTCGCATGAAAAATTGAGCGTCAGCAGAAAATTATTGACCGCTCAATGCCTTCAGGTTACTGTCAAGATTTTTGCTTTTCATGGTTGCCTCTTCAAGGCGTGTTTTTATTTTTAATACTTCTGCCGCCGGCGCCCTCACAGAAAAATCAGCGTTTCCCAGCTTTGCAGTACACCGATCCATTTCTGCACGAGCTTGCGCCAATTCCTTTTCCAACCGTTTTTTTTCTTTGTCCAGATCGATTAATCCTGCAAGCGGGACAAACAATTCTATGCCCGC
>JBELAT010000074.1:0-10320 GCA_049508565.1 Endomicrobiales bacterium | reverse complement strand
TTAATGATACTGCCGATAAATACGGTATGGGTTATGACATCGACCGTTGACAGTACTTTTGCTTCCAAGTAACCGACGGTATAATCAAGGACTATGGGCGCGCCGGTTATGCCGGTTTGATAGACCGTATTTTTAAACTTATCAATGGTTCTTCCTGATTTAAACCCAAAATTCCCGATAAATGCAAGGGGAGCTTCTTCGGAAAGAATCGATACCGTGTATATGCCGCTGGCGCTGATGATCTCGTGTGTGAGGTTCTGTTTGCTGATACTGATCGCGATAGTTGGTGGCTGGGCAGATATTTGGAATACTGTATTTGCGATTTGTCCGTTCATTTTACCATCATGTGAAGACGAAACAATAAACATGCCATAGGTTATCTTACGAAGTGTCATGGGATTCATTACCTACCTCTCCTTGTGATAATATGAGCTATCAATGTGCTTGTTCTAATGGAAGTAAAATCTTAAATAAGGCACCTTTACCTACTTCACTTTCTAATTCTATACTGCCGCAATGACGCTGTACAATCTCATACACCAATGATAATCCGAGCCCGGTTCCCTTGCTATCTTCTTTGGTAGTGAAAAATGGCTCAAATATTTTACGCTGGAAATCTTTGGGTATACCGGGGCCGGTATCTCTAAACTGGACCTCTATGAATTTTTTTTCCTTCCGCATGGTGAGTAAAGTCCGAATCGTCAATCGCCCCTTGTCGTTCATGGCATCAATTGCATTGTTGCAGAGATTTATAACAATTTGTTGAACCTGGTTGGCATTTATCATGATGGGAGGAAGATGCGGGTCAAAATCCCGGTTGAGTATGAGCGAAGTGTTTTTTGTTCGTGCCTCGATGAGAACGAGGGCGGACGATATTACTTTATTAATATCTTCCGGCTGAAGGTTGATTTTAGTGGATCGTGAAAAGGCGAGCATTTCAGTTACAATGTCCCTGCACCGCGAGGCTTCCCGTTCAATCGTTGATAATGAAGAATATAATGGATCTTGAGTGGGCATTGTTTTGAGAGCGCTTTGGGCAAAACCGAGAATGACCCCTAGGGGGTTATTTATTTCGTGAGTGATGCCGCTGGCGAGCTGACCCATAGCAGACATTTTTTCCATCTGCATCATTCGTTCCTTCATTATGTTTTTTTCATTCTCAGCCTTCACCCGCTCGCTGATATCTAAAGCCGCTACGACAATGCCCAGAGGAGAGCCATTATCTGCCATCATCGGAGAAGCGGTCAGGAGCACAGGTATGTGTGCACCCGCTTTCGTTATGAATGTTTTTTCTATATTGCGCATCATTCCTCGATGCGAAAAATTATTTAAACGAGAAGAAATATTGTCAAACATACTGTCAGATTTATCAGCGAAAAGAGTAAGTATTGGCTTGCCTACGAGTTCTTCTTCGCGATAGCCGAGCACATCTTGAGTCGCTTGATTTGACAGGTGAATCGTATTGTCAACATTGACGACTACCAGTAGACCCATCATCGATTGAATGATGTTGTTGACATATGTTTTTGATACAAGTGTTTGAGACAGTTCAGCGGTCATCCGGTTGAAAGCCGCTCCCAGCTGACCGATTTCGTCGTCAGTTGTAACGCTGACATGATGTTCTAGATTACCATCGGCGATTGTAGCAGTTGCGGTCACCAGATCCTCAAGCGGAGCGGTAATTTTTTTTACCAGCACGATGGTAATAATAATACCCGCCAGGGCAACAAGAAAGGTGATCATGATGACGCGAGTATGAATTTGGGCCAGTTTTGCATACATGTCGTTTAGAGAAAGACTCAAGCGCACTTCACCGATACTATTACGGCGTCCTGATTCTTCGTTTGGCGCAAATAAAATGGATTCGTTTGTTTTTTTTGTCGGTCGCACTTCTTGTTCCGAATTTTCGGAGGTGATCTCGGCTCGCGACGTATACTCATGCCCCATGGCAGTACCGTATGCATAGACAGAGTTTCCATTAGAGTCCACAATTTCAACCCGGTTAATGCGCGGATCGTTGACGATACCTTTAATAAGAGTCTGCAGTACGTGAAGATTTTTGGTCAAAACGCCATATTCAGCATTGTACGCCAATGCATGGGCGAGGGAGTCAGCATAGTCTTGCTGTGCATCTTTGAGGATGATAAGTTCATGATGGGTAAACAAAAAACTCAGTATCATAGCAGTAAACACAACCAGCAGTGATACCGACACCAGGAATTTCGTGGCGATCTTAGTGGTAGACATATCGCGCACTGTTAAGGATTTTCTTGGGGATTTTAATGCCAATGCATTTAGCGGTAATGGTATTGATTGTTGTATCAATCCGCGAAGGTGTTTCTAGCGATATAAGCTCAGGAGACGTTCCGTCAAGTATCTGGAGAGCAATAGTACCAGTTTGTCTGCCGATGTCCTCATAATCATATGAGAGCGAAAACAATGCTCCCGCTTTTACGTATGCGGGAGATAACCCGATAACGGGGAGTTTTTTTCTAAGGCTATACAACAGTATGTCTTGCGTAGTATGAGTGGTGTAAATAGTGGTATCGGGAACCATCCAGAGAGCATCAACCTGATTGCCTAGAAATCGTATAGCACTATAGACATCTTCAAAGGAATCCACTTTCAGGGATACGAGCTCAATGTTCATTTCATGGGCTGCTAGCTTTGCTCGATCAATTACATCTTTAGTGGTAGAAAGGCTATAGAGTACCCCTATTTTCCGTACGAGCGGACAGAGAGACTTAAGTAATTCAAATTGAGGATGCGGCTGCATGTCCAGTGATATACCGGTTATGTTTGGGCCACTATAGTGAGGATCGAGGACCATTGAAAATATGGTGGGGATAGTGGGAAATTGTTTGACGGCGACATCAGTTGCTTCGGTGCCGATAGTTATAAGAAGATCGGGGTGTGCGTTCTTTATGGCTTTTATGGAATCAAGATTGTTGAGCATATATTCAGTAATGACTAGTCCGGTCTTTTTATTCAACTTTTTTTTGATGCCGGTTGCTGCAGCGGAGTAAAAAGAGGTGTTGCTGCTAAAGAAAATGGCAATATTCTTTTCTGCTGCCTGCATTGAAGCACTACACAGCAGTGAAAAGCCAGCTGCCATCAAAATAACGTTCATTTTTCGGATTCTATTAAAAAAACATATATTTGTCAAGCAGTTTTATAAAACACTCATTTATCTTGACATATTTTAAAGAGTTTGTTAAAATCCTTTTTTATTACAGATAGGGCTTGTAGCTCAATTGGATAGAGTGGCAGACTTCGAATCTGTAGGTTGTGGGTTCAAGTCCCACCAAGCCCAGATTCTGTGCAGTTTACTGAAGTATGCGCTGCTAGCTCAATTGGTAGAGCAGGCGACTCTTAATCGTCAGGTTATAGGTTCGATTCCTATGCAGCGCACAATTACCTTAATGAAAACCAGAATTATCCTCGGTTAAAATGCGGGCGTGGCGGAACTGGCAGACGCGTATGACTTAGGATCATATGCCTAACGGCGTGTGGGTTCAAGTCCCTCCGTCCGCATAGAAAATCATACTAAAAGATAGTAAAATAGCGAAAAGTGCATCTGCATACCGCATCAGATATTTGTTAGAATGAGTCAATTGTTAATGGGAGAATTCATGGAAACTAAGCCGGTGGAAAATTGTAAGGTGACCGTAGTGGAAAATAATCCATGCGCGGTATTATTAAATGTTGAGGTCCCGCACCCTGCTGTAGTCAAAGAAACTGATACTGTTTTTGATGAGATACAGAAAGTAGCCCAAATACCAGGATTCCGCACAGGAAAAGCGCCGCATGATATGGTAAAAAAGACTTTTATAGGTAAGGCACGTGAAAAAGTCATTGAAAATCTCATCCATAAAACTGCCTTTGAAGCCTTGAGTTCACAGGGAATCAGCCCGATCGATGTGCCGTTAATTGATAAGGTTACCTTTGATTTTGACAAGCCGTTTCAGTACGTGTTAAAGGCTGAGCGTCATCCCGAATTTAAGGTTAAAGATTATAAAGGCATAAAGATTACCCGGACAATTAACCCGGTGACCGATGCTAAAATTAAAGAAAGCCTGAACCTCGTGCGAGAACGCAATGCTCGCCTGGAACCCTCAACCAGTGATACGGTCGCGCCATCACATGTAGTGACTGTTGACTATGAATGTTACAGTGATGGTCAATCTCTCAATGATCTAAAAACTAAAAATTATGTAATGGACCTGTCTGAGCAGCAGATTATACCTGGGTTGAAGGAAGGCTTGATCGGCACAAAAAAAGGTGAGATCAAAGAAGTCCCGGTGACGTTCCCGGCCGATTATGGAGCAAAACATCTTGCCGGTAAAAAGGTTGTGTTTCATGTAACAGTTAATGAAATAAAAGAGAAAGTTCTGCCAATGCTTGACGATGAATTTGCCAAGGATTTGGGGCTTGAAAATCTGTCCGATCTAGAAAAAAAACTCAAGGAAACTCTTGAGTCTGAAGAGAAAAAACGTCAGGATCAGGACGTTGAAAAGCAGATCATCACGCATCTGCTTGGTGCAAATACCTTCCCCGTTCCTCAGTCCCTCACTGAAGGGCAGTTGACTCAAATGTGGGAGCGAACGGTTGAATATTTAAAACGCCGGGGGATGCATCAACAGAATCTTGAAAAAGAAAAAGAAGACTGGCGTAAAAAATATCGTTCTGAAGCGGAAAACAATGTCAGGATTTCCTATATATTAGGTGCTCTTGCGACTGCGGAAAAACTTGATATTACCGATGCTGAACTTTCACAGGAACATGACCGGATGAAGGCGGCAAATCCCGGGCATGAAAGTGATGCTGAAAAATATTTTGAAGAAAATAAAGCTGCTATCAGCTCGACACTTAAGGAAGAGAAAATATTCGCATATCTTTTAAATAACGCAAAAGTCAAAGAGGAAATAAAGAAATAGATACATAGATAAACGGAGGCGGCACTATGTCAGGTCTTGTCCCCACGATTATTGAGCGGTGGAACCAGGGAGCGGCTGTTGGTTACGACATCTATTCGCGACTTTTAAAAGATCGCATTATTTTTGTTGGCGGTTACGGCGGTGCCATGACCACTGATTCGGCCAACCTCATCATTGCTCAGTTGCTGTACCTCGATGCTGAAGATACAGATAAGGATATAAACCTTTACGTCAATTCGCCTGGAGGCATGGTGACTGCAGGACTCGCAGTTTATGACACCATGCAATATATACGATCACCCATTACTACAATATGTATGGGTATGGCAATGTCATTTGGAGCATTATTGTTGGCTGCCGGAACAAAAGGCCGGCGTTATGCTCTGCCGCATTCGCGTGTGATGATTCATCAGCCGCATATTAATGGAGAAGGTATTTCGGGTCAGGTAACAGACATTCAAATTGAGACCAGCGAACTGCTCGCGACCAAGGATAAATTGATTGACATTCTTGCCAAACATACGGGACAGCAAGCGGCGCGCGTCCGACAAGACACTGAACGCAATTTTTATATGTCAGCCGAAGATGCGAAACAATACGGTATTATTGATGAAGTCATTATGCCAAGAAAGAAATAACAATGGTTGAAACTCCCAAAACGGGCGACAATGAGCAAAGCTGCGTATTCTGCCACCGGACAAAACATCATGGTGTCAGGCTGGTTGGCAGCCAGGGTGCATATGTATGCGATGAGTGCATCAAAAACTCCAGCGAACTTCTCTCCAGAATCGAACAGGAAGAATCTCACCGGACATTGAAAAATCTTCCCAAACCACACGAGATCAAGCATGCGCTTGATGAATATGTTGTCGGACAGGAGCGGGCAAAAAAGACTCTCTCGGTTGCCGTCTATAATCATTACCGTCGTCTCGATGTCCCTCGTGGCAGTAAAAATGATGTTGAATTGCAAAAATCGAATATTTTGCTTGTTGGGCCTACCGGGACAGGAAAAACACTCCTTGCGCAAACGCTCGCACGACTTCTGCATGTGCCGTTTGCAATGGCCGACGCAACGACCTTGACGGAAGCAGGCTATGTTGGCGAAGATGTCGAAAATATCATTTTACGTCTGCTGCAAAATTGTTCCTTTGATGTCAAACGAGCAGAAAAGGGCATCATCTACATCGATGAGATCGATAAAATATCCCGTCGTTCAGACAGCCCCTCCATTACCCGTGATGTGTCGGGTGAGGGTGTTCAGCAGGCGTTGTTGAAAATTCTTGAAGGAACCGATGCCAATGTACCTCCTCAAGGCGGCAGGAAACATCCGCAACAAGAATATATTAAGGTCAATACCACCAATATTCTCTTCATTTGCGGCGGTGCTTTTGATAGTCTTGACAAAATCATTGAACATCGGCTGGCCGCTAAAAAAGTAGGATTTCTATCAGAAACAAAAAGCAAAAAAGATAGAAATGTCGATGACATTCTTCCCTTACTACAACCTGAGGACCTCATAAAATACGGTTTGATCCCCGAATTTGTCGGTCGAGTTCCCGTCATCAGTACTCTTAAAAGCCTGACACCGGCGGATCTGGTACATATTCTGACTGACCCCAAAAATGCGCTGGTGAAACAGTACGCGAAAATATTTGCGCTTGAGGGGGTTGAGCTCTCTTTTACAACAGAGGCGCTTGAAACGATCGCTATATCAGCCTTGCAGCGCGGGTCTGGCGCCAGGGGATTACGTGCGATTCTTGAAGATTTGCTGCTGGATGTCATGTACGATCTCCCCGAACAAACTGCTCTTAAGAAATGTATTATTGATAAAGACGCAGTCACTAAAAAAACACCGCCTAAACTTGAATACGACAGGCGGTCAAAGGAATCAGCATGAGCGAACTTGATCGCAGTAAAAACCCCATCCCAAGCCGCCTCCCGCTTTTGCCAGTGCGAGATATTATTGTTTTCCCAGCGATGGTATTACCGCTGGCAGTAGGGCGTGATAAATCCATAAAGGCCCTGGAAATTGCAATGGCCGGTCAACGACTTGCCTTTGTTGTTGCCCAGAAACATATTCAGACAGAAGATCCCGGCCCTGACGACATTTTTCCCATTGGAACGGTTGTGGAAATTTTACAGATGCTGAAAATGCCTGACGGAACGCTCAAGGTTCTCGTTGAAGGTATCCAGCGAGCTCGGTGGACAGATTATCGTCAGATTGACAAGGGGTATGTTGAGGTTGAATTAACCGTTCTTGAAGATTCCGTAGAGAAGACACCGGGGATTGAAGCATTGATGCGTCGTTCGAACGCGTTGTTTGAGCAATACATCAAATTGAACCCGCGTCTGCCGATGGAAATAGCGGTGGCTGTATCAAATATTACCGACCCGGGCCGTTTGGCTGATACCATAACATCACATTTGATGGTTAAACTTCAGGATAAACAGTTAATCTTGGAAACACCTGATACGGAACAGCGTCTTGAAAAACTTATCGGTATACTGAACTCTGAACTGGAAATTCTCAATATAGAACGCCGGATACAAAACCGCGTTCGCAGTCAGATAGAAAAAACTCAGAAAGAGTATTATCTCACAGAACAAATGAAAGCCATCCAGAAGGAGCTAAAGCAAAAGGATGATTACGCCAAGGAACTCGATGAGCTTAAAGAAAAAATAAAAAGCGCTAAAATGTCAAAAGAAGCCGAAGAAATGGCTAACAAAGAAATTGCCCGTCTTGAAAAAATGATGCCATTTTCTCCGGAGGCGACGGTTATCAGAACCTATCTCGATTGGTTGATCGATTTGCCGTGGTCGGTTAGTACGAAAGATATTCTGGATATAAAACGAGCACAGAATATTCTAGATGAAGATCATTTTGGATTAGAAAAAATAAAAGAACGTGTCCTTGAATACCTTGCTGTGCTGGGGCGCGTGCAGAAAATAAAAGGCCCGATTCTCTGCTTTGTCGGACCGCCGGGGGTGGGAAAGACGTCCATTGCAAAGTCAGTTGCTCGGAGTCTGGGACGTAATTTTGCGCGTATTTCGCTGGGTGGTGTTCGAGATGAAGCCGAAATTCGGGGGCATCGGCGTACCTATATTGGTGCTCTGCCGGGCCGTATAATCCAATCCATCCGAAAAGCAAAATCCAATAATCCGGTCTTTATCCTTGATGAAATTGATAAGTTAGGTAACGACTGGCGAGGCGATCCTTCGTCAGCTCTTCTGGAAGTTCTTGATCCGGAGCAGAACTATACGTTTAGCGATCATTATCTTGATGTAGAATTCGATCTCTCAAAGGTTATGTTCATTACCACTGCCAATACCTTATATAATATTCCCAGTCCGCTGCTCGATCGTCTTGAGATCATACGATTTGCCGGGTATACTGATGAAGAAAAGGTCAGCATAGCACAGAAATATCTCATTCCCAAACAGACCAAAGAGCACGGTTTGACAAATGAAGATATTGAAATTCCCAAAGAAACGCTCCGCAATGTAATAGCGCGGTACACTCATGAAGCTGGTGTGCGCAATCTTGAGAGAGAAATTGCTAACCTTTGTCGAAAAGTGACCAAAGAGCTGGCAATGAGTAAAAGAAAACATAAAATTGTCATTCTTCCGGAAAATCTCACCAAGTTCCTGGGTATAGCGCATCATGAACGGGAAAAAATAACCCAGAATGCAATAGGCGTTGCCACGGGTCTTGCCTGGACCGAGGTCGGCGGAGAGACGCTGACCATTGAGGTCAATCGAATGAAGGGGAAGGGGATATTGAGCCTGACCGGCAAACTGGGCGATGTCATGAAAGAGTCTGCTCAAGCGGCTCTTACCTATGTCCGTTCGTCAGCAAAAAAGCTTAATATCAATGAAGCGATGTTTAAAGAAACGGATTTCCATATTCATGTGCCTGAAGGTGCCGTTCCCAAGGATGGACCGAGTGCCGGCATTGCAATTGCTACCGCGCTGGCATCAGTTGCCATGAATAAACCAGTCAAGAAAAATCTTGCTATGACAGGTGAAATAACTCTGCGGGGTCGGGTTCTGGCTATTGGCGGGCTCAAAGAAAAAGTGCTCGCAGCATATCGTGAAGGTATAACGACGGTTTTATTCCCGGAAGGCAATAAAAAAGATCTGGCTGATATTCCCGACGATATTAAAAAGAAATTACATTTGATACCAGTCAAGCACATGGATGAAGTGCTCAAGCATGGTATTTAGATTATTTTGTTTAAAGAGCTATATCTAAATCTTAACGACCGATCTGCTGTTGATGAACTCAGGTTAGCAATGATAAAAAAATATCACAACTAAGAGGAGGAAATGTACAATGAAAAAACATTATCTTTTGACGCCCGGACCGACACCGATTCCCCCGAGTGTTGCGCTTAAAGAGGCTCTCCCGATTATCCACCACCGGACATCAGAATTCAGTGCCATTTTTGTGGATGTTTCGGAAGGATTAAAATATATCTTTCAGACGAAAAACGATGTGTTCATGATGGCCTCCTCAGGTACGGGGGCGATGGAATCGTCGGTCGTCAATCTCCTGAGCCCGGGTGACAGCGCGCTGGTTGCTTCCTGCGGAAACTTTGGTGAACGGTGGACAAAACTTCTTGAGGCATACGGGATTAAGCCGACGGTCATTTCGGTTGAGTGGGGAAAAGTTGTCAGTCCTGAGGCAATTGCCGCCGCTTTGAAAGCTGATCCAAAGATCAAAGCTGTATATACGACTTTTACGGAAACGTCAACCGGCGTGACCAATGATATCGCAGCGATCGGAAAAATCGTTTCAGCAACGTCTGCAGTACTCGTTGTTGATGCAATTTCAGGGCTTGGTGGCGAGAAATTTCTGACCGATGAGTGGAGTGTTGATGTGGTTGTATCCGGTTCTCAGAAAGGCTTGATGCTGGCTCCGGGGCTCGCGTTTGTATCGGTAAGTTCCAAAGCATGGAAGTATGTTGAAGAAGCTAAGCTTCCCCGGTTCTACTGGGACTGGCGTAAAATGAAAAAATCACTGTCGACGCAGGAAACGCCGTTTACTCCGGCAATAACGTTGATAATAGCGCTGCAGGAATCCATACGAATGATACGGGAAAAAGGAATTGAAAATGTGTGGAAGGATTGTGCTGTGCTTGCAAAGGCTGCGCGCGCAGGCATGAAGGCCTTGGGACTTGAGTTGTTTGGAGATCGTCCTTGTGAAGTGGTGACCAGCGCCCGTGTTCCTTCTGGTGTTGAGGGAGGGAAGATCGTCAAACTGCTGCGGGAAGAATATGGTATATCCATCGCCGGCGGTCAGGGAGCTCTTAAAGGCAAAATCATCCGGTTTGCACACATGGGCTATATTGGCAAGGCGGATCTGCTGGTAGGGTTTGCCTGT
>JBELAT010000073.1:0-10328 GCA_049508565.1 Endomicrobiales bacterium | reverse complement strand
TATTTTGCAATTCTTCCTGCGATGTTCGGCGTTCTCTACGCGACAAAAAAAGGCGGTTTTGGTCCGTTGCAGGCGTATAACGTCATGGGACTGCATTCACCTCAGAGCGCAATCTTAAGTGCGGTTATTTTTAATGCGCTGATTATAGTCGCGTTGATCCCGCTTGATTTAAGAGGCGTGAAGTATGAGGCACTCGGAGCAAAATTCATCTTAAAGAAAAACATGCTCATTTACGGTGTGGGCGGTATCATAATTCCGTTCATTTGTATCAAGCTTATTGATATGGCGCTGGTGCTCGTTCATCTCGCGCCATGAAATAATCCCAGATAAAAGGTTGTTGACTGCAAGGAGGAAAGAATTATGAAAAGACTCATTATACAGGCAATAAGACAGACTATAGTGTGGGCAATCCTAACCGGAGTTTTGTATCCGGTTGGCATTACTATCATATCCCAAATTGCATTTCCTGAGCAATCAAACGGCGGTTTGATCAGGCGCAATGACACGATTGTCGGTTCGCAATGGATAGCGCAGCAGTTTCAGACCTCTCGCTATTTCTGGCCGAGACCTTCAGCCGGAGGGTATGCAACCGTTCCTTCCGGATCAAGCAACTATGGGCCTACAAGCAAGAAACTCCAGGATGCAGTTAATGGTTATGCAACAGCCTTACGTACGGCTCATAAACTGCCAGCTGATGCGCCTGTGCCGGCAGACCTGGTTTTTACTTCTGCCAGCGGTCTTGATCCACATATCAGTCCGGAAGCTGCGCGCTTTCAGATTACCCGTGTTGCCTCTGCGCGCAGCATGAGTGACGAGCAGATCAGTGCGCTGGTGGAAAAATTCATTGAGCCGCCTCAATGTGGATTCCTGGGAGAATCGCGTGTAAATGTCCTAAAACTGAATCTTGCTCTCGATGAGTTGAATGCAAGTAAATGATTTGTAGCAAAGGACATTGTACCTACGGGGTTATGCCCGTAGGTACAATGTTAATGAAATTAATCTGGAAATGCACAAGCGCTATGCAATGGAAAAATGTCGACTGACAAAAGATACAATATAAAGAAAATTAGTATGGCTGTTGACGATAGCGGGGCAATGGTTATTGCTCAGTGTTCACGATAATGCCATACGAAACATTCGGATCCACAACTTTACTGTGAACAGAATACGGCGGTCAAGCTGATCAATGAGTATCAATTAATCCCACGTCATCGATGAATAGAACGGTAAGGAGAAAACAAAATGAAGAAATTAGTATGGTTGTTGATTATAACTAGTAACTGGTTATTATTGAGTGTGTACTGTCACGCCACACCGTCCACCCAGATATGGAACCCTTCTACGGACATCCAGTCGTTGAATGTGTGGCATCTCGGTATCGACAACTATTTTTCGGTGACCGACAACAAAACCAACCCCATCAACGTTCCTACAGATGTAAATCTGACGTATGGATTGTGTAAAAATCTGGAAGTTGGCTTTGATTTTTATGGTGCTAATTATTTTGGTGCTCCCAATGATCCGCTGCAGTTTAATGCCAAATATGGATTGCCTGAAGGCGCTGTTATGCCAGCGATAGCGGTCGGAGGAATGGATTTCGGAACACAGCCCAATGCCACTGACTTCGATATTGTCTACGCTCTCATAGCAAAGACGTTCAAGCCGATAGGAAGATTTTCCGTGGGCTATTACAGCGGAAACAGCAAGTTGCTGCTTGATCAAAACGGAGCATCCGCAAGCACGGGAGCTATCGTGAGTTGGGACAAGCAGATAAGCGACAAATGGTGGGCATCAATAGACTGCTCAACCGGCAATAGCTGGTACGGAGTGACATCGTTTGGTGGATCATACGCATTTGCTCCTAATACGAGTGTTATTATTGCTTATGTGATACCCAACGATCCCTATGCAGTCAACGGGTACGGAAACCATATGGTCACGACACAGCTGGACATAAACTTCTAAAGGAGGATATCATGTCAGATAATACAATGAGCTCACCTCAAATAAAACCAACATTAGGCTTACTGGGTGCTTCAATGAATGCGATGGCGCTGATAGCGCCGGGAGCGTTCCTGTGGATCACGTATCAGTTACAGGCGGCTGCCACGGCGCCCAACGGTGCTTCGGTTGCCAGCGATATCTGGTCAGGCATATTTGTCGCCTTGGTCATCGCATTTTTGACAGCATTTTCATATGCGCAACTTGCCAAGATTTATCCTGAAGCGGGGTTTGCGAGTGTTACCTATTTTGCAGAAAAAGCATTTCTTGAAGGCAAGACCGGCAAAGACAGGATAGCGGCTCCAACATCTCTTGCCCGTTTTGCAAAACTAGTTACCGGGTGGGCAGCTCACCTGTTTTACTGGGTGTATCCGGGCGTTATGGTAGCAATGATGGCGACCTTGATCGGTTACATCTATACCGCGTTTACCGGCCATACGCTTTCCAACCCTGAGCTTGTGGTTATCGGCACGCTGTTTGCTTTTGCTACCACCTACATCGCCTATCGCGGTGTAACCGGATCTACAATGACATCGATTTGGATCAACATTATTCAATGGGTGGCCCTTGTAGTATTTAGCGGTCTTGCTATATGGTATCGTGTAAGCAATCCACAGCACGCTGCCGCATGGTCTTTTAGCGGAACATGGGATATAATCAAGCCGCATACGATCAATGGTATTTTGGTACAAGCTACAATAGCCATATTGATTCTGGTAGGATTTGAAAGTTCAACTGCGTTGGCAGCAGAGACAAAAGACCCGAAAACTACAATTCCCAAAGCCATTATCCTTGCACTTGTTGTCCAAGGGCTTCTGGCATATCTCTTTGAGTATTTTGCCACCGGCACAATGATCAGTGAAAAACTGGTTTCCGGAACAACCAACGGTATGGCAGCTGCGGCAGCATCCGGCGCGCCTATCGGTGACATGGCCAAGTTGCTCGGAGATAGTCTGCTTGGCGGAATTGGGTTTGGCCTGATGATAACAATGGCAGCGACGGTGGCGATTGCGATTATCGGTACAACATTAAGTTGTATGAACACGGCTGTGCGAGTGAGCGCCGGTATGGCTGAAAATCGTGAACTTCCTGAATTTTTAGGATTCATGCACGGTAAGTTCAGCACTCCGCATACGGCTTTATGGACACTAGCAATTGTTTCGTCACTTATTGCGGCGGTAGGAGTCCAGTCGGTAGTTGGTCTGACGGGCATCACACTTGCCTCGAACTTCGGAACGTTTGTGCTCTACGGCCTAACCTGTGTGTGGACCATTGTCGCTTACAAAAACAGGGAAGATTTCAATATCTTCAAACACGGAGTGGTGCCCATGCTCGGTATCATAACCAACGTCATCATGCTCGTTGCGATCATTTATCTCTATGCGATCGGCAATGCTGATTCAAAGATGGAAGCAAAAATCTGTTTCTATATTGCAGGAGCCTGGGCGCTGGTGAGCATCGGGTATGTGATCATAACATCTGTCGGGAAAACGTATGGCATGAAAATGATCTCTGCCATGATACGACCTGAAAAACTCAATGTTCTAGTTGAAGTCCTCAAGGACGAAGACCTTATTCTCGGCATGACAGTGACAAAGGTTAAGGGGTTCGGTCGGCAAAAAGGCCGTACGGATGATATCCCTGGTGCAGAACCGATCAATGACTCTATTTCTTTTATTCCCAAGTTACGCATAGAGATGGTAGTCAATGACTGGGATGTCCCTCAGGTGATGGCAATCATGAGAGAAGTTCTTTATACCGGCGAGGTCGGTGATGGAAAGATCTTTGTGCTTGACGCAAAAGAGGCTATGAGGATTCGTACTGGTGAACGAGGTGTTTTCGCGGTATAAATGCGACACATACTATAAGGAGAAATAATATGAAAAAAATAGAAGCCATAATCAGACCGGGAAAAGTAGGTGAGGTGTGTGCTGCGCTGGCGAAGATCGGACATCCGGGGGTCATGATTACCGAAATAGAAGGCCACGGCAGGCAACAGGGAGTTGAACATCAGATGCGCGGGAAAACGTACAAGGTAGAATTACTTGGTAAGTCGCGGGTAGAGGTAGTAGTCAAAAACAGCGATCTGGACAAGACTATCAAGGCCATAGCCGATGCGGCTATCACCGGCAAAGTGGGTGATGGAAAGATATTTATCTATCCTGTCGAAGATGCCGTACGTATTCGTACTTCCGAGCGGGGTGAGATAGCAGTCTAAAATTGATCTTTGACAGAATATTTTTACCCTCTTCCTTCCCCTTTGGATGGAAGAGGGTAAAATAACTTTTTGAACTGATTCTTCAAAAAGAACTATATGATTATGGAGCTTCCCCTTGTTTGAAAAAATTAAGAATATCGTCATAGGGAAAGCGCATGATCCACACGATTCAAGCGTTTTTCATAACCTTTCTCTGATAGCTTTTTTTGCGTGGGTTGGACTCGGCGCTGATGGATTATCTTCATCTTGTTACGGGCCGCAGGAAGCATTTCTTGCGTTGGGCAGCCACATCTACCTGAGCATATTTGTCGCATTGGGTAGTGCGTTGACCATAATGATTATCAGTACCAGCTATTCACAAACGATAGAGCTTTTCCCGAGTGGTGGCGGTGGTTACCTGGTGGCAAGTAAACTGCTTTCTCCGGAGCTGGGCATGATATCCGGATGTGCGCTTCTTATTGATTATGTCCTTACGATAACCGTTTCTATTGCAAGCGGGGCTGATGCCATCTTTAGCTTTCTTCCGGGACATTTGTATCATTTTAAAATCTGGTTCTCTACAGCTTTGATTCTATTGATGATTGTTCTGAACTTAAGAGGTGTCAAAGAATCGGTTATGCCTCTTGTTCCCATATTCATGACTTTCGTGGTCACGCATATCTTTATCATAGTGTATGCTTGTATCGCCAATATCGGGCATATGCATGGATTATTTCAGGCAACCCGGCTTGATGTTACGCATACACACTCAGAGATGGGTCTTATAGGAATGCTCCTCATTATACTTCGTGCCTACAGCATGGGGGCTGGAACGTTTACCGGGATAGAAGCGGTAAGCAACGGTATCCCGATCTTAAGAGATCCGAAAGTTAAAACCGCGAAAAAGACGATGCGTTACATGGCGTTTTCGCTCGCTATTACGGTAGTCGGTCTTATGGTGGCATATCTGATATATCACGTTCATCTTGTGCCCGGGAAAACGCTCAACGCCGTATTATTTGAAACGATTGCTCAAGGTTGGGGAAAACCGGGATACGCATTTGTTCTTGTATCTCTTCTTTCTGAAGCAGTTCTTCTTCTCGTTGCCGCTCAGGCGGGTTTCCTTGACGGGCCACGGGTGCTTGCAAACATGGCGCTGGATCGATGGTTTCCTTCGCGCTTTGCCATGCTCAGTGACCGCTTCGTCAATAAAAACGGCATTCTCATTATGGGCTTGACGGCACTGGCTATGTTGTTAATTACTCAAGGTTCAGTTCAGCTGCTGGTGTTGTTATATAGCATCAACGTGTTTATTACATTTTCGCTGTCTCAGGCAGGCATGGTTCGTCACTGGTGGGGGGAACGAGGGAAGGGCAAAGCCTGGAAAAAAAAGATAACGGTCAACGGTATCGGTATGTTGCTGACGACGTTTATCCTTATATCGATGATCATTATCAAATTTAACGATGGAGGATGGGCGACCCTTCTGATGACCGGGGCTCTTGTGGTTATTGCGGTCATCATAAAACGCCACTATTACAAAACTGCACTACTGTTGCGTCGGTTGAATAATCTGGTTGTTGCCGTCGGCACGGTAACTGAGTCGCCTGTCCCCTCATTTGACCGGTCTTCCAGAACAGCGGTAATATTTGTAAGCGGTTTTAATGGTCTGGGACTTCATACACTATTCGGTATTATTAGGTTATTTAAAGGAATTTTTAATAACTTTGTGTTTATTCAAATCGGTGTTATCGATGCGGGTAATTTTAAGGGCACCGAACAGATTAATAATCTCGAACAGCAGTGCAAAACCGATGTAAGGCGATACGCCCGTTATATGCATAGTCAGGGTTATTATTCTGAGGGTATGCATGTTATTGGAACCGACGTTGTTGATGAAATAAAAAAAATCATACCGCGACTGACTGAACAATATCCTGATGCTATGTTTTTTGGCGGTCAGCTTGTTTTTCCCAAAGAATCACATTTATCGCGCTGGCTTCACAATTATACGGTGTTTGTCATGCAAAAGATGTTTTATTCAAAGGGTATGCCTTTTGTCCTGTTGCCCATACGCGTGGATGCTCAATGATGAGTAGGGCGGGAAACAGCAAGAAAAAGCATAGTACATTCGGGTTATAAAACACCCGATCGGGGAGCAGTACCTGCCTGTCGGGATCAATGCTGATTTCGGCAGGCAGTCCATTTTCAGATCCGTTTTCAGATCCGTTTTCAGATTGTTGACAAGAATTTGAGAATATCTTATACTCAAATCAGAGAGACAATGATGTCCCCTGTTCAGAGTTGAACCGGGGAATTTTTGTTTTAGTGTTAAAGTGCCCATGCAATAGTGCTGCTTGTGTAACAGAAAAGCTTTTCAGTGTGTGGATAAAAGACGTTGTTTATTTGCCTGAATGTGAAGGAGGCAAAACTACCATGTTGAAAAATATTCATACAGAGGTTAAACACGAAGTCGATGAGCTCTCGCTTCTTTTTGATATAAGCCAGGCGCTCAGCCAGAGCATCGATTTAAAGGATGACCTGGGTCCCGTGCTCAAGATCATGGCGGAACAGCTGGGTATGCTGCGCGGCACCCTGACCATCCTTAACCGCGAAACGAGCGAAATATCAATAGAAGAGGCTTACGGTCTTTCTGATGAGGAGAGGGCCAAAGGGCGATACAAACTCGGCGAGGGAGTGACAGGAAAGGTTTTTCAAAGCGGGAAACCGGCAGTCATTCCACGCATTTCCGATGAACCGTCATTTCTCGACCGCACGGAAGCCCGAAAAAAAATTAACAAAACAAATATTTCATTTGTCTGCGTTCCCATCAAGATAAAAAAAGAAGTAATCGGTGCACTTTCCGCTGACTTGATGTATGACAAGGCACGGTCGTTTGACGAACACATACGTCTTCTATCGATTGTAGCATCCCTTATCGCACAGGCCGTCAAACTGAGGCAATCTGCTGAAGAAGAGATGCAGCGGCTTCAGGAGGAAAACACGCGGCTCCACGAAGAACTTAAAGATAAATTCCGCCCCTCTAACATCATCGGTAATTCAAGCAGTATACGAACCGTTTACAGTCTCATTGAGAAGGTGTCAAAGAGCAATGCTACCGTGCTCATCCTCGGTGAAAGCGGGGTGGGTAAAGAACTTGTTGCTCAAGCTATACACTACAACAGTCTGCGCGCTGATAAACCGTTCATCCAGTTTAATGCTGCCGCGCTTCCGGCGGACATAATCGAGAGCGAGCTTTTCGGTCACGAAAAAGGAGCTTTTACCGGAGCCACCGCCATGCGCAGGGGACGTTTTGAGCTTGCTGATGGCGGAACCATTTTCATTGACGAAGTGGGCGATATGCCGCCTCATCTTCAGGTGAAACTTCTACGCGTCCTTCAGGAAAAAAGTTTTGAGCGTGTCGGCGGAACGGTGCCCGTTAAGATAGATGTCAGGATACTAGCTGCTACGAACCAGAAACTAGATGAATTGGTTGATCAGGGTAAATTTAGATTAGACCTCTATTACCGGCTCAACGTTTTCCCGATACTCGTTCCGCCGCTGAGAGAACGAAAAAACGACATTCCGCTTCTTTCTGACCATTTTGTAGTCAAATACGCAAAAAGCTGCGGTAAAAAAGTCCTGCGCATTTCTACAACGGCAATTGACATGTTGATGCGCTACCACTGGCCGGGTAACGTCAGAGAGCTTGAGAATTGTGTAGAGCGGGCAGTCATCTTGAGCAATGATGGTGTTATTCATGGGTATAACCTCCCTCCGACCCTGCAGACCGCGGAATCAAGCGGTACAACCGTCAAGGGAACGCTAGAGTCAGCACTGGAAAACGTAGAGATGGAGATGTTAACTGAAGCCATGAAAACCTCAAAAGGCAATATGGCGCAGGCCGCGCGATCACTCGGGTTGACGGAGCGGATGATGGGGATACGAGCGACCAAATACAAAATTGATTTCCACAGGTTCAGAAAATAACGGAGGAAGAAAATGGTAGCCGGGATGTCTCAGCGGCAATCATCGACACAAGGATTCGCATTTCAAACAAAGCTCGCTAACATGCTTGAAATGCCGGGCAAAGAATACGCTGAGCTGATACAGGAAATTGAATCCGACCCTCTGTTTATCAAATTAAAGTATGCCGACAACACTTCTGACCGTGCGATTCATATGCGTCGCCTTAAACAGACAGATCTGTCGCACCGTTTTCTAGAACTTAATGAGAGCAACGTTTCGCAGGATACCGGATCATCGGCGGAAGTCGAAAAACTGCTTGAGGATAAGGGCTGGTTAATAAACGCAGTAAGAAAGATCGGCGAAAAGGAGTTCAAACGTCTCTTTATATACAATGAAGGAGATATTTCCGTAAGTGAGATAGCGAAAGAATGTCGCTTGAAGCAGGACGAAGTGAAGCAGATTTTTTCAATCATTAACAGCATCGATGTGTTCAGCGAGTTTTTTATCCCTTCTAAAAACATTCCTGAGAAAACCGTTTCTTACAACAAGATAGCAGTTCTGATACCGCGGCAATCTGATTATATAATACAGTTTATGTCAGCGCACTGGGCACGGGGCGTATATGATGTTGACTACGACAAAATTAAAAAAATGACTGAAAGTGGCATATATTCGAAAACGGAGAAAGCCAGCCTTAAAAAGCTTCTTGAAAGAATTGAGCTGGTCAATATAAAAAAATCATTGATGGGTAACATCCTCACAAAGATAATCGAAAAACAAAAAAGCTATCTCGACTCGGGTGGAGAAGGCGAAATGGAACCCTTTAAGCAGGTCGAGATGGCCAAAGAACTGGAAGTTCATCCCAGTATAGTGTCGCGTGCGATTGCCGGGCGGTCGATCGAAACCCCCTGGGGTCTGGAAAAGCCGCTCAAAGAGTTCTTCCCGTCAGGAAAAATTAAGCAAAAAGAAGCTATGCTGGTTTGTATCCACGAGATATTGAAAAAAGAGAAAATCCAATTAAGGAATGGCATTATAAGTAAACCGTTTAGTGACCAAGCAATTTCTTTGTTTCTGCAAAAAGAGTATTTAGTTGCCATTGCTCCTCGCACTGTAGCTAAGTACCGCAATCAGATGCAGATTCCTCCTGCTTTTCAACGCAGAATCCCCTAATATTTTGACACCATTTCTATTGCACAATCATACTTTCATGTAGATTGCTTCTGAAAAAATACGGTTATGTTGTTTGTTTATATTGACATAAATTCAAAATATGATTGATATTTCATGATAAAATTGCACTTTTCTTGGTTGTCTTAACAGAATGTGCACATAACTTGCAGGATATATAATTGAGAAAACTTACAAACATATCACCCCGTTAAATTAGGGGTAGGTTTTTTCTAGGGATAGAATCATGAAGCAAATGAACTTTTCTAAATACGCCCCGTATCCATCATTTCCTGTCGCATCGCGAGCTTGGCCGGACAAAACTATAACCGGTGCCCCACTCTGGTGCAGTGTGGATCTGCGCGATGGCAACCAGTCTCTCAACGTACCTATGAGCGTAGAAGAAAAAATAAAAATGTTTAAATTGCTTGTGGAAATGGGGTTTAAAGAAATTGAAGTGGGCTTTCCATCCTCATCCGAAACGGAATATAGGTTCGTTCGCACGCTGATAGAAGAAAAAATGATACCTAAAAATGTGACCATTCAAGTGTTAACGCAGGCGCGACCTCGTCTCATAGAAAAGACTTTTGAATCTCTATTAGGAGCGAAAAAAGTTATCATTAATATATGTAATCCTACTTCACCTGTTCAGCGGGAGATAGTTTTAAAAAAAAGTAAGTCTGAAATAATAACGACCGCAACAGATAGTATTGATCTCATAAAAAAATGTGCCACTACTGCCAGGATACAATCCGTGCTATTAGAATATTGTCCGGAAAGTTTTATGGCAACTGAACCGGATTTTGCTTTAGAGGTGTGCAACGCAGTCATTGCGGCCTGGAATCCTAAAGCTAGCAACAAAATGATTATCAACCTTGCTGCAACGGTCGAAATTTCTACGCCCAATATTTTCGCCGACCGTATCGAGTGGTTTTGTCGGAACGTAGATAACCGTGAATCACTCATTATAAGTGTTCATACACATAATGATCGG